>SVRY01000049.1 GCA_015064585.1 Oscillospiraceae bacterium
ACCCGAACCTGAGCCCGAGCCCGAACCCGAGCCCGAGCCCGAACCCGAGCCCGAGCCCGAACCCGAGCCGGGACCCGAGCCCGAACCGGAACCCGAACCGGAACCCGAGCCCGAACCGGAGCCCGAGCCCGAAAAGCCCTATAATGTGGATGATACACTTGTTACGGTTTACATAACAGACAGTAAATCGGTGGTGACCATGACACTGGGGGAATATATTATAGGTGCCATGATGCGTGAAATGGGGCCAAGTTATCAAAGAGAGGCGTTGCGGGCACAGGCAATTGCCATTCGAACCTATATGTTATATGCCATTGGCCGCGGTTCATCTCATGCGTCAGGCGCAATTGTTTGTGACAGCAGTAACCACTGCATGGCATATCTTTCCCATGAAGGTGCGCGAAAACACTATGGAAATGAGAAGGCAGAACAGCGGATTGCTATATATGAAGAGATCGTAAAAAGCACCGCAGGACAAGTCGTTTTATATGCAGGAGCACCCATTCAAGCATTTTTTCATTCTGCTTCTTACGGCGCCACCGATAGCAGTGCCGATATTTGGGGTGGAGTAAGACCGTATTTGCAGTCGGTTCCCTCGG
Source organism: Oscillospiraceae bacterium (assembly GCA_015064585.1). Classification (GTDB taxonomy): domain Bacteria; phylum Bacillota; class Clostridia; order Oscillospirales; family CAG-272; genus SIG655. The sequence goes on from SVRY01000049.1 coordinate 600, forward strand.
AAGGCGGAGACAAACAAACGGTCATGTATTTTACGCTTGCAGAGATTAGTGATGCTATGGGAATCTCCCTATCGAAATTTGATATGCAGCAAAGTCCCATCGAAGAGATCCTTCTGACAAAAGGGGGCAGAGTGGACCGACTGACACTGTTTGGTGCCAAGCTGGATGGGATCAAGCTCAGAGAAAAAATGGGTATGCCTTCAGCTACCTATACCGTGACTTATGAAAAGGGAAAATTTTGTTTTGTGATCATGGGAAGCGGCCATGGGGTGGGCATGAGTCAGCTGGGGGCGCAGGAAATGGCAAAGAACGGATGCCAAGCCGAGGAGATACTGACCCACTACTATACGGGGTGTACGGTGGAGAATTATACGAAGCAGTTTTGAAAAAACATAGCTTTCCATTTCTTATTTGACGGCAAAAAGGCTGTCTGAAACGCGAGGTAAACCGTGTTTCAGACAACCTTTCGAATAAAGATATAAAGCGTGTGTTATTTCAAATGCATAAACAGCGTAAAACAATGATTCACGCTTGGCGTGAATTTCATTTTTGTATTATAAATTTTGTTGAGAAAGCAGTTTGCAAATGTCATGGCAGGCAATTTGGTCATGAAGAGCAGCGGTCAAAGCCTTTTGCATATCCTTGTATACAAAGCGGCAATTGGTGAGTGCTCCGGATACCGCTTGCGCAATCGTAAAGTCCATTGCATCGGAATATACCTGTGCCTTCTGAATCAAGCCGGATTCCACCTGCAGCTGAAGCGAAATACTGCCCCAGGGGAATCTGTCCTCGCAGCAAAATGAAAAGGGAATACGAGGACCGTACAGCCACTGCCAACTGCCAAGCTGTGCGGCATTGGCTTCGATGGTCGAAATGTCTGTGTCACTTAAAGTGATTTGCTTCAGTGTGTGCCCATATATTTTAGCAAATGCTGTTTGCATATGCTCTGCCATCACTTCACAGCTAAGATCGGGGATCAAAGCTTTCAGATTGGTCACGCGGGAACGTACGGAAGAAACGCCTTTTGCTTCCAGCTTTGCTTTGGAGGGGGTAAGATATCGGGACAGCTTCTCCATGTCCGCATCGATTAGTAAGGTGCCGTGATGATAGGAACGGCCTTGATGATGGTAATAGGCATTGCCTGAGAATTTTTGACCTTGTACCAGTAGGTCATTGCGTCCCGATTTTTCTGCTTGCAGACCAAGTTCTTCCAGGGCAGCTTGGATCACTGAAAGCTGCCGATCTACATCGTAGTCCTCGTCACGCACAAGGAAGGTGAAATTAAGGTTACCTACATCGTGAAAGACTGCGCCGCCGCCGGATAATCTCCGTGCTAACTTGCCGCCTTCCTCTTCCAAAAGTGAGGTTCGGCATTCTGCCCAGGCGTTTTGATTACGTCCGATGACTACCGTGTTCTGGTTTTGCCAAAGATACAAAATGCACTCCCCGGGAGAAACGCTCTCCAGCAAAAGTTTTTCTGTGGCAATGTTGAAATACGGGTCAACACAGTTACTGCGATATACAAGAAGTTTTTCGATCATAATAATCCATTCTGACACATAGCGTCGGCACCAATAGTGCCATTTAATTTTTGCGCCGCCCTGCGGCAAAAATGGGACGGGACCCGCTTTTGAAAAACGCAGGCGCATTTCCTAAAAATCCAAGTGCGAACCGACAAATAAAAGATGCCAAAAAGCAAATTTTCACGTTCATTTGTCAAGTGCGCTTGCTGTTTACAGTGTAACATATCATAGAGAAAATTACAATAGATAACAAAAAATCCGCCCGAAGAAATTCGGGCGGATAAACTGTTTGTCAGTTTATGGAAATTAACCCTTAATAGCAGCCTGTGCCGCAGCCAATCTTGCGATCGGAACACGGAAGGGAGAGCAGGATACATAGCTAAGGCCGACCTTGTGGCAGAATTCAATGGAGCTGGGGTCGCCGCCGTGTTCACCGCAGATACCGCAGTGCATTTCGGGACGTACTTTTCTACCCTTTTCAACAGCCATTTCTATCAGCATACCAACACCGGTGGTATCCAGACGTGCGAAGGGATCGGATTCGTAGATCTTGTTCTGATAGTAAGCGGGCAGGAATTTGCCTGCGTCGTCACGGGAGAAGCCGAAGGTCATCTGTGTCAAGTCGTTGGTACCGAAGCAGAAGAATTCAGCTTCTTCAGCAATGGCATCAGCGGTCAGACATGCACGGGGAATTTCCATCATGGTACCGACTTCATAGTGCAGATCGGTTCCGGAAGCCTTCACCAGTTCATCGGCAGTCTTTACAACGATGTCCTTAACAAACTTCATTTCCTTTACTTCGCCGGTAAGAGGAATCATGATCTCGGGAACGATGTTCCATTCGGGATGACGAGCTTTAACAGCCAGAGCGGCCTTGATGACAGCACGGGTCTGCATAGCGGCGATTTCGGGATAGGTGACAGCCAAACGGCAGCCGCGGTGACCCATCATGGGGTTGAATTCATGCAGGTCGCCAATGATCTGCTTGATATAAGCAACGCTCTTGCCCTGTGCTTCTGCCAAAGCGGCGATGTCTTCTTCACCGGTGGGAACGAATTCATGCAGAGGGGGATCCAGGAAACGGATAGTTACAGGATATCCGCCCAGTGCTTCGAACAGACCTTCGAAGTCAGCCTGCTGCATGGGTTCGATCTTAGCAAGCGCACTTTCACGTTCTTCTACAGTCTCGGAGCAGATCATCTGACGGAATGCGCCGATTCTGGAAGGATCGAAGAACATATGCTCGGTACGGCAAAGGCCGATACCCTGTGCGCCGAAAGCGGCTGCCTGGCGAGCGTCTTCGGGGCTGTCTGCGTTGGTACGAACACCCAGCTTCTTATATTTGTCAGCCAGTTCCATGATACGGCCGAAGTAACCGGAGTTGGGGTCAGCGGGGATGGTGGGGATCAGTTCACCGTAGATGTTACCGGTGGAGCCGTCCAAAGAAATCACATCGCCTTCACGGTAGGTCTTGCCTGCCAGAGTGAAGCACTTGTTTTCTTCGTCCATCTTGATCTCGCCGCAACCGGATACACAGCAGGTACCCATACCGCGGGCAACAACTGCTGCATGAGAAGTCTGGCCGCCGCGAACGGTCAGGATACCCTGGGAGTACTTCATGCCTTCGATGTCTTCGGGAGAGGTTTCCAGACGAACCAAAACAACCTTTTCACCGTTCTTGCCGTGTTCAACAGCATCTTCAGCGGTGAATACAATGGTACCGGCAGCGGCACCGGGAGAAGCGGCAATACCCTTGCCGACGGGGATAGCTTTTTTCAGAGCAGTGGGGTCGAAGGTGGGGTGCAGGAGCATATCAAGGCTCTTTGCATCGATCTGCATAACAGCTTCTTTTTCGGAGATCATGCCTTCGTCGATCAGATCGCATGCGATCTTGATGGCAGCGGCAGCGGTACGCTTACCGTTACGGGTCTGAAGCATATACAGTTTCTTATCTTCAATGGTGAATTCCATATCCTGCATATCGCGGTAATGGTTTTCCAGAATGTTGCAAACATTTAAGAACTGCTCGTAAACTTCGGGCAGGATCTCAGCCATCTTTTGGATGGGCATGGGAGTACGAACGCCGGCAACAACGTCTTCGCCCTGTGCGTTCATCAAGAATTCGCCCATCAGACCCTTTTCGCCGGTGGCGGGGTTACGGGTGAATGCAACACCGGTACCGGAGGTATCGCCCAGGTTACCGAATGCCATCATTTGTACGTTAACGGCAGTACCCCAAGAATAGGGAATGTCGTGGTCCATACGGTAGATGTTTGCACGGGGGTTGTCCCAAGAACGGAATACGGCTTCCACAGCCTTGAAGAGCTGTTCTTTGGGGTCGGAGGGGAAATCGGTGCCGAGCTGAGCTTTGTATTCAGCCTTGAACTGGTTTGCCAGTTCCTTCAGATCTTCAGCGGTGAGTTCATTGTCAAAGGTAACGCCCTTGCGTTCCTTCATAGCGTCGATGAGCTTTTCAAAATACTTTTTGCCCACTTCCATAACCACATCGGAGAACATCTGGATGAAGCGGCGGTAGCAGTCATAAGCCCAACGGGGATTGCCGGATTTAGCTGCCATAACCTCTACAACTTCTTCGTTCAGACCCAGGTTCAGGATGGTGTCCATCATACCGGGCATGGAAGCACGGGCACCGGAACGAACCGATACCAGAAGAGGATTTTCCTTGTCACCGAATTTCTTTCCGGTGATCTCTTCCATCTTGCCAACGTAATCAAGGATCTGTGCCTTGATATCGTCGTTGATCTTGCGGCCGTCCTCGTAATACTGGGTGCAGGCTTCGGTGGAGATGGTGAAGCCCTGAGGAACAGGGAGACCGAGATTGGTCATTTCGGCAAGGTTTGCACCTTTACCGCCGAGCAGTTCGCGCATTTTCCCGTTACCTTCGGAAAATAAATAGGTATACTTCTTGCTCATAGTATTTCCTTTCCTATACATTATAATTTTTCCTGTACATTCTAGCACAAAAAATCCCGCTTGTCTACGTTTTTTATAAAAAATGTAAAAAACATCAAAACGCCAAAAATAAGGTTGCGTTTTCGCATATGTTGTAGTATAATAGAGACAATATACATAATGATGAATAAGGTGAATTGAATAACTATGAGTAATATATGGGATCTGTTTAAACAAACCGAGTCCAAAGCACAAGCTCCGATGGGCAAGATAGGCTATGTGATCGCAGGACTTGGAAACCCCGGGAAAGAATATGCCGGTACTCGGCACAATGCGGGCTTTCGCTTTATCGACTACGTAGCGACCGAACTTGGCGTGCGGGTGGACAGAGCGAAATTTAACGGATTGTATGCGGATACCGAAGTAGGGGGCACAAGGGTACTGCTTGTTACACCCATGACTATGATGAACGCTTCGGGTGTTTGCTTAAGAGAGTTTCTTTCTTTTTATAAGATACCGCCCGAAAATTTGATTGTGGTTTATGACGATGTAAATCTCGATCCCGGAGAATTGCGCATTCGCAAAAAGGGAAGCGACGGCGGTCACAACGGACTGAAAAGTATCATATATCAGATTCAAAGCGATAATTTTCCCCGCATTCGTATCGGAGTCGGCAAAAAGCCCCACCCGGAATATGTCCTTGCCGATTGGGTGCTGGGAACTCCCGACGCCGCTGCCAAAAAGGCGGAAGCGGAATCGGATATCAAGGCGTATGACGCACTGAAACTGATGGTGGCAGGCAAAACAGATGATGCTATGAACCGTTTTAATGCAAAAAAGAAAGGGTGAATTTATGACAGATATCACCCAAGCGATCCGAAAAGAACGTGAATACGAAGCAATTACCCTCACCCGGAAAAACGGTCTTTGCCGACCGATGCTGGTTGGGGGACTTTGTGATGGCGCGGAATTTGCGCTGATCAAAAATATAATCGAAGACAACCGAAGAGACGGCAGGATCACTCTTTTGATCTTTCCGGATGAAAAACGAATTACAGCCTACCACGAATGGCTTTCCGATTTCGGTTTGCGTTGCGGAATGTATTTCTATAAAGACCCTGTTTTGCACAACATGACAGTATCCCATGAGAGCGAAAGATCGCGTTTGAAGGTGCTTTCGGGCATTCTTTCGCGCACGCTGGATGCGGTGCTGACCACCCCTGATGCGGCGCTGCAGTTTACTGTGCCCATGGAGCGGTTGCAAAGATCGGCGATCACCGTTTGTATGGGCGAGACCTATAGCCCGGAATCGGTGGTAGAGGTTTTGGAAAACAGCGGATTTTACCGCACCGATATGGTGGAAACGGCAGGGCAGTATGCGGTGAGAGGGGGGATTTTGGATATTTTCAGCCCCAGCTTTGAAAATCCTGTGCGTATTGATTTCTTCGGCGACGAGATCGACCGTATGTGTTTTTTTGACATTATGACCCAGCGTCAGCTTTCCGACTGTGAGGAACTGACCATCATACCCGCAAAAGAGATCCTGCCGGATGCAAGGGGTAAAGAGGCTCTGATCAGTGCTATCAAGGCAAGGCTCCGCGCCACAAATGACATACGGGCAAAGGAACTGTTAAACGAAGAACTGGAGATTGTGGAATCGGGCAGAGAGCTTGGCTGTATCGATAAGTACATTGGTGTGATCTATCCGCAGTGCCAGTGCTTACTGGATTATATGGAGGATGCCGAGGTTATTGTCAGTGACTATACAGGTGTAAATGAAAAACTAAAAAGCCGAGACTTTTTTGAAAGCGAAGCGATCAGAGAACTCTTGGAAGAAAACCTCATTTCTCCCAAAACGCTGGGTATTTCGGAAGAGGCAAGCACCTTGCAGGTATACCTGTTTGGCAGGCGTACCCTTGTGACTGACAGCTTCGGTGCGGGAATTCCCGAAAAGCAGTTATCGGGTCTGTTCTCTTTCCGCACCAAGCAAACAGTTACCTATGGCGATAATTTTAATATGCTGTGCGATGACCTGAGAGGCTATGTTGCCGAAGGGTACCGTATCAAGCTGATCTGTGAAAATGAAGCAGAGGCGAAAAATCTGACCGAACTGCTGTGTGAATCGGGCTTCGGTGCGTATGAGGATCGGGGCGGAGAACAAAGAGTGGGGTCGGTGGCGCTGTCCTATGGCAGCGGCGTGCGCGGATTTGAATTGATCTCCCTTAGATATGTATGTCTGAGTACGGTCAGCAGTGCTTCTTTTATGCGCAGACGCAAGACTGTCAATAAAAAGAAAAAAGACAAGAATCTGCAAAAGATCATGTCCTATGCCGATCTTTCCGAGGGAGATTATGTGGTACACGAAACTCACGGTATCGGTAAATATGCGGGTATGTCTCCTCTTGTGGTGGAAGGGGTTCGGCGCGACTTTATTAAGATCGCATATGCAGGTACTGATGTACTGTATCTGCCTTGCACACAACTGGATAAGATATCCAAATATATTGGACCGCACAGTGATGACGGTATGCTCAAACTGTCTAAAATGGGAGGAACCGATTGGGCTAAGGCAAAGACTAGGGCAAAAAGTGCTGCCAAGGATATGGCGAAAGAACTCATTGCCCTGTATGCTGCCCGCATGAAGAAAGAGGGCTATGCGTTCCCTAAGGATGATTCCATGCAAAGGGAATTTGAGGATGCCTTTGAATATGAAGAGACCGAAAGCCAGATGGCGGCAATTGAAGATATCAAACGGGATATGGAACGCAAACAGCCCATGGATCGGTTGCTTTGCGGGGACGTGGGCTATGGAAAGACCGAGGTTGCTCTGCGTGCCGCATTCAAAGCGGTTTGCGGCGGCAAGCAGGTGGCAATATTGGTTCCCACCACTATTCTTGCCATGCAGCATTACCGCACCATGCTTTCCCGTATGCGCGGCTTTCCTGTGAAGGTGGATATGCTTTCCCGCTTCCGCAAGCCGTCTGAGCAGGAATTGACCATGCGCAAGCTGCGCCGCGGAGAGGTGGATATTATTGTAGGTACCCACCGTTTATTATCCAAGGATATACAGTTTAAAGATCTGGGATTGTTGATCATTGATGAAGAACAGCGTTTCGGTGTGGCGCATAAAGAAAAGCTGAAGCAGATCGCCGGAAATGTGGATGTGCTCACCCTTTCGGCAACTCCCATTCCGCGAACATTGAATATGGCGCTGGGAGGCATTCGCGACATGTCGATTCTGGACGAAGCGCCGGGAGACCGTTTGCCTGTTCAAACCTATGTGCTGCCTTACGATCCGCTGCTGTTGGGAGAAGCCATGCGCAAGGAACTGCGCAGAGGCGGTCAGATCTTCTATTTGTGCAACCGTATCGAGCGCATGGATCATGCGGTTTCGGCGATCCTTGCTCAAGTGCCTGATGCCCGCGTTGCCACGGCAAACGGAAAGATGACAAAAGATGAATTGTCGGATATTTGGGAACGCATGGTCAGCGCAGACATTGATGTATTGGTCTCCACCACCATCATAGAGACGGGGGTGGATGTGCCCAATGCCAACACGCTGATCATTGAGGATGCCGATAAATTCGGACTCTCGCAGTTGCATCAGATCCGCGGACGGGTAGGCAGAAGCCGACGAAGGGCGTATGCTTATTTTACCTACCCCAAAAACAAACAGCTTTCCGAAATTTCCGAAAAACGTCTTTCCGCCATACGGGATTTTACCGAATTCGGTTCGGGATTTCGCGTGGCAATGCGTGATATGGAGATACGCGGCGCGGGTAATCTGCTGGGTGCAGAGCAACACGGACAGATGGATACCATCGGTTATGATCTGTATATGAAACTTCTGAATGAAGCGGTACTGGAAGAAAAGGGCGAATGGAAGGCACCAAAGCCCGAATGCGCGGTGGATCTGAACGTGAATGCTTATTTGCCTGAGGACTATGTGAAAAATCAAAATCAGCGCATTGATGTATACCGAAAGATATCCCTGTTGGAAAACGACGAGGATATGCAGGATGTTTACGACGAGATCATGGACCGCTACGGTGCGCCACCCGATCCTGTTCTCAATTTGCTTCGTATTTCTCTCATTCGCTCCTATGCGGCAGAGGCTGGCTTCCATAAAGTGGAATACCGTTCGGGCGGGGTACTGTTCTTTTCCGATAAGCCCAATTTGAAGGCATTTTCAGCATTGGCGGCAAATTACAGGGGAAGGATCTTAATTAACCTGAGCAACAGACCCTATGCGGCACTAAGGCAGGTCAAAGTGCACCAGGTTACATCCGAAACGCTCGCCATGCTTCGCTGCTATAAAAAACTGTTGCAGGAACAGGCTTGAGTGAAAGGTTATGGTTATTCTTTGGTATTTTGTCAAAAGAAACTGATTTATCATATTGCAAAATATTGAATTCTGTGTTATAATGATAAAAGAAGGTTTCCATGGAGGGAAAAATAGAATGAATAAAAGAAATACTGTGCGTCGTATGGCGGCGGTAATATTTGCTTGTTTACTGTTTTTTTCCGGTTTGGCATTTGTCGGATGCGGAAAAAAACCGGCTGTTTTGACTTTGGACGGTATTACCATCGAGGAAGACATATATCGGTATTGGCTTGCCAAATATAAAAACTACTATATCAGCCAGATCAGCGAGATCGGTGATAACAAAGAGAGTTTTGAAAAACTGACCGAGGACGGGGTGACTGTCGGAGAAGTAATCGAGGATGAAGCGATTCAGTACGCCAAAGCCATGCTGTGCTCACTGAAGCTGTTTGACGAATACGGCTTGAAACTGTCAAGCAGTGAAAAGACCTTGGTCAAGGAAATGATCGATGACAATATTCTGTATCTTGGCGGCGGGGATCGCGCGGAATTCAATCAGTTGCTGTTGGATACCTACGGTTTTTCCATTGACCGTTTGGAAGAGATCCTGCTTTTGGAGCAGAAGGTTGAGAAATTGACTTCTTATCTCATCGATGGCGGTGCCATCGGTTATACTGCCGATGAGCTGGATGCTTTCTATATGGAAAATTATTACCGCGTTAAGATCGTATTTATCAATACAACGGCGAAGCCCAAGTTCGATGCCGAAGGTAAGGTACAGACCGATATTTTGGGAAATATGATAACAGAGCCTTTGACCGATGAGGAAAAGGCGGCAAAAAAAGGAATCGCTGAAGAGATCTTTGAGAAAGCGAAAAACGGCGAGAATTTTGACGAACTTGTAAAAAAGAACAGCGAGTTTGAAAACAAAGAAAGTTATCCCAACGGTTACTATATCAGTTCTTACGAATTTGATATACTGCTGGAGTCGGGTCTTCCCAAACAATTGCTGCTGGATTCCAACAATGCCAAAAATGGAGATGTGATGATGATCAGCGATGAAAAGAGCGGTCATTATATTGTCCAAAAGGCAGCTCCTGAGGCAGGTGCTTACAAGAAAGGGCATGCCGATGCGGCGCAGCTGGAAAGAGTTGTGGGAAATCTTTTGCAAACAAAATACGATGCACTGGTGGATTCCGTATGGGATCGCATCAAGGTGAATGAAGATCTGCTTGCGGGAATATCCATTGTGGATATCAAAAGAGGCTTGAATATCGGAAAGATATCCTAAAAAATTCAGCCTTATTCTGTCAAGTGATGATAGAATGTTCACAATGAAATTTTAAAACAGATTGGTAATATGACATAGGAGGTGAAAATTTGGCAGAATTTCAGTTTACGTTTAAACGGTATGAAAAGAAATATTTGATATCGGAAGAACAGTGCAAATTGCTGCTGGAGCGTTTGGAAGGTAAAATGATACCTGATAAGTATCCTCACAGCACCATCACCAACATCTATTACGACACCCCCGAATTTGTGCTGGTTCGGCGGTCGATCTCAAAACCCTTGTATAAAGAGAAACTGCGCCTTCGCAGTTACGGTGTGCCGGGGGAAACAAGCCGTGTGTTTGTGGAGATCAAAAAGAAATTCAAAGGCGTTGTATATAAGAGGCGGGTGGATATGAAGCTCTTCCAGGCAAGAGAGTATCTTGCCGGCAGGCAAAAAGCTCCGACGGAAAGTCAGATCACGCGTGAAATTGACTATTTCCTTTCCTTTTATAAAGGAATCGGACCTGCCATGTACATATCCTATGAGCGAGACTCGTATGCCAGTCCGACCGACAGCGTTTTGCGCATTACCCTTGACCGCCAGATCATTTGGCGGGAAAATGACCTGGATCTGGCAAAGGGAATCTATGGAGAAGAGATCCTGCCGCCCGATTCGGTGCTCATGGAGATCAAGGTCCCCGGGGTGTTCCCCATATGGTTGGTGCGCATACTGGATGATCTTGCTATCAAACCTATTTCGTATTCCAAATACGGCACCATATTTCAGGTTGCCAGAAAACGACATTTAGAAGAAGACGTTCGGAACGGAAAATTGACCGTGACCGAAAAAAAGGGAGGAATTTACTGTGACATTTGAAAATCTTTTTCAGAGCGTAATTACCAGCGGAAGCCTGCAGATCAAGGAATTTGCTATTTGCACACTGACATCTTTGCTGTTGGGTGCACTCATTGCGTTTGTTTATACCATTCATAATAAGCACTACAGCCGTTCGTTTTTGATGACCATTGCTGTATTGCCGGTGGCGGTACAGGGTATCATTTCCATGATGACCATTCAGGGTACTGTGGGTGCCGGTATTGCAGTAGCAGGTGCGTTCAGTTTGGTGCGTTACCGTTCTGTTCCCGGTTCTGCCAAGGAGATCTGCAATATTTTCATGGCAATGGCGCTGGGTTTTGCCACTGCAGTTGGTTATATCGCGTATGCCATCATTTTTGCAGTGATCATTTGCGTAGTTAACCTGATCTTCAACTGTGTTCCCGTTCTTTCGGTTTCCCGTTCGGAAAAGATGCTGCGTGTTTCCATTCCCGAAAGTCTTGACTATACCGAAGTATTTGATGACATTTTTGAAAAGTATACCATCAGAGCCGAACTGGTACGCGTAAAGTCCACCAATATGGGGGCTGTGTTCCAGCTTTCGTATGAAGTTCGCTTTAAGCACGGCGCATCTGAAAAGGATATGCTGGATGAGATCCGTTGCCGTAACGGCAATTTGGACATCATTTTGGCAAGAATCGCCGACAGCGACGAAAAACTGTAATGATAAAATCTTCGAAGCCGCCTACGCGGCTTCGATTTTTTCTTGACATATCGCCAAAAGTGCGATATCATATATGTATTGCAGAAATCGGAGGAATAAAAAATGACAGTATATTTTAAAAAACTGCGCGAGGATGCCAAAATGCCAAAATACGGCTCTGCTTATGCGGCAGGGGCAGATCTTTGCGCTTTAGATGATACAACCATCCCCGCGGGACAGACCGCCTTTATTCATACGGGTCTTGCCATTGAACTGCCCATGGGCACTGTGGGATTGATCTATGCCCGTTCGGGCATGGCATGCAAGCAGGGCTTGGCGCCTGCCAATAAGGTAGGGGTGATCGACTGCGACTACCGCGGCGAACTGATCGTGGCATTGCACAATCACGGAAAGGAAGAAAAGACTGTGACAGCGGGAGATCGCGTGGCACAGCTTGTGATCGCTCCTTATTATACCGCGGATTTTGTGCAGACAGAAGAGCTTTCCGAAACGGTGCGCGGTGAGGGCGGTTTTGGCTCCACAGGTGTGAAATGAAAAGCGGTTATCTTCTTTTTTTTGATCTGGACGGGACAGTTTTACGAAACGGAAAACTGCCCGAGGAAAACCGAAAGGCACTGATTGCGGCAAAGGATAACGGGAATTATCTTGTGATCAATTCGGGGCGTTCCAAGGCGTATGTTCCCAAAGAAGTTTTGGAAAGCATTCCGTGGGACGGCATGATTTGCGGCTCGGTATATGTGCAGTGGCAGGATAAAGTTCTTTTAAATCGTACCCTTTCGGAGAAAACCTTGCGTGCGGTGCTGGATTACGTATCGAAAAAAGGGACCCGATTGGTGATGGAAGGGGTTGAGAAGAACTATTCCTTTGGTATGCCCGGATTTCAGATCCCCGTGGATGATGATATGGAAGGCTTTTTGAAAAGCGCCCCCAAGGTCAGCAAGGTCACGTTTTTAGAGAAACTGGATCCAAAGGAAGTACCCAATTTCCCCGGACTGCGCACCATCTTCTTTAAGACCTATGCCGAAGGAATTGCCGAAGGATACACCAAAAAGACGGGCATGGAGCGTATCCTTGCGGAAACCGGAATTGACAGAGAGAAGACCTGTGCCTTTGGCGACAGCGAAAACGACCGTGAAATGCTGGCGTTTGCCCATTTATCCGCTGTGATGCCCGAAGCACCTGCGGCGTATGACGCATTTGTGACTTACCGCAGCACATGTGCCCGGCACGGCGTGGCAGATTCATTGATGAAATTAGAATTTATTTCCGAATAAGGGATCGTTCGCGATCCCTTTTTTATGTACTTCCGATGAAAAGACTGTATGATGCATTCGTCGCCAAAAACGACGCGTTCGTTGAAGGAAAGGTGTTTACTTTTGTTGATTTTTTGTGTATAATGATATGAAATGAATTTTTAGGAGGTAGGAAGATGCGGATTGCTATGTGCGATGATCGAGAAAAAGATCTGGAGATACTGTGCGATCTGATCGTTGGCAATTCTGAATTGACAAGGGATAAGATCGATTCCTTTCTGTCAGGGGATGCGCTGCTGACGGCGGTACAGAACAAAGGGCGGTACGATATCGTATTTTTGGATGTGGATATGCCGGGAATCGATGGGATCGCCTTGGGAAAAGAGCTTGCCGCCATTTCGCCCGATACAGTTTTGATCTATGCCACTTCCTATCCGCAGTATGCCATTGAAGCCTTTGAATGCGAGGCACTGCAATATTTGTTAAAGCCTCTTGCGCCCGAAAAGATACGGCGGGTTCTGGAAAGAGCATTTGCCATTGTAAGTACCAAAAAGCACTATATTACCATCAATGTTC
>SVRY01000050.1 GCA_015064585.1 Oscillospiraceae bacterium
GGGCTCGGAGGGCTCGTCGGGCTCGGAAGGCTCGTCGGGCTCGGAAGGCTCGTCGGGCTCGGAAGGCTCATCGGGCTCGGAGGGCTCATCGGGCTCGGAGGGTTCATCGGGCTCGGAAGGCTCGTCGGGCTCGGAAGGCTCGTCGGGCTCGGAAGGCTCATCGGGCTCGGAGGGCTCATCGGGCTCGGAGGGCTCATCCGGGGATGTAACGATGATCACGATCGTCGTTTGAATGCTGCCGTCGGCATTTTCGATGATCAATTCGGTTTGACCGGGAGTAATACCCGTAATGGTTCCGTTTTGATCCACAAGGGCGATCTCGGGGTCGGCAACGGTAAAGCGCAGCGTTTTGTCATCGGATTCAAATGAGGGGATAAATACTACGGTGACGGTCAACGTTTCATCGGTTTTGACGGTGTATTCCGACTGTACGTATATGCCTGCGTTGGGATTTGCCGAAACGGGCTTTTGTACGACGGTAACGGTGCAGGTCTTTTCAAACGTACCGTCGCTGTTTTTGACGGTAATGACGGCAACGCCTTCGGTGAGAGCGTTCAGATTTCCTTCCGCGTCCACGTAGACCACGGAGGGATGGGAGCTTTCGTAGAAGAGGGTAGTGTTATCTGCGTCAAATATGGGGATAAAGGTGGCAACGATCTTGCCGCTTTCGCCTTCCGTAAACGAAAGTTCGTCTTGTTCTAGGGTAATTCCCGCATTTTCATTTGCTTTTTCGCTGATGATTACCGTACAGGTTTCCACAAAGGAGGCATCTTTATTGGTGACGGTAATGAGAATCACGCCGTATTTTAGCGCAGTGATCTTGCCGTTCTCATCCACGATGGCAATTTCGGAATCGGAGGATTGATAGAAAAGGGTAGTATCGTCGGTTTCCAAGGCGGGGGTAAAGGCAGCATTGACAATTGCCTCTTCGCCTTCCTCCATCAGAATGGTGTCCTCTTCCAATTGAATACCTGCATTGGGGTTGGGAACCAGTATAGTACATTCAACTATGTATTTACCGCTCAGATCTTTGATGTAAATAGTAGCAATACCGTGGCCGCGTGCGGTTATATTACCAAAACCGTCCGCAATTGCGATATCGGGATCGGAGCTGGAATAGATGAGCATGGTGAAATCGGTTTCAAATTCGGGAATAAAGGTTGCGTGAATTTTGCCGACATCACCAACCGATAGGGTGATCTCGGTTTCTTCCAGCGTAATACCCGCATTGGGATTGGCAGTGGGCGGTCGTTCGGTAATGGTTACCGTACAAGCAGCGCTGAAACTGCCATCGCTGTTTTGCACTGTTACGGTGACAATACCGGGCTGATATGCTGTCATGTTTCCGTTTTCATCCACAGAAAGAATTTCGGGATGGGAACTGATATAGTACAAAGTCAGGTCGTCGGTATCGTATTTGGGGATATAGGTGGCATTGATTTTGCCCTCGTCCCCTTCTAACAGATCTATTTCCGTTTCTTCCAGCGTGAGGGACGCATCGATATTGGCGCCTTTGGTTACTTCAATATCACATACGGCGAAATAGCTTCCGTCCAGATTTTTAACAGTGATCTTTGCGGTGCCGATCTCCTGTGCAAATATCAGACCGGTACCGTCAATGGTGATGGCACTGCCTGAAACAGAGTAGATCAAGGTGCGGTTATCGCTGTCATACAGCGGAATATAGGTGGCGATCAGTTGGAAATAGTCGCCTGTTTTCAGAGAAAGGTTGGTTTCGTTTAGGGTAATTCCCGGGTTTTCATTGGGCTTTGGCGCTTCCTTCATAACTGTGATTTTGCAGCGGGCACTGTATTTGCCGTCAATGTTTTGAACTGTTATGACGGTTTCTCCTTCACCGTGCGCGGTAATGACACCGTTTACAACAGTAGCAACCAAAGGATTGGAGGAGATGTATACAAGGGTCGTATCGTCATTGTTATAGAGAGGAACAAAAACAGGATTGAGTGTCAAGGTGTCTTCGGGTGATAGGATCCGATCGGTCACATCCAAAGTGATACCCGGATTCTCATTGGGAGTGGGTAAATTGGGATCAAAAGCATCGGATTCCCATGTGGCGGCGACTGTTACAATGAATCCATCGGCATTGTTGCCTGAAAGGGTATACGGCACTTCCTTGTCAAAGACAGGAACAGGCAAAATGGTTTCACTGCCTTGGGAAGCGATATAATATACGCTATAGATCTGTTCACCCACCGTGATTTGAAGAGGGTCGTTCATGGTGTACTGCTTGAGCTGTACAAAATATTCTTCCAAAGAAATTCCGTTTTGAGTAATATATTGCGCATGCGGAATGCCAACATAGCGGAAATGCGAAACACTGGCATCATGTCCTGTGGCAGTGGATTTGCCTTCGGGATAACGCAGAATAAATCCGTATTCTGCCGCATGCTCTTTGAGCCATGCACTTTCCGTTGCCACTGCTTTATCGCCGATGTTATAGGTAAAGGTTCCGTCGTAGAATTTCAAATTGACCAACAGACCGGTTTGGAAATCGCTGTGACCAACAGGGGTGGTGTCCAGTTTTTTGTCGATCATGTCTTGCTGATCCTCAGCGGTTCTATAGGCTTCGGATACAAGGACATCCTTTGGGGTGCCGGATTCGGAAAGGATGGCGTGATAGTCGGTTACCATTTGTGAAAGGGCAGACAGCATTTCGGTGGTGACTTGGAATTTAAACTGACTTACCCGCAAATGAGGGGTTCCCGTATTCTGACGGATATTGATCAAAGCCCCCGCACTGGCGGCAGGAGTACCATAGCCTGTGTTGACCAGCACCAGATTGCCTTGATACAGTGCGCTTTGCGGCAGAGTCAGATAATCGGTGTAGTCGGGCTTGGGCGCGTCATCTTCGGGGATGATCGGTTTTTCGTTGACTGTGATACGTATTGCAACCATGTATTTATTTCCTTCACTGGCAATGGTAACGGTTGCTTCACCCGCACTGAGCGCTGTGATTACACCCTTATCGGTTACCGAGAGAATCGCAGGGTTCGATACGGTATAGATAAGAGAGGTGGGATCGGTGGGGTATTCGGGTGTGAATACGGCTTCGATGGTGTATGTATCTCCGATCTCCATGGTATGCTCTGTTTTTTTAAGGCTGATACCTGCGTTGGGATCAGGTTTGATTGTCGGAGGAGTGGGATCTTTTATGGGCGTGTCGGGAGTGGGCTGAGAGTTTTCGATCGTGGGCTCATCACTGGGCTTCATCCCGGAATCCGTTTCTTTTCCGCAGCTTGTGCCGTATGCAATCAGCAAGGCGGCAAGAAAAAACGCCAACACTTTCTTTTTCATAGGAAACATCCTTTCTTTTCGAATGTACATATCTCTACAAATACAGTATACCGCAGATTGCTCGATTTGTCAAGCAATCTGCGGTAAAGGGTTGTGAACGATATGAAAACAAATTGTGTCGTTTTTTTACATATGGGTCAAAAATGTGCGTGTGTTCGACGGATACGGTCAAAATTCATTCGTACACCGGCATATCCGCTTTGCGTGCAGGAAGATACCATGCGGTGCAAAGGGTTACAGTAAGCGGATCGACCGAAGGATCGATCACGCCCGCACCGCTGTAACTGCCATTTACGGTTACGATATAGCTTCCGCTGTTACTGCCTGATAGCGTGTAGGCAAGGTGCCGGGGAACCTGCAGACCGTCGGAGGGATCATCGGTATAAACACTGTATGTTTCTCCAAGAGAAGTGGTGATCACAAGCGGTGCGTCGTAGGCGGTGTCGGCAAGTAAAATATGATATTCTTCAAAACAAATATTGTTTTGATACATATACTCAGCATGGGGAACGCCAACATAGCGGAAATGCCAAACCTCTTCGTTATAACCTGTGAATTCTTTTTTATCGTCGGTATAACGGCGGATCAGCCCGTATTCATGGGCATGCTCTAAGATCCAGGCATATTCGGTTGCCACAAGGGCGTTTCGGAAACTGTAGGTGGTCTTGTTTTCGTCGATCAGATTGATATCTGCCGCCATGCCCGTATGATGTTCGGAAGCCCCTACGGGAGCAACATAATTATCAACATAGCTTTGACCGTAATTGGGACGGGATAAATAGTCATCTATGATGGACTGCTGATAGGCATTGTCGCGAAAAGCGGAGTAAACATGGATCTTTTTGTCGCAGGAAAGGGCTGTTTGCATTCCTTTGGAAAGTTGGGCAAAGGCATATGCTGTTATTTCGGTAAGAGCCATGTCAGGCCGCTCGACTTTTAGGTATTCCGCTAACTCCGGATCTGAAACGGCGCTTTGAACGGGGAGCAGTTCAGAAAGAACAAGATCTGAATCAAAATGATAGTCACGGTTGACAAGGATCAGATCTCCTCTGTTTTCCGCCATAGGAAAAGAGGGAAGGGTGATAAAGGGCGTTTCGGGAAGGGGAATATCCGGAGTGGGATCATGTGGCGTGGGATCCTTTACGGTCGGATCGTTTAATGTGGGATCTTCTGTTGTATTGGTGCTTGGTGTCGGCTCCTTTTCGGGCGGGGATGGGGTGTTGTTATCAGAAACGCAGGAAACCATACTAAAGAGCATTCCAAGCAGAAGAAGGATGGCGCCCAATTGAATTTTACGCATATAAAATCACTCCTTTGGCTTAATTCACGGTACTTTGCGGGATAAATACCAAAAAGTAACCGTTGTTAAGACCGTAGACGGAGTAGTCTTCAGTGTCGAGGGGAAGGGGGATCTTGGTTGTTTCCTCGGTGACAGCCACGCTGTAGGCAAGGAAATTGCCTTCACCATGCATCATGGTAAGGGGGGTGGAACAATCGTGCGTCAGAATGGTGGAAATAAACTTATCAAAACCGAGAGCGGAATACTTTAGTGCTTGCGCCATCGTTTTTCCCACATAACGTAAATGTTCGGACTGGTTGTCATAACGGCGTATAAATCCGCAGTCGGCGAGCTTTTGATCGATGAAATTGCTTTCTTTGGTTACCGCATAATCGCCTAAATTGTAGACCAGTTGTGTTTCTGTGTCCCAAAAGCGCAGATTGAGGGCATATCCGGTGGCAAATTCGCTGGCGGGATTGGAAGCGTCATAGGATTTTTGTACCAAGAGAAGATAGCGGTTTTCTTTTGTGAACTGTTCGATGAATGCACTGTTCAGTTCTGCCAGTGCCGCAATGGCATCGGGATGTAACTGCATTTCATATCGGCTCATTTTCAAACTTTCGGTAATACACTCAGTGCGGATATCGCCAAGAGAGGTGGGATAACCTGTCACAAGCGCATTATCTTCGTCAACCAGAACATACATGCCCAACCGACTGTCTGAGGTGGGCAAGGTAATATACTGATAGAGCTCTTCATCGAGCCCGGGAGTCACAGGTGTGGGGGCATTTGGCGTAGGTTCTTCCGGGGTGGGGGGATTCGGCTCTGGATCGTGAGTGACGGTTTCGGCAGGCTCTGTGGGCGTTTTGTCGGTTTCGGGCTTTTTTTCATCTTTGCATCCGGTGGCAAAGGTTAGCAGAAGAGCACCTGCTATGATCAAAGAAGTATAGCGAATGTATTTCATATTGTTATTTAAGGTGCATCTTGTGATGCGGCATCCTTTCTTTTCATTTTTATCTTTCGGTATAACCATATTATACTCTACTTAGACGAGTCTGTCAATGGTGGATGCAGAATTTAAATTTTGTTCATAATATGTCGTATTATGGGTAATATCCTATATTTATTTTTGGAAAAACAGCAGTCATTTCCTTGAAAAAAACAGAAAAAAGGTTTACAAACGCCCGAATTTGTGATAAAATATCCGCATAGATTATGTAGCCTCAAGGAGGAAGTTATGCAGGAAAAAGTTGCGCAGAGCATGATGAATTTTTGGCGCAAAGTGAAGCATTTTTTCATAAAAACATCCATTGGGCAATGTCTGGGTATGGCGGCTGTGCTGGTCATCATTCTGGAGATCCTTGGTTTTCGATCTTTGGTGGACGGTATTTTGTATCCGTTTACGCATCCGATGGCATATTGCGTCAATACATTACTTCTTGCCATGACATTTTCAATCGCGGCACCGTTTAAACGTAAATATTTTGGCTACATGCTGGTCTTTTTGTTGTGGTTGGCAATGGGAGTGGTTAACTGCGTATTGCTCAGTATGCGCGTCACACCTTTTGAGGCGGCTGATTTTTATATCATTACCACAGGATTTGCGATCATTACCGTATATTTGACGGTTTGGCAGATCATATTGGTGGCTGTGGCGATCTTATTCGGTATTGTGGCGCTCATCATTTCGTTTATTAAATTCCCAAAGCCGAAAGGACACAAATTTAAAGACGGCTTTATCTGTTTTATACTGTATACTGTTTTGGCATGCGGCTTGATCTTGACTTTGCGCGTAAGCGGTGTTATCCCCCGTACCATTTCCAATATTGCCGATGCATATAAAGAATACGGATTCGCTTACTGTTTTTCCATGGGATTTGTGGACAGAGGGATCAATAAACCGGATGATTATGACGCTTCTTTGATTGAAGAGATTTCCGATATGATCGGAGAAGAGGGAGAACGCCCCGAAAAGACCCCCAATGTGATTTTTGTGCAGCTGGAATCTTTTTTTGACGTAAACCGTTTAAAGAACATCACATATTCAGAGAACCCCGTCCCCAATTTGACCGCATTCATGGAGCAGTGTCCCAGCGGTTATCTGACCATGCCCAGTATTGGCGCGGGCACTGCCAATAGTGAATTTGAGGTGCTGACCGGAATGAGCTTAGATTATTTCGGCATGGGTGAATATCCCTACAAATCGGTATTACGGGACGATACTTGTGAATCGTTGGCAACGATGTTTAAATCCATCGGTTATACATCACACGCCATTCATAACCATTCGGGAACTTTTTACGATCGCAATTATGTATACCCGAATCTTGGCTTTGATACATTTATTTCCTCTGAATTTATGTCCGATCTGGATCGCAATGCCTTGACATGGGCAAAGGACAGCGAACTGGTGGAGCAAGTTGTTTTGGCACTGGACAGTACGCAAGGCACTTCCGACTTTGTGTTTACCGTATCGGTACAGGGGCATGGCAGATATCCCTCTGTGGAACTGGATTATGAAAAACACGTTCAGATTACAGGCGGTATTACCGACCCCATCAAGCTTTGCAAATATGAATATTTTGTCAATCAGATGTATGAAATGGATCGGTTTATCGGTGAGCTGATCAATGCGGTCAATGAACGCGGAGAAGAGACGGTTATTGTATTTTACGGTGACCATCTGCCCAGTCTTGAGATCACCGAACGGGATCTGAAAGACAGTTCTGTTTATCAGACAGAATATTTCATATGGAGTAACTTTACACCTGAAGTGTCCTTGCCCGACAGAGATCTGTATGCTTTCCAGCTGGCGGCATACACGATGAGACAGCTCAATGTGACTGTTGGTGTGACCAACCGCTTCCACAACTACTATTTCAATCTGGAAGATTATGACGAGGCTGTTTGGAACAAACAACTGGAAACGCTGGAATATGATATGTTGTACGGAAAGCGTCATATTTACGGACAAAAAAATCCTTTTGAGACAAGCAAAATGCGTATGGGCGTTATGGATATCCTTGTAACAGGTGTTCAGAAAGAGGGAGAGCAAGCCACTGTCAGAGGCAAGTATTTTACTGAATCCAGCGTTGTTTACGTGGACGGAGATGCAGTGGAGACACAGTATATTTCGCGCGGTCAGCTTTTGGTTTTGGAAGGCGAAGAAATAAAAGAGGGATCTCTGGTTAAGGTGGTACAGGTGGCTTCCGACCTTACGGAGCTTGCTGAATCCAATGAGTTTACTGTTAAAAAATAGAAATGTATAGTTGTTTCATTCTTCGGAAATACTGACTTTGAAAAGGAAGTGATCGAAGGTGAAAAAGCCAAATTGTTTTGGCATTGCGCTGTGGAGCGCGGGTATTTTGACAACATTGACTGCAGTATCCGCATTGGCAGTATGCTTGATGCGCCGCCAAAAAGCAAAGAACGTTAAGCGTTATTCCATGAATACTCTCAAAGTATTGGGAAAGCTGATGCTTGCATTTGCAAGTGAAAATCAATAAAAAAGTTTTGGATCGATGAGGTCCAAAACTTTTTTTATTTGTTATAAGATGGTGCCGCCCGAAATAGCAGGCCGATACTCGATCAGGACGATATTAATATCATAGGATCGGTAGGTATAGCTGTTTCCGTAGGGAGTGGATACTTCGGTCAAGCGTGCGATCTTGACGGTAACGCTATCTCCTATTTGATAGCGGGAAAGGGCAGCGGTAATATCGGATTCATTAGTAATCTCAGTTACGCCGATCTGGGTGATGCGATCTCCGAACAGGAATGTGTTTTGTGTATCGGCATAAACTGTGTTTTGTGTATCGGTTATATACAGTCCCGTATAGACACGGGAGCCGATCACCGCATAGTTCCACAGCTCAGAATCGCGGAAGGATTCATAGTTATTAGCGTCAATACACTTTGTTTCAATGCCTGTTCCCGGGCGGTCGGATATATATCCCTGTTTGATGAACTGTTCGGTAATCTCCAGCGCACGAGCGGCGGGAATGGCAAAGCTGATTCCTTCCACGCCGTCTCCCGATGATTTGGCATTGACTACTGCCACCAGATTTCCGTTTATATCAAACAGACCTCCACCCGAATTGCCCGGGCTGACGGCGGCATCGAACTGGAGCAGTTCCATGGCAATGCCCTCCACCGAAATGGTACGGGATAGAGCGGATACAATACCCGAGGTGACAGTTCCCGAAAGGCTGCCCATGGGATTGCCGATGGCAATGACAGGCTGACCCACAAGCAGTTCTTCTTGTGCGGGATTTGCTGCCTCCAGTCCGCTTGCCTCGATTTTCAGAACGGCAATATCGGTCACGATGTCGGCACCAATGATCGTTGCATCATAGGTATCTCCATTGATCAGCGTGACACGCACGGTATCTGCTCCTTCTATGACGTGGTTATTGGTGATGATATATCCGTCGCTTGTGTAGATCACGCCGCTACCCGCACCTTCCGAAACGTAGTTTCCGTAAAAGCCGTTATAAGAAACCGTTTCGGTGGTGATGGCGACCACTGAGGGAGAGGCTTTTGCCGCAGCATTTACGATGGCGTAGGGAGAAGTGAGCGAACCGGGATTGACCCAGCTGTCGGGATCATAGGTGGTATTTTGATCGTCGGGAGTCATATTGTCTTCTTTGGAGTCGGATGAATTGGTATCCTCTTTGGAGCCTGCGGTGCTGTTTTCTTCCTTTTCGATTTGGGAATCATTTAAGGAAGGCGAGAGGAAAGCAGATTCATCTTTGGGTTCATCTTTGGCTTTTTTGCCGCAGGAAACCATGCTGTAAAGCAGTGTTAGGGCGAGAAAAAGGGTGAAAATACGTTTTTTCATGGAATACCTCCTTTTATCAGATAGGTTCTACGGATATATAGTCCAGCTCAAAATAGAAGGTACTGCCTTCTCCCTTTGTGCTGGTTACGCCGTAGGTTCCGTTATGCGCTTTGATGATATTTTTTACGATTGAAAGTCCAAGCCCTGTGCCGATCTGTGCACGCTTGTGAGTTTGGTCGACTTTATAATAGCGTTCCCAGATCAGATCCAATTTGTCTGCATCAATACCGTCGCCATGATCGATGATCGAAATGCGTACCTTTTGGCTTTTTTTATCGACTTCCTGTACCACCAGCACTTGTTTATCGGCTCCTGCATGGGTTACAGCATTGTTTACCAAATTGTACACCACACGCATAATACAGCTGCAGTCACCGTTGACGGTGACCATTTCTTGATATTGAAACTGAATGCTGTATCCGTCTTTATCATGCAGTTTGTTGTATCGGGTGAGTTCGCTTTCAATGCAGTTGGTCAAAGGGAAGGACTGCATTTCAAATTGGTTGGTTCCTGATTGGATCTTAGATATATCCAGTACATCGTTGACCAAATTTTTCATGCGATCTGCTTCGTCGATAATGATTTGCAGATTTTCGGGAGTGATCTCATCCGGCAGGTCGCGCATCATTTCCGCATAACCCGAGATGAGAGTCAGCGGAGTGCGCAGGTCATGAGAAATGTTGGAGATCAGATCGTTCTTTAGCTGGTCAACCTTGGAAAGCTCGCTGGCGGCATAGTTCATGGTGTTTGCCAATTCTTCGATTTCTCGATATGCATTGCTTTCAAAGGTTACATCATAGTTTCCTTTTGCCAGTTTTTTTGCTCCCGAGGTGATTTGGGAAATGGGTTTTGAAATATTATGGGAAATACCGATGCCCATGAGCAGTGCGATGAAAAGGATCAGAATGGAAATGATGAGAAGCATGGAATTTAGCGTTGTGACAGTGGCATTCACCGGCTTGAGAATAGAGTTTACAAGCATTACGATTTCATGACCGTCGGTGTCCTTTGTGGTCAATACCATCATAACATTTGTGGCTTCTGATTCCGTATATTCCGAGGGTATGGGAGGGGTGTGATTGGCGAAATCATCTTGAAAACGCACTTGATTGATGATGTACGCTTTGCCGCCCGCTTCTTTGGATTCATTGTAATAGCGTTTGATCAGATTGGTGTTGATCCAATACCGGTCATCGGGTCTTTCAATGAGCAGATAGCGGTGCACCCAACAGTTTTTCAAATTGTCCTTTGTGATCATCACCTCATTATCGGTCATGTCATATATTAAAATGCAAAGCTCATAGCGGTTGGCATTTTGCTCAGCGCGTTTTTCCAGCTCAGAGATATCGGTGCTTTTGAGCAGTCCTATCGTGGTTTGTTCTAATTGCCGATACTTAATATGTTCATAGATATTTTCCAGAAAGACCACTTGGAAGAGCCACAGGATCAAAATAATAATGGCAGTGAACAAGAACATTGCAATGACGATCTTCCACTTGATGGACAGCTTATCGCTTTTGAGGTTGCTTTTTTGTTCGAATTTATTGGATGGATGTTTCAAAACGGTATCCCACTCCTCTAAGTGTCACGATATATTTTCCGTAATCTCCAAGACTGCGCCGAAGAAGCTTAATATGGGTATCCAATGTGCGGTCGTCTCCGTAGAAATCGCATCCCCAAACATCACAAATTAGTTTTTCACGGGTTAAGGCAATGTTGGCATTTCGAATCATGTAGAAGAACAGATCATATTCTTTGGGGGACATATCGATACGCTTTCCCTCAATTTTGACGATACGGGAAATGAAGTTGACTTCTAACTGATCCAGTGTGAATACAGTGTTTTTGTCTGAGGGGGCGTTTTTGGAACTTTCCACACGGCGCAGAATGGCAGCGATCCTGAGCATCAATTCCTTAGGAGAAAAGGGCTTGATCACATAATCGTCCACGCCGATTTCAAATCCATTGATGCGGTCATATTCCTCTCCTCTGGCAGAAAGCAAAATAATGGGGACATCGGAGAATTTTTTAATCTCTCGGCTGGCGGTGAATCCATCCATTTCGGGCATCATGATATCCATGATTACAAGGTCGGGCTCATTGTCTTTGCACATCATAACGGCGTGCATTCCATCGCCTGCTTCCATTGTCTTATAATTTTCGTATTTTGCATATTTTACGATGAGATTGCGAATGTTGACTTCATCATCCACGATTAATAGTTTTGCCATAATGTACTCCTAGCAGTTTAGTTGTGTTTAACGGTTTAGAAGTTTGGGAGGAAGAAAGAATAAGCAGACCGCATGGGGAAATTCTCCTTACAGGCGCGGCCTGCTTTTTTGATGGGTTTATTGTGTGCGTTCGCCAAGAATGATACTGACGTGCACCTGAAGCGTTTTTTTGCTTTCTTGGTTATAACGGTAAACGGTCATTTGCACTGTGTCACCTGTTTTTTTGTCGGAGAGCGAAGCGGCAATATCGGAAAATTCCTGGATAAGCTGATCGTCAATGGAAGCGATATAGTCGCCGGGCTGCAATTTCTGGCTGTTTTTGGCATAGGTAACTGCGCTGTCGTTGCCAATGTATACGCCGAATGCATTGATGCCGATCACACATGTGCGTATCTCTTCGGGCAGCGAATACAGACTTTGATTGCTCAGTACTTCATATGCGGTAATACCCAGTTGCGGTCTGCCGGTGACATAACCGCTTTCGATCAGCGCCTGTACCACACTGCGGAAGGTATCTACGGGAATGGCAAATCCTACGCCCTCCACACCTTCTCCCGAAGATTTTGCATTGACAATGCCTACCAGCTCGCCGTTTAAGTTGAACAGTCCGCCGCCGGAGTTTCCGGGGCTGACAGATGCGTTGTGCTGTAAAAGCGTCATGGTGGTGCCGCCGATATTGATTTGTCTGGCAAGGGCGGAAACCACGCCGCTTGTGACTGTATTGGAAAGGGTGCCGAGGGGATTACCGATGGCGATGACAGTCTGACCCACCGAAAGAGAGTCTGCGTTTGCATATACTGCGGGGACAAGACCGTCGGCGTTGATTTTAATGACGGCAAGGTCGGTTTGCGCGTCCGAACCGATCAGCTCGGCTTCATGGGTGTCTCCGTTTTCCAGTGTCACGCGGATATTGTCCGCGCCTTGGATCACATGGTGGTTGGTGATGATGTATCCGTCAGCGGTACAGATTACGCCGCTGCCTGCACCTTCCGAAACAAAATTGCCAAGCAGCGCATTGTAAGATACACTTTCGGTTGTGATCGCAACCACAGAAGGGGAGGTTTTGGCTACGGTGTTGACAATGGCTTCATCGGAAACCAATTCACCTTCGTTTACCCAATTGCCATTTTCATATATGACAGCGGTTGCCGCTTTGCCGCCGGACAACAGGATCACGCACAGAATAGCACAGAATGCCGCCAGTGCCACTGTTAAGCAGATCAGGATGGGCGCTAAAACAGAAGAACTTGATTTTGCGGACGGGGGGGCGGTGGGAACAGGGGAAGGGGGGATAGTTGCCGCGGGCTGAGGAATCTGTATATCTTGAGATAATGGAGAAGTCTGTGCAGGTGCGGGTGAGATAAAAGAATTGTCAGTCGGTGCACCGGGGGTTGGCTTGGTATTATGATTTACAGTTTCAGATACGGCGGGCGCAGTGCCGGCTTCAGGCTGCATAGGGCTGGGTTCGACAGGTTGTTGCGAAGCGGAAGAAGCCTGTTCGCGGTTTTCGTTTTCGTTCATAATGTTGACCTCCAAGCCGCATAGGCGGCAAAAAATAAATGGCAATTCCGCATAGGCGGCGAAATTTCAATATTGCGGTTTGTTCCTTCGGGACCTTTTGCATTGGATGTTTTTCCACTACGTTTCTATTGTAACCGTTATTTGTGAAAATTGTATGAATATCAGTGAAAATTTTTATGAAAACGGGGAAGAATCTTTTTGAAAGAACTTACTTAATTTTAACATGGAAGATATATTCTGTCAAGTCATATCTGCATAGAAACTTACATACAATGGAACAGCAGATGACTGCGGGAAAGGAGAAACAAAAGATGAGAAAAGAAATTTGGGGCTGTTTTATGTTGTTGATTTTGGTATATTGGGTTTCGGTAATGCCGCGCGGTGATACCGTACAAGGTATTACGGGTGATCAAAAAGGGGATACATCCGATATACAGGAATCGGTGGAAGTGATGGCAGGACAAGCGCAGCTGTTACCGGAAAAAATCCAACAAGAAGGGAATACCAATGAAACACCGTTCGATACAGCGGTGGGAGATATGCCCTTAAAGCCCGAGCCCGAACCCGAGCCCGAACCCGAACCCGAGCCCGAACCCGAGCCGGGACCCGAACCCGAGCCCGAACCCGAGCCCGAGCCCGAGCCCGAACCCGAGCCCGAGCCCGAGCTCGGGTTCGGGCTCGGGTTCGGGTCC
>SVRY01000051.1 GCA_015064585.1 Oscillospiraceae bacterium
CGAACCCGGCGAAAAGGGCGACAAAGGAGACAAAGGCGACACGGGTGTGCAGGGTCCCCAAGGCGAAAAAGGGGATCAAGGTATACAAGGAATCCAAGGTATACAGGGCGAACCCGGCGAAAAGGGAGACAAAGGAGACAAAGGAGACACCGGTTTGCAGGGTCCTCAGGGTGCCAAGGGAGCTGACGGCAAAACGCCCGTCAAAGGCACCGATTATTTCACAAATGCCGATAAAACAGAAATGGTCAATGCCGTATTGGCGGCACTGCCAAATGCAAGCGAGGTGAGTTTTTAATGGGAAATGTGTATGCAGTAAACGAAAGTGACATTGCGGCAATCGCAAACGGTTTTCGCACTGCCCGAAAGATCACCGATAAGCTCACCCTTGCACAAATGGCAACGTTGGCGGCAGAGGGGGCAGGCGGTGAGAGCATCAAGCCGATTGACGATGTTCCCGATTATGTAAAGACCGAAGCGCAAACCGTGGCAAATGCCGTTAAAAGCGTACAAAGTGCCAAAACGCTGACCTTTGCTACCATGAGCGACACCCACATAGCCATGCACAGCACATCGGCAAACGGTAAAAATACCATTGCATCGGCAGAAATGGCAGGACAGGGGTTAGCCTTTCTTAGAAATATCTTACCGATCCATGCCGCCTTTGTGCTGGGGGATCTAACCGCATCTGACGGTGCGTATACCGTACAGCAGGTTTACAACGATTGGAACGGTACAATTGACCGTCTTTCGGTGGGCTTTGGCGGCTTACCTTCTGCCTGGACTGCCGGCAACCATGAGATCAACTACGGTATAAACCGTGAGCGGAGCATGACCGAGAGCGAGATCTACGCTTACATCGGGGCTAACAGCAAAGGACTGATCCATCCCGACGGCAAGTGCTACGGCTACATGGACTTTGCTGTTCCAAAGATCCGTGTGATCGTACTGAATACTGCCGATACCCTCACCGAAAAGCCTCAAAGCAGTACCTCTGTCAAGGCAGACAGTGAATTTGTGGGGGCAGAACAGCTGCAATGGCTGGCAAGCACAGCCCTTGATCTTTCCGATAAAGCCAATATTTCTGAGTGGGGCATTATCATTTGTTCGCATCATCCGCTGATGTACGGCGGGGATGACAAGATCGGCAGGGCGCTTGCCATCGTGGAAGCATATAAAAACGGCGAAAGCGGTACTATCACCTATACTTCCAACACTTCGCATACTGTGACTTATGATTTTACGCAGGGTGACAAAGCAGAAATCATTTGCAATTTCTGCGGACACAGTCACAACTATGGATACGGATATATGAGTTACTCTGCTTCTGTTGACCCTTGGCTTCTGCGCATCTGCACCCCTTGCATTAACTGCGGTCGAGAGAACGAACACGCTAGAGTAGATGGTATGAAACACCTTGGAGAATTTGATGAAAACGGAGAACCCAAAGATTGGACTAAAACACCCAATACGGAAGATGGTACATCCTTCTGCATCAATACCATTGACCGTGAGAATAAGGTTATTTATTCCCACGCATTTGGTGTGGGTCCCGACCGTACTATCAGTTACGCCGCAGGGGCGGGCTTGAAAAAGGTCACAAACAATCTGACATACTGTCAAAACAGTAATACGCTGTCAAGCGTGGTGTACGGTACGGCATATTCTGCTACCATTACGGCAAATAGCGGCTATGACCTTTCCTCTGTGAAGGTCACAATGGGCGGCACGGATATTACATCCACAGCCGTTAGCGGTTCGACAATCAGCATCACATCGGTGACAGGGGATATTGTGATTACTGCGGTGGCGGTAGAACAAGCACCTGCATATACAAATGTGTTGAAAACAGCAGGGTGGACGGATGGAGTACGCTTATCGTCAAGCGGTACTACATCGAACGAAAACAACCACACTACAACGGGATTCATTTCGTGTAAAGTGGGTGACACAATACGTTTTGCCAACATAGAAGGTCTTACTTTGGCGGGAACTAGTAACAAGCGCATATCTTTTTATGATGCGTCAAACAACCATATTGCACAGCGAAGTGTTACATCGACTGAACTTGGTCAAGAAGATAGAGACGGTAAGGCTGGTATGAAAACGCAGTTTGGAGCTGTATATGATGCAAATGGAAATCTCTCACAACTGACGATCCCTGCTAGTTATACACCTTTGGCAGAAGGAGCAACAACCGTTAACCTTTCCGCAACCACATTTATGCGTTTCTGTACCAATAAAGGCGGCATCACCGACGCTTCCATTGTGACGGTCAATGAGGAGATTGTGTAGGTAGTTCCGATGGTTATTACATTGCAAACAATTATCACCTTCGGCGCTTTCCTCTCCGCCTTTCTGTTTATCGGCGGAGTTGCCCTTAAAATCTATAATTGGTATTTAAAGCAGCAGAAGCAGGATATTTCCATTGAAGAACTGAGAAAGCACCACGAAGAAGATTTGAAACGGGTACGAGAGGAAAATACGCTGATCTGCTATGCGTTATCTGCTTGCCTGGACGGACTGCAGCAATTGGGGGCGAATCATACCGTTCCCCTTGCCAAGGACAAGCTGGATAAGTATTTAAATCAGCAAGCTCATAAATAGGAGGATATCATGCAAAAACTATTTGAAAACCTGGCAAATTTGTTTAAAGTTAAAACAATTGTGACATTGGTCATAGTCAGCGTATTTGCAACCCTTGCATTAAAAGGGTCCATTTCTTCTGATTTAGTCATGACCATCGTAACGTCAGTTATCGCGTTCTATTTCGGTACACAACATGAGAAAAAACAATAAAACAATAAAACAATAAACAATAAGGAGAATTAAAAATGGCAATTAAAACATATTTGAAAACAGACACAAGTTATTTTTCAAAGAATTTCAAAGTTTCGGAATTCAAATGCAAATGCGGTAAGTACTGTAGTGAGATTAAGGTCGACGAGAAACTGGTTGAATACCTGCAGAAGATCCGCGATCACTTTGCTGTTCCGATTGCCATCAACAGTGCCTATCGCTGCAAAACCCATAATAAGAACGTGGGCGGAAGTACCAATTCCCGTCACATGAAGGGAGAAGCAGCGGATATTGTGGTTAAGGGTATTGCGCCGAAGGAAGTCGCTCAGTACGCCGAAAGCCTCGGCATTCTCGGTATCGGTCTTTACGAAACCGCAAAGGACGGCTATTTCGTCCATGTTGATACCAGGACTACCAAGTCTTTTTGGTACGGACAAGCTTGCGAACCCCGCAGCACATTTTCCGATGCGGCACCGGAAGACTCAAAGGAACCTTCCCAAACAACAATCTACCGCGTGCAAGTCGGCGCGTACTCTGTGAAAGCCAATGCCGATAAAATGGCAGCTGAGCTGAAGAATAAAGGGTATTCGGTGATGGTAGTGAAGGGGGAGGTATAATATTACCCTTATATAATAAATATGAAGGGAAGTCTCGAAAAATGGGACTTCCCTGTAATCATCACTAAAAACAGCTCGGTGGACCGGATGGGGAGCTGGCAGCTTCCACACGATATCTCTCTCAGCGTTTTTCCATGCCTGATCGCCGTATAGTGGGAATGCTTACAGACGTGGGTACAGAAGAATTGGCGCACGTGGAGATGATATCGTCTATTTTGTATCAGCTGACAAGATGTTTGACTCCTGAAGAGATCAAAGCATCGGGATTTGATACCTATTTTGTGGATCATACTGCGGGTATCTATCCGGTTTCAGCAGCAGGCGTACCGTTTACCGCCGCTTATATCGGCGTAAAAGGGGATGTGTTTGCCGATCTGCATGAAGATCTGGCAGCAGAACAAAAGGCAAGAGTGACCTATGATAACATTTTGCGTTTGACCGATGATCCCGATGTCAGGGATCCCATCAAGTTTTTGCGCGAACGGGAAGTGGTACACTATCAGCGCTTTGCCGAATGCCTTGGCATTGCACAGGATTCCTTTGAGGATAAAAAGAACTTCTATTTGTACAATCCCGCATTTGATTGCGGATGTAACGGAAAAAAATAATAGAAAAAGGAGCCTTGGCTCCTTTCAGACGGCAGACAGATCAATCCTAAAAAAAGAAACTCATTCTTTTCAAAAGTTTGTAGGATTTTAAGATGTTTGTCTTCGGTCTGAAAGGAGCCAAGGCTTTTTCTGTGCCAAATGTACCCAAAGCGTACGATGCGAAAGGCGAGGGCAGATGCAAATGGGAAGCATTTCAGGTTTTCTGCTTGACAAGGCAGAGAAAGTATGGTATTCTATTACTATAAACAAACTATGAAAGGTGGCAATTACATGAAACGCATAATTCTGTTCCTTTTAGCAACAGCAATGCTGTTTGCACTGATCCTGCCCATGGGTGTCTATGCTGACGAGTCGGTAAAGATCCTCTCCGGCGCACAGGTAAAACAAATATTTGATAATTCCGAAAACAGTGTAAAAGAAGTATACAAGGCTTCCAATAATAAGTCTCTTCCTTACCGTCTGTATGTTCCGGATGATTATGACCCGAATAAGAGCTATCCCTTGGTTCTCTTCTTCCACGGTGCGGGCGAACGCGGAACCGATAACAATGCGCAGATCTCTGCCGGTTCTGTTATGCAAAGACTGCTGACCGAAACCGAACTGAAGAGATTTCCCTGCATTATTTTAGCCCCTCAGTGTCCCGGTGACAGTCAGTGGGTTCTTTCTGATTGGGGCCCCGGCGTTTATGACCACAATACCATGAATACTCCGGTCAGCCCTTATATGGTTGCGGCTGAAGAACTGCTCGACAAAGTCATTGCCGACTATTCCGTCGACCAAAGCAGACTGTATGTAACCGGTATGTCCATGGGTGGTTTTGGTACATGGGATATTATCAGCCGTAATCCCGATAAGTTTGCGGCAGCATTCCCGGTTTGCGGCGGTGTGGACGAAACCTATTTGGATGTGTTGCAGGGTTTCCCGATTTGGACTTTCCACAATGATGGCGATACCATTGTTTCCAGTGCAGGCACCAAGAAGGCATATGAGCTCCTCAAAGATGCGGGCGGCATTCAGTATACCGAATTCAAGAGCACAGCGCATGACGCATGGACTGCGGCTTACAGTACTGCTGATCTGATGCCTTGGGTATTTACCAAGTTTGCAAGTTCTGCTGTAGAGTATCCCACGGTGGAAAATGTAACATTTGAAGGCCCCGATTCCGTAGTCAGAGGCAGCACGCTTTCTTTTACTTTCACTGCGGCAGAAGGTTTTGGCGTTACTTCTATGACAGTGGGCGGCACTAAGGTGGAAATTGCCGATGCTAAGTCGGGCAAGGTTTCTGTGCCTGGTTATATCGGCGGCGAGATCGAAGTGGTTGTGGAAGAGTTCAAGGAAGAACCCACCACCTCAACGCCCGACACTCCCGATACCCCTGATACGAATGACGATACCAAGGCAGAGAAGGGCGGAAATACCACTACGATTATTATTGCGGTGGCAGCTGTGGCGGCTG
Source organism: Oscillospiraceae bacterium (assembly GCA_015064585.1). GTDB lineage: Bacteria > Bacillota > Clostridia > Oscillospirales > CAG-272 > SIG655. Next base: position 5,478 of record SVRY01000051.1, read on the forward strand.
TGATTGTTATCGCGGGTGCGGCTATTCTTCTCAAGAAGAAAAAACAGTAAATAAAAAATGATAGTATTAGAAGTGTTGTACGGAAATGTACGGCACTTCTTTTATTTTTTGTTAGTAATATCATTGACTAATGCCAAGACGGATTGTATAATATATAATAGGAAATAAACTTGCAAAAGGAGTGTAGTTTTGGCTAGGATTTTATGGTCTAAAATACGGGAGGCGCTGGTTTCTGTTCTTCCGGTGGCATTGATTGTGGTATTGTTGAATTTAACGCCGCTTGTGGATTTTACGCAAAGAGAGCTTGTTGTGTTTTCCGTATCAGCTTTATTCTTGATCTTGGGGATCGGTCTTTTTAATATGGGGGCTGATCTTGCCATGACTCCCATGGGAGAACAGGTGGGATCGGGGTTAACGCGTAACCGAAAAATGAGAATACTCCTTTCGGTGTCATTTATCATGGGCGTGATCATTACGGTTGCTGAGCCTGACCTTTCAGTATTGGCAACACAGGTTAAGGATGCCATGAACGGTACTGTTTTGATATGGGCGGTGGGTATTGGTGTTGGTATCTTCCTTCTCTTTTCGGTACTGAAAATGGTATTCCGTCAAAACCTTTCCCGGATGTTGATGTTTTTCTACATGATGCTCTTTGCGTTGGCATCCCTTGTGGTTATTAACGGCAATGCGGATTTTTTGGCACTGGCATATGATTCGGGCGGTGTGACCACAGGGCCGATTACTGTTCCTTTTATTATGGCATTGGGTGTAGGTATTGCGTCCACGCTGGGTGGGAAGGATTCTGCTGAAAACAGTTTCGGTTCCATTGCGCTGTGTTCGGTAGGACCGATTTTGGCAGTAATGGCGCTGGGAATTTCACTCACCGGGGAAATTCAGTATAAAGTCCCCGGTTACTCGATCGAGGAGGGTTTGGGTGAGAATTTCTTTCCTACTATTTTGCATACCATGGAAGAGGTTGCCAATGCTCTTGGCATGATTATTTTGATTTTTGCGGTGCTGCAGCTGATCTTTTTGAAATTGCCTTGGCGTCGTTTGGTGCGTATTGCTGTGGGTATTGTATACACGTTTTTAGGACTGGTTATTTTTCTTGTTTCGGTTACCATTGGATTTATGCCCATTGGCTATCGTATCGGTACAGAGTTGGCGAACGGAAATAAATGGCTTTTGTTACTGTTCGGTTTTTTGATCGGCATGGTGGTTGTATTGGCAGAGCCTGCGGTGCATGTGCTGAACCGACAGGTGGAAGAAGTTACCGGCGGTACGGTCACTCGCAAGTCAATGATGACGGCACTTTCCTTGGGCGTTGGTATTTCGATTCTGCTTTCCATGCTTAGAATTGTATATGATTTCTCGATTCTTTATTATTTGATTCCAGGTTACTTTATTTCTTTGGGACTGTCTTTTTTTGTTCCCAAGATATATACGGCGATTGCATTTGACTCGGGCGGAGTGGCAAGCGGCCCTTTGACTTCCGGTTTCATTTTACCCATGGCGATTGGTGCTTGCATGGTATTGCAGGGAGAAGGAAAGATCTTAAGTGATGGATTTGGTATTGTTGCAATGGTGGCAATGACACCGCTTATCACAATTCAGACGCTGGGCTTTCGCGCGATCGTTACCAGAAGGATGCGTGCTAAGGCGGCAATGCGTCGTATTTTGCAAAAGGATGATGGACAGATTATTCGGTTTATGTAAAGGCGGTCAGTATGGAAAACAAGAATAATGAAAAGCAGCCTCTTTCCGTAGGCAGACGCAAACGCTCACCGCGGTTTTTAAAAAGTAAAGAGGTTGAGAGTAATCCCCATAAGGATATTGCGGCACTGAAGCTTTTGGTAACGGTGGTTAACCGCAATAAAGCGGAGTTTTACATTGATTTTTTACATCAATATGAAGTTAATATGCAATGTACCATGATGGGTATGGGTACTGCACTTTCCAAAAAGGCAAGATATTTGGGACTTCCCGATAAAGAGAAAGCTGTGATTTTCAGTTATATTCGGGAAGACAGATCCAAAGAAATTCTATCGGCATTGGAAGATAAATTTGCATCGGTACGAAACGGAAAGGGCGTTGCCTACACGATTCCGTTTTCCGGAATCATCGGAGTGGCAAGTTATCAGTTTTTAGCAGATAACCGCATGACAAAGGAGGACTAGTATGGAATTTACACATGAATGTATCGTATGTATTGTCAATTCCGGATATAGTGAAACTGTAATGGAGGCGGCAAGAAAGGCGGGGGCCGGCGGCGGAACTGTGATCAACGCCAGAGGAACCGCCACAAAGGATGCGGAAAAGTTTTTCGGTATTACGGTGCATCCCGAAAAAGAAATAGTTATGATCCTTGTTCCTAAGAAGAAAAGAGATGCAATTTTGCACTCTCTTTACAAAACAGTTGGGCTGGATACCAAAGGGCAGGGCATTGCTTTCGCACTTCCTGTGGATGCTGTGGTAGGAATGCAGGACTCCGAAAAATAAATTGACAAAAAAATAACAAAAAATCAAGGAATCACCGCTGTTGGTACGTGCTTTTTGATGAAATATGACAAAATCTGAAAAAAGCACTTTACAACGGCGGTGATTTATGTTATACTATTCACGAAAATGAGAATGTATATCTATTGGCATACATTGTCAAAAAAATGTCAATCTCCCGTGCACATATCGGGATTTCATATCAGTAAAGGATGGTATTCAGCTATGAATAAAATCACAATCATTGGGACCGGCAGCGTTGGTTCCACAATTGCATACACCCTTGCCGTATATGGCATCGTATCCGAAATCGTACTTATCGATGTTAACAATGCCAAGGCGGAAGGCGAAGCAATGGATATTCGCCAAGGCCTGCCTTTTTGCAGTTCCATATCTATCCATGCGGGCACATATGAAGATGCTGTAGGTTCTAACATTGTTATTTTGACCTCCGGCGTTGCCAGAAAGCCCGGACAGTCCCGTTTGGATCTGGCAAAAACCAATGTGGAAATCACCCGTTCCATCATTCCTCAGATTACCAAATATGCACCTGATGCCATCTATATCATCGTTTCCAATCCCGTTGATATCTTGACATATGTATTCCATAAATATTCCGGTCTGCCCGAGAATCACATTATCGGCTCCGGTACCATTCTGGATACCGCCAGACTGCGTGAACATTTGTCGGAGCATTACAATATCAATCAGCAAAATGTACACGCATATGTATTTGGTGAGCACGGCGACACCTCTTTTGTTCCGTGGTCCATCGCCAACATTTCCAATATTCCGATTGACAGCTATTACACATATCTGAACGGAAAACACGGCCCCATTGATCATGAAGAAGTGGAGACCTTTGTTAAAAAATCGGGAGGCAGCGTAATTGCGGCAAAGGGCGCAACCTTCTATGCGGTATCTCTTTCGGTGTGTCACATCTGCAAATGCTTGTTCACCGGTGCTGATACCACAATGACTGTATCTTCCTTGATGCATGGCGAATACGGCATCAACAATGTATGTCTGTCCACTTTGTCTATTATTGGTAAAGACGGTTTGGCCGGCAAACTGGTTCTCCCTTTGACCGATGATGAAATTGCAAAATTGCACAAGAGCGCGGTAAGCCTGCGCGGTGTAATTAATGATTTGGGCATTTAATGAGAGGGGAAAAAATGGATTTTCGTACTGAACACGATTCGATGGGTGAAGTACTGGTTCCTTCCGACAAGTATTGGGCGGCGCAGACACAGCGCAGCTGCGAAAACTTTCCCATCGGCGTAGGTCTTGAGACCATGCCCCGTGAGATCACGCACGCTTTCGGTATTCTGAAAAAGGCAGCCGCCATGGCAAATGCCGAACTGAAGCCTGAAAAGATGACTGCCGAGAAGCTTTCTGCCATTTCTGCCGCTTGTGATGAAGTGATCACCGGTAAGCTCAATGCGCATTTTCCTCTGGTAGTATGGCAAACCGGTAGCGGCACCCAGTCTAACATGAATGCCAACGAAGTAGTGGCAAACCGCGGCAATGAGATCGCAGGCAAAAAACTGCTTCACCCCAATGATGATATTAATATGAGCCAATCTTCCAATGACACGTTCCCAACTGCCATGCACATTGCTGCAGTGATTGCCATTGAAGACAAGCTTATTCCCGCCATTGACCGAATGGTAGAAACGCTGATTCGTTTGGAAAAGGAAAACGAAGGCATTGTAAAGAGCGGCAGAACCCACCTGCAGGATGCTACTCCTGTTTCCTTCAGCCAGGAAATCAGCGGTTGGAGATCTTCTCTCCAAAAGGATAAGGAAATGATCTTGTTGGCTCTGCCTCAGCTGTATCAGCTGGCTCTGGGCGGCACTGCCGTTGGTACCGGGTTGAATACGCCCAAGGGCTTTGATGTAAAGGTTGCCGAAAAGGTTGCCGAAATTACCGGCAGACCCTTTGTTACAGCCGAAAACAAATTCCATGCACTTACTTCTAAGGACGAGTTGGTATTTGCCCACGGCGCGCTCAAGGCACTGGCTGCAGACCTTATGAAGATCGCAAACGATGTTCGTTGGCTGGCTTCCGGTCCCAGAGTAGGTCTTGGAGAGATTTTCATTCCCGAAAACGAGCCCGGTTCTTCCATTATGCCCGGTAAAGTCAATCCTACCCAGTGTGAAGCCATTACTATGGTTGCTGTACAGGTTATGGGTAACGATGTTACCATTGGTATGGCGGCAAGCCAAGGTAATTTTGAATTGAATGTATTTATGCCTGTGTGCATTTACAACTTCCTGCAGTCTGCACGCCTGTTAGCTGAGAGCATGAACTCTTTCCATGACCGTTGCGTGGTTGGCATCAAGGCAAACCGCGAAAAGATGGCTAGCAATCTGCACAATTCTCTCATGCTGGTTACCGCGCTGAACCCCTATATCGGTTATGAAAATGCGGCTAAGACTGCCAAGAAGGCATATAAAGAAAATATTTCTCTCAAAGAAGCGTGTGTTGCACTTGGATTTCTCACTGCGGAACGCTTTGATGAGGTTTTTCATCCGGAACAGATGATCTGATCGAAAGGAAATGATACATATGACATTCAGCTACTATCCGGGTTGTACCCTGAAGACCAAAGCGGTAGCACTGGACGAATATGCCCGCCGTTCCATGGAGGCGCTGGGAATTACCTTAGAAGAAATTCCCGAGTGGCAGTGCTGCGGCGGCGTGTATATCAGCGCTAAGGACGAGATTGCAAGCAAGCTGTCATCGGTTCGTGCTTTGATGGCGTCCCGTGATGCGGGCAGAGAACTGGTTACCCTTTGCTCCGCTTGCCACAATGTTTTAAAGCAAGTGAACAGCGACATCGCCAATGATGCCGAAATGCAGATGAAGGTAAACAACTATATGGCTCCCGAGGTTCCCTATACCGGTGAGACAACGGTTTTGCATTTGCTTGAAGTACTGCGTGACCGTATCGGTTGGGACGAGCTTGCCCGCCGCGTGAAAAATCCCTTGACCGGACGTAAGATAGGCGGCTACTACGGATGCCTGCTCCTGCGTCCCGGCAAGGTAATGCAGATGGATGACCCCGAAAATCCCAAGATACTTGAGGATTTCATCCGCGCCATCGGTGCTACCCCTGTTATTTACGCAGAACGCAATGAATGTTGCGGCGGTTACGTGACCATGGAAGATCCCGCATTTGCGAAAAAGAGAGGCAACAGTGTTCTTGCCAATGCCGCAGATATGGGAGCAGATCTTTTGGTGACTGCCTGCCCGCTCTGTCTTTACAATCTGACCCACAACCAGGGCGAAGGTTCGCTTCCGGTTTGCTATTTCACCGAACTGCTGGCAGAAGCACTCGGCGTGAAGTAAGGAGGGGACGAAATGAACACAAAAAATAACGTAGTAAAAGAAGTTGAGCGCATGACAGGTGTGAACCTGCGCAAATGCATGAAATGCGGCAAGTGCTCAGCCACATGTCCTGCTTATGATGAAATGGAGTATCATCCCCACCAGTTTGTGTACATGGTGGAAAAGGGAGATGTGGAGAAGTTAGCCAACTCTTCTTCGGTATACAAATGTCTTTCCTGCATGGCGTGTATAGAGCGTTGCCCCCGCGGCGTAGAACCCGCCAAGGTTGTTGAGGCCGTTCGTCTCTTGCAGATCCGCAAGCAGGGAATGAATCACCTAACTCCCGACGCGGTGCCCGCGATGCTCAATGATGAATTGCCTCAGCAGGCAATTGTCAGTGCGTTCCGCAAATACAGTAAGTAATCACCTCAGAATAAAAACCGATACATATATTGGAGGATAACATGCAGAGAATTGGTGTATTCGTATGCCACTGCGGTACAAACATTGCGGCGACGGTAAACTGTCACGCAGTTGCCGAGGCGCTTACCAATGAGCCCGGCGTTGTTTGTTCCACAGATTATCAATATATGTGCTCCGAAGCAGGTCAGAATCTTATTAAGGATGCCATCAAAGAACACAATCTCGGTGGTATTGTTGTATGTTCTTGCTCTCCTCGGATGCACGAAGCTACTTTCCGCAAAGCGGCAGCTTCTGCGGGACTCAACCCTTATATGGTTGAAATTGCAAATATCCGTGAGCAGTGCTCTTGGATTCATAAAGATATTTTCAGCGCCACCGCCAAGGCAATTATTTTGGGTAAAGCCGCCATTGCCAAGGTGCATTTAAATGCTCCGCTGACGGCGGGTCAGGTTCCGGTTACCAAGCGTGCCCTTGTTATCGGAGGCGGTATTGCCGGTATTCAGACAGCGCTTGATATTGCTGAGGCAGGTTTTGAAGTAGACATTGTTGAAAAGAAACCCACTATTGGCGGTAAAATGACCCAAATTGATAAAACTTTCCCGACTCTTGACTGCGCCGCTTGTATCCTGACTCCTAAAATGGTTGACTGTGCGCAGAATGATAAGATCCGCATCCTGTCCTACAGCGAAGTGGAAAAAGTGTCGGGTTTTGTGGGTAACTTTACTGTCAGTATCCGCCGCAAGGCAAGATTTGTGGACGAACTGAAATGTACCGGTTGCGGTGCATGTACCGAAAAATGTCCTCAAAAGAAGGTTCCCAATGAATTTAATCTGGGACTGGACAACCGCCGCGCTATTTACATCCCCTTTGCACAGGCAGTACCGAAGGTTGCCACCATTGATGCTGATTATTGCACCATGCTGAAAACAGGTAAATGCGGTGTGTGTGCCAAGGTTTGTACCGTAGGCGCCATTGACTATAAGCAACAGGATACCATTTTGGAAGAAAAGTACGGCGCAATCGTTGCCGCAACCGGTTTTGATCCTATTTCGCTTGAAAAATACGATGAATATGCATATTCTCAGAGCCCTGATGTTGTTACTTCTTTGGAATTTGAACGTCTGACCAACGCGGCAGGTCCCAACGGCGGTACGTTGCTTCGTCCCTCCGACAAGACCCATCCCCACACCATTGTGTTTGTACAGTGTGTAGGCTCCCGTTGCGATGACAACCGCGGTAAATCCTACTGCTCCAAGATCTGCTGTATGTATACCGCCAAGCATGCTATGCTGACAAGAGAAAAATATCCCGACACCGATGTTTATGTGTTTTATATCGATGTTCGTACCCCGGGTAAGAACTTTGATGAATTCTACCGCCGTGCTGTGGAAGATTACGGCGTACATTATATCAAAGGTCAGGTGGGCAAAGTTACACCCCGTTCGGATGGAAAACTGGTGGTGCAGGGATCGGATCTGATTGCCGGCGAACAGCTGAAGATCGAGGCGGATATGGTAGTGCTTGCCGCCGCAATCAAGCCCGACGACAGCGCCCGCTCGGTTGCCACCATGCTGACTGCCAGCATGGATACCAACGACTTCTTCACCGAAGCGCACGCAAAATTGCGTCCTGTGGAAAGCCCTACCAGCGGTGTGTTCCTCTCCGGCGCATGCCAGGGTCCGAAGGATATTCCCGAAACTGTAGCTCAGGCAAGTGCCGCCGCCGCAAAGGTGATTGGCTTGCTTGCTAAAAACAGTCTGACCTGCAATCCCTGCGTGGCAAGCAGTGATGAAATGTTGTGTAATGGG
>SVRY01000005.1 GCA_015064585.1 Oscillospiraceae bacterium
CTTTGGCCGCTCGGGAAATCCCCCATATGGAGCTGGTGATCGGAGTCGAACCAACAACCTGCTGATTACAAATCAGCTGCTCTGCCATTGAGCCACACCAGCGTATTTTTGTGTTTCGACATCGCATATCTCAGCGACGAGAGTTATTATAGCACATGGTTTCCCATTTGTCAACACTTTTTTAAAAGTTTTTTAAAGTTTTTTATGAGAAGATGGCATTCAAACATTTACAATGCCACTGCCAATTTTCAAGCACGGAAAATACCGATAATAGAATCGCCAAAATTTTTGTTATGAGCATCACCATACAACAAAATCTTCCTTTTCCGTGTACTACAATTATACCGCACACTGTCTACTTTGCAATATATGAATATTCTTTAAATAAAAAATGTTTATATTGTTGCAAAATAACAAAATGTAGTGTATAATGAACCTATAAACATAACAAATCAACGGGGAGGTCACTATGTCATATAAAATTTTAAAAATCGACCCCATGCTGCAGGCGTTCGAAAAAAACATTGAGCTGCGCATGGCAAGTTACCGACAAAAGCGCAAAGAGCTTTTGGGGGATGACGGCTCCCTTGTGGATTTCGCAAACGGATATCAGTACTTCGGCTTTCACCGCACAAAAGACGGCTGGATCTACCGTGAATGGGCGCCCGCCGCCGCTTCCATGTTCTTAACAGGTGATTTTAACGGTTGGAATCTCACCGGACACCCCATGAAAAAGCTGGAAAACGGCGTGTTCGAGATAGACCTCAAGGGGCGCGACACCCTACAACCGGGACAAAAGGTACAAGCCATCGTATGTCATAACGGCGAAATGTTGCGCCGCATCCCGCTGTATGCTACCCGCGTAGTGCAGGATCCCGTTACCTATCTCTGGTGCGCCGAGATTGAGGACACCTTTGCCCCCTTCCCTTGGAGCGACGAGGGATTCAAAATTCCGCGTACCCCTTTTATCTACGAATGTCACATCGGCATGGCGCAGGATAAATATGATATCGGTACTTACGATGAATTCCGTTTGAACATACTGCCTCGCATCAAAAAGCTGGGATACAACACCATTCAGATCATGGCCATCATGGAACATCCCTATTACGGCTCCTTTGGCTATCAGGTTTCCAATTTCTTTGCCGCCTCCTCCCGTTACGGCAATTCCGAACAACTCAAAAAGCTGATCGATACTGCCCACAGTATGGGCATTGCGGTCTTACTGGATGTAGTACACTCTCACGCTGTCAAAAACACCGCAGAAGGACTGAACGAATTTGATGGCACTGTATATCAGTTCTTCCATGAAGGTGCCAAGGGAGATCATAGCGCCTGGGGCACCAAGCTGTTCAATTACGGCAAGGGACAGGTCATCCATTTCCTGCTTTCCAACCTGAAATACTGGATGGATGTATTCCACTTTGACGGCTTCCGATTTGACGGCGTGACCTCCATGCTGTACTTTGATCATGGTCTGGGCAGTGCATTTACCAATTACAGTATGTATTTCTCCTCCAATACCGATATCGATGCCATTACCTACTTACAGTTGGCAAACGAACTGATTCATACCATCAATCCCAAAGCGCTTACCATAGCCGAAGATATGTCGGGCATGCCCGGTATGTGCATTCCCATCGCCGACGGCGGTATCGGCTTTGACTTCCGTCTTTCTATGGGCGTTCCCGATTTGTGGATCAAAACGCTCAAAGAGGTTTCCGATGAAAACTGGGATATGTTCAAACTCTGGTATGAGTTAAACGGCAGACGTCCTCACGAAAAAAATATCGGATATGCAGAGTCCCATGACCAAGCACTGGTTGGCGACAAAACCATTATGTTCCGCCTGTGCGATGCAGAAATGTATACCGGCATGAACAAAGGCTCGCAAAGCACCGTGATCGACCGCGGCATCGCACTGCACAAAATGATCCGCCTACTCACAGCCTCTCTTGCAGGCGAAGGTTATTTAAACTTCATGGGTAATGAATTCGGCCATCCGGAGTGGATCGACTTCCCAAGAGAAGGAAACGGTTGGAGTTATCATTATTGCCGCCGCCAATGGAATTTGGTGGACAACAATTTTTTGCGTTACGGCGAACTCAACAATTTCGACAGCGCCATGATTTGGCTTTTGAAAAAAGAGCGTCTGCTTGCCAAAAAAACAGAAAGCAGATGGATTGGGCAGGATGAAAAGACACTCATCTACTCCAAAGGTGATTATCTGTTTGCCTTCAATTTCAACCCTTCCAATTCCTACGAAGGATACTTTGTTCCGGCAGAAGAAGGCCGCTACAGAGCCATCCTTACCACTGATGAGGGACGCTTTGGCGGTCATAACCGCATCGATAAAAACTACATCTATCAAACAGAGCAAGACGCCATCGGCAGAATAGGTTTCCCCTGCTATTTGCCTGCCAGAACCGCTATTATTTTCAAAAAAGTATAATACAATTCTTAAAACAAAACAGACATTGCCTAAAAAGGCAATGTCTGTTTTGTTTTTAAAGCACCCGGCAAGGCAGCTGTCAAATATGACAGCGCCTTACCACAGTACCCTTTTAAAAACTTCATACTTTATCAAGTATTATTTGTTCTTTTTAATTATTTCAAGTAATCTTTTTTTTTAATGATTACAACGGCAGCAACGCCAACCAAAGCAACAAATATACCTGCCAAAATATACATCGTGTTATCGCCGGGAGTCACATCGGAGCCCTTTTCAGTTACGGTTACCTTACAGGTTGCGCTAAACTTGCCATCCTCGGTAGAAACAGTAATGGTTGCTTCACCGGCAGATACAGCGGTCAGACTACCGTTTTCATCTACAGTTACGATGGTTTCATTATCGCTGGACCAAATCAGTTTAACATTTGCACCTTCGGGAGTAATTGTTACTTTCAAAGTTTCGCTAGCGCCCTCTTCCAACGTTACACTTTCCTTGTCCAGGGTAATACCGGTAATTTCATCGGGATTTTCAATCTTACCCTTTTCGCCGATAAACTCAACTTCTGCAAGCTGTGTTCCGCCATACAGCGTTACACGGTAATACATATACGCACCGCGGCTTTCCTCGGGAATGGCGAAGGGCTTGACAAAGTTATCAAATTCCCATTTCAGATTGGTTCTGGTATCAAGGGTAGTCCAGTTTTCACCGTCGTTCGAAACATCCAGCATATAGCCTGCAGGAGCTTCGCTTGCCTTGTTACAAGTCAAGGTCAGCATTGCAATCTTGGAAGCTTCGGTTCCTGTCAGAACAATAGACTGCCCGCCGGTAATAGTGGTATATGTCAAGCTGTTATTGTCAAACAGTTTGTCAGCACCTTCAATTGCGGTAATCATATTGGTCTTAGAGGTTACAGTATCGGAAAGCTTTCCGGTGTTGGTAAGATCCGCCAAAGAAGCGGGCATCTTGCCTGTTTCTGTCAAAGAAGTAGGTGCAGAATCTTCGCCGCTACCCCAGGTAGAAGGTTCAGATCCCATTTCGAATTCAATGGTGCAACCATTTACCAGGTCTTCATGGCTCAAGAACATCTTGTTGTAGTTTTCGCCGTTCATCTTTGCGGATTGAATGTATACGTTTTCATCCGAGTTATTGTTGGCAATAATTACGATATCATTACCGTTTTCCAGATGGATAGTCACCTTGTCAAACAGCGGAGATCCAATCACGTATTCATTCGAACCCATGCTGTAGGGATAGAAGCCCAGCGCATTGAAGACATACCAACCGGACATTTCACCGTTGTCTTCGTCACCGGGATAACCCTGACCGAGTTCAGAACCGACATATACATGACGCAACACTTCTCTTGTATACTGCTGAACCTTGTAAGGCTCGCTGGAGAATGCGTATGTATAGATTACGTGGTGAGAAGGCTGGTTATTGTGCATATACTGACCCATCTTCACTTCTTTGAATTCCGCGATTTCATGGTGTACAGATGCCAATTCAACAACCTCTTTCATAGCTTCATAGCTATCGTCAAAGAGTTCGTTCAGCAGTTTTGCCAATTTTTCCGATCCGCCATGCAGAGAGGTGAAGCCCTGACCGTCAAATACTGCGGGGAATTGGTTGACCCAACCGACAGATTCAGTAAAGTCATACATCGGGCCGTTCCATGCCTTAGGATCGAAGGATTTGCCTGCCGACCATACACCGGCGGTGGATTTACCCATAAAGAAGCCTACTGCGGAGTTGTACAGCAGTGCATACTGCATACATCTGTTATAATAGTACTCTGCTTCATCGGCAAGGCCCATCGCCTGCGCCATACGGTACAAACCGTAGTCATTGATATAGCCTTCAATGGAGCTGGAATAAGCCTCTTGTACGAATTGGCTTTCTCCGTTTATAATTCTGTCATTGGCGATATAACCAAGGAACGGAGCGGTGTTGTTTTCCTTTCTACCGCCGGCAGTCATGTCGGAAGAATATGCGGAAGAACTCTTCACCATGGATTTCCATGCTTCTTCGTAATTAAATTCAACACCCTTGAGATATGCATCTGCAAAGATGATATCACTGGAGGTACCCACCATACAGTTGACAGCACCCGGGCCCAACCATCTTGGCATCCAACCGGTTTCGGTAAAGTGCTGAACCATACCGTTGAGGTAATCAGTATCTCTTTCAGGAGTAAAGAGTGCGTATGCAGCCCATGCGGTACGATAGGTATCCCAGAAGCCGTTATTGGTATACAGCATACCGCTGGTCTTTCTACCACTCTTGTAGGGAGATGCATATACCCAAACAGGGTCATTTGCAGTGCCTTCATTTTCAGAGAACAAGCTGGGGAATGCGTACAGTCTGTACAAAGAGGAGTAGAAGGTAACCAGTTCGTTATAAGTAGCACCTTCAATTTCGAAGATTCCGCACAGATCATCCCATTCTTTCTGAGCAGCCGCAAATACGCTATCGTAGTTTCCGTCTGCGATTTCCAGTTCCATACTGTGTTTAGCCTGATCATAGCTGAGGTAGGAAGTGGCAATTTTCATGGTCACAACAGTAGTGCCTTCGGGGAAGGAAACGATACCCTGCTTGGTTGCCACAACAGAAGCAGAAGCATATTCGGTATCAAATTCGCCGTAAACATACATTGCAGGAGAGCCGTGACCGGTCTTAGCAGTAAAGGACTTTCCGTCAGCACCAAATTTCAGACTTCCGCTGCCCCAGAGGCTATCAAAGATCACGTTCACATTATCAGATCCTTCGGGGAAGGTAAATCTTACGTATGCCGCATGATCGGTAGGAGTTACTTCAATCATAACACCCGAAGCCGCGGTGCCATCATTCAGAATTACAGTATATTCGTGCGCCTTAGCAAATTCATTCTGATGTGTAAACTTGGATTTTCTCGCATCAGAGGAAATCTGCGCTGATGTAATACCGTCAGTACCTGCAGAGGTATCAACGGAAGTATTCGCCATAAACTGGAAGGAACCGTAGCTGCCGATCCAGAAGTTAGGCGCATGCAATACGGAAATAGAGTCGAGAGGACTGTTTTCGCCGTTTTGCTGATAAGTGTAAGGCAGAGTTGCCGCCTGGGGATTGGTAACGGGAGTAAAGAAGTTAAATCCACCGGGGGTTACAACGCCGGGGGTGCACATACCGCGAGAGAATGCGATATCATTGTTGGTTCCGCGCAGAATGTTGATATAATCGGACAAATGCTCGTATACCACGGGTTCCTTATCTTCAATTACAAGATCGTCGAAGAAGGTTACGAATCTGGAAGCATCCTTTGCTTCCGGCATATCAAAGTATACAAGAATCTTTTCAATGGTCTTGCCTGCAGCAACGTCACCAATATAGCTTTCAATATAGTTCCACTGCAAAGTATACAGGCATTCGCCTTCTACCTGACCGGTAGGAGTCATCTTAGAGCCATACTGATCGATTGCACCCAATTCAGACAGATAGGTTCCGTCTGTGAATGCAAGGTCAATGATCACACGGCAGGAAGTGTATTCATAGTCATATGCATTGACATTGAACAAGCCGGGGAAAATCACATAGCTCAGCTTAGTATTCTTGGTTACAGGAATAGACAGATCCTTAAAGATCACATTGCGAGCATAGGTGTTTTTAGTATCGGTCTGTTCACCGTATACACCCAGACAAGAAAGCCCGCTCCAAGCACCGGGATAATTACATTCGGTGCTGATGGGACCAAATACAGGCTTTGTCACCATACCGGGCAGTTTCTGCTCTACAAGGCCTTCAGTTTCGGTCAGAAGAGCCAGCTCGGAGAACTGTGTATAATCATTGCCGCAGTTTGCGGTAATATCTAGCTTATAGTACTGATATTCGGTGTCGTTCGCAAATGCAAACGATTTGGTTTCAAAATAATCGGAGAACTCAACACCGCTGCGAGCATCCAGTTTCACCCATGTTTTTCCATCAGTAGAACCGTAGAAAGCCCAATCCTTGGGGTTGCGGGTTGCATGGTCATTGGCAGAAGTAATGGAGTAGCCCTTAATGAGCATTGCTTCGGTGAGTGCAAAGGTGATCCACATGGTCTTGCCTGCTGCACAAACCTTGGTGTTTACATTACCGTCAAATACATTGATAACGCCTTCGCCGCCATCTACGGGCGCAGAGCTTTCTACTGTTTCTTTATTGACAGTAGGAACAGGCTCTTTTTCTTCCGGTTCTTCAATTTCACGGGAAGTAACAAACAGCTGCCATTCGGAGAACTGTACTACATCCAGTCCTACAGCGTCCTTACCGTTATTGGAAAGAACATCCAGCTTATAATAGCTGTATTCGGTTTCATTGTAGAACGTATAGGTGTAATAGGTGTTTCTTTCGGGCAGATCTTCTGCGCTGCGCTCATCCAGCTTCACCCAGGTTTCGCCGTCATTAGAGCCATACAGTACCCAATCCTTAGGGTCTCTGGGATCATGGTCGTTAGCAGATGCGATCTTATACATGTTCACAGCCGCAGGTGCGCTCAGCTTTACAGATACCCACAAAGAGGTGACGCCTGCTACGCACAGCTTGGTATCTACGTTGTTATCAAACAGCTGCAGGTTGCCCTGATCGCCGTCGTTACTTGCAGAGCCCTGTACTGTAGTAGTATCTACAGTTACTTGAACATCTTCAGGCTCTTCTGCTTTCGCACCTTCTACGGTAAACAACTGCCATTCGGAGAACTGTACTACATCCAGTCCTACAGCATCCTTACCGTTATTGGAAAGAACATCCAGCTTATAATAGCTGTATTCGGTATCGTTTTCAAAGGTATATGTGTAATAGGTATTTCTTTCGGGCATATCCTGGTTGCTGCGTTCATCCAGCTTCACCCAGTTTTCGCCGTCATTCGAGCCATACAGTACCCAATCCTTAGGGTCTCTGGGATCGTGGTCGTTGGCGGATGCGATCTTATACATATTCACAGCCGCAGGTGCGGAAAGATTTACAGATACCCACAAAGAGGTAACATTTGCTACGCACAGCTTGGTATCTACGTTGTTATCAAACAGCTGCAGGTTGCCCTGATCGCCGTCGTTACTTGCAGAGCCCTGTACTGTAGTAGTATCTACAGACATCTGTGTTTCTACAGGAGCATCCGATACGCCTTGTACAGTAAACAGCTGCCATTCAGAGAACTGCACCACATCCAAACCTACGGCATCCTTGCCGTTATTGGACAAAATATCCAGCTTGTAATAGCTGTATTCGGTATCGTTTTCAAAGGTATATGTGTAATAGGTATTTCTTTCAGGCATATCCTGGTTGCTGCGTTCATCCAGCTTCACCCAGTTTTCGCCGTCATTAGAGCCATACAGTACCCAATCCTTAGGGTCTCTGGGATCATGGTCGTTAGCAGATGCGATCTTATACATATTCACAGCCGCGGGTGCGGAAAGCTTTACAGATACCCACAAAGAGGTAACATTTGCTACGCACAGCTTGGTATCTACGTTGTTGTCAAACAGCTGCAGATTGCCCTGATCACCGTCATTAGAGGCAGAACCCTGTACGGTAGCAGTATCTACTGCCACCTGTGTTTCTACAGGAGCATCCGATACGCCTTGTACAGTAAACAGCTGCCATTCGGAGAACTGCACCACATCCAAACCTACGGCATCCTTGCCGTTATTGGACAAAATATCCAGCTTGTAATAGCTGTATTCGGTATCGTTTTCAAAGGTATAGGTGTAATAGGTATTTCTTTCGGGCATATCCTGGTTGCTGCGTTCATCCAGCTTCACCCAGTTTTCGCCGTCATTCGAGCCATACAGTACCCAATCCTTAGGGTCTCTGGGATCATGGTCGTTAGCGGATGCGATCTTATACATATTCACAACCGCGGGTGCGGAAAGCTTTACAGATACCCACAAAGAGGTAACATTTGCTACGCACAGCTTGGTGTCTACACTGTTGTCAAACAGCTGCAGATTGCCCTGATCGCCGTCGTTACTTGCAGAGCCCTGTACTGTAGTTGTATCCACTGTCAACTGTGTTTCTACATACTCTTCTTTATCTTCTTCACCGGAAGAAGCTTCTACAAACTGCCATTCGGAGAACTGAATAATATTACGGCCGGTACCGTCTTCGCCGCCATTGGCTGTAATGTCGATTTTATAGTAATCATATGCAACAGTATTTTCCACAAGGAAAGAATACAGTTTATTTCTATTGGGCATGCTTACATCGTTTTGCTCATCCAGTTTCACCCAATTTTCGCCATCGGTGGAACCATAAACGATCCAGCTTTTGGGGTCACGCTGAGGCCAGTCATCACCGCTACCGATCTTATATTCGGCAAGTACGATGGGAGCAGACAGCTGAACGGAGATCCAGCCGGTGGGGTCAGCCGAAATAAACTTAGAAGCAAGACTGCCATCAAACAGCGCTGCCTTATTTTGGCTGGCATTATAACCGAGTTCTGTCATACCCTTGATAGAATTCGGCAGAACCTTCACACTGCCGTCATCCACACCGTCGCCAACCTCTGCAGCATCACTAAACAGATGCAGCGTGGAAAGCTGTGTCAGAGAATCACCCTTATTCGCAGTTATTTCAAACTTGTACCACTGATAAGAAGTTTTGTTCTCAAAACCGAATTTCTTAGTTTCCATGCGGCTGTTAAAGGTAACGCCTTCACGGGAATCCAATGCCTTCCAGGTTTTTCCGTCGTCAGAACCGTACAGAGTCCATGCTGAGGGATCTCTGCCGGGAGCATCGTTTGCGCTGGCAACGTCATAAGAACGTACCACAGCTGCTTTTTCCAGAGCAAAAGCAACGTAAATGTTCGAGCCTTGTGACAAATACTTGGTAGATGTCTTGTCGTCAAACAAATTGTACTTGCTTTCGCTGCCTACGTAGTCAGACGAGCCTTCGATCGTTTCATAACGAATGGCAAGGCCTCCGCCCTGACTTAAGTATTCGGTGTTGACCACATTCGAAAGATGGTCACCATCCAGGGTTGATTGAAGCAGATTGCCGTTTTCGTCATCCTCAAATGATGTTGAAAACAGAACCTTATCTTCAATGGCATCTTGTTCCGCTATTTTATCTGTCAAGGTTTCTGCAAAGATCATACCGGTATTACCGAGCATAGCAACCGACAGAACAACAGCGCCCAGACGCTTTGTCCAATTGTGTTTCATAAGATCCTCCTTATTATATTTTAGGCTTTATTCACAGAGCCAAAAATTCTCATTTTGTTTTCGGTGGCTTCCTGCACAGCCTTGCGAATAAAGGGAACAAGATCGGTCATACCAATCCCCTCTTTGTAATTCTCTGATGCCGCCTTTGCCGCCGCCTGGTTTACATCGGTAAAAATATT
Source organism: Oscillospiraceae bacterium (assembly GCA_015064585.1). Classification (GTDB taxonomy): domain Bacteria; phylum Bacillota; class Clostridia; order Oscillospirales; family CAG-272; genus SIG655. The sequence continues at coordinate 9,804 of SVRY01000005.1, forward strand.
TACCTTTGCGATACCGTATTCAATAGTTTTCTTAAAATCTTCTTCGGAAAGCCCCGATCCACCGTGCAAAACCAGCGGAACATCAATAGTTTCTCTGATCTTCTGCAATCTTGCAAAATCGAGTTTAGGCTTTTTACGGTATGCACCGTGTGCTGTACCAATGGCAACTGCCAGTGCATCCACACCTGTTTCATCGGCAAAGTATTTCGCCTGCACAGGATCAGTCAGCGCATCCTCACCGTCACAATCTGCCGCATTGCCCACATGTCCAAGCTCAGCTTCCACCGAAACACCCTTGCTGTGCGCATATTTGGTCATTTCCTTCAGCGCCTTGATGTTGTCTTCAAAACTCTTATCGGAGCAGTCGTACATCACAGAAGAAAATCCGAGATCAATAGCCCGGTATACGGTTTCTTCTTTCAAACCATGGTCAAAATGCAGTACCACCGGCACCTTTGCACGCTCTGCCATGGGACGAAGCAACCATGCCAATTCCTCCAAACCTCCGTAGGGAAGCAGGATCTCTGCAGTACCGATAATAACCGGCGAAGAAAGATTTTCTGCCGCCTCAAGCACTCCGTTTGCCATTTCCATGTCAATGGTGTTGAACAATCCTACCGCATATTTCTCATTTTGTGCTTTTTTCAAAACATCTGTAAGAGTTACCAGCATCGTTTATTCCTCCTCTATAACAGGAATCCGCTTGATGGCGGGATCTGTAAATATATCGGTCGCATCATCACTGTGCGTGCTGAATTCCGAAATAACCGCACCCTCTTGTCCGGCAGCAAACCAATGCTTTGTTCCGGGAAGAATGGTAAACTGCTCTCCGGGGAGCAAAACTGTTTCATGGAAAACGGTATATACCCCTTCAGGCGGTGTTACGCCGATTTTTTCTGTGGGTTCGCCCTCGGTATAAAGATAAACCTTTCCGAAACGGCAACGAAAAGTCTCCTGTTTCCCCATTTGACTGCCCACTGTTACATGCATATGCTCAGGACAGGTCTGATAAGGCAACAGAACCATTTCCTTGGCGCAGTACTGATCGCAGTTGATGTATACCACCAGTTCCAGTCCGGTTCGTTCCACATCGCCCAGACCAAAGTCCGCTACCTCAATATTGTTCTTTTCTTCTTCGGTGAGGGCAATTCCTGCCTTTTCATAATATGCAAGAGCACGGTCTGCCATCATTTGATAGATTTCTTTTTTCATACTGTCACGCCCCGTTCTGCCATAAATTTCAAAGTTTCTTCCATGGTAACAATGCCGGTTGACGCACCTTTTTGCACAATACAGCAGCCGCTGACACCATGGGCAAAGGTTGCAGATTTTTCATAATCCCATCCCATAGAAAGCCCTGCCAAAAAGCCTGCACAAAAAGCATCTCCTGCTCCCGTAGTATCCACAGGAGTCACGCCCGGAATAGCAGGAATCAGATAACGCTTGTCTCTTTCAGGACAAACCAGCGCTCCTCTTTTTCCCAGCTTGATCACCACGCTTCCGCACCCCAGAGCAAATAAACGGTCTGCCATTTTGTGCGGATCGCTCTCGCCGGTTACCTTTGCCGCTTCTGCCTCGCTTGGTATAAACAGATCCAAATGAGGCAATGCGTCCTTTATCTTATCAAGCCACACACCGTCCGGATCCCATGCGGTATCCATGGCAGTAAATTTCCCCTGTTTTTTCAGTTTGGATAAGAAATCGGCACAGGGCGCTCCATCGAAAGAAGGAAGCAACATAGCGCCTGCCACAAATACCATATCACATTCTGCTATCAGATCGGCATCCATACATTCTGCCGTAAAGCAGGCAGTGGAACCGGGATTGTAAAGAAAAGTGCGTTCGCCCGAAGAGGAAAGCAACACCACCGAAACCGTGGTAGGTGCTTCGTGCGTACGAACAATCCCTCGGGTATCCACACCGCTTTTTTGCATTTGCTCTACCAGTATATCTCCGAAAGAGTCTGTTCCGAACATGCAAAAAGCAAGGGCAGGAAAACCCAGCTTTGCCAAATCCAATGATACGTTCACTGCGCATCCTCCCGGATGCAAAGAAGTACCTTTCACCGCATACAGTGTTCCGATAGGCGGCATCCCATCTACAGGTGAAACCATCACGTCCATCGTTGCACTGCCAATGCACGCTATTCTTTTCATAATCCCCTCCTCTATTTGTAAACTCTTTTTACTATTATATCATAGCAAATTTTTTGTACAAAGTCAATATGCAAATACGCCAAACTTCGCCCCTCACTTTTGTACACCCACACCAAATGAAGGTTGAAAAATACACTTGAAAAATGCAAAATAAAATGCTATAATATGCATATTGAATTCATTGTGAGGTAACGTCATGGCAGAGCGCAAAGGTCTGAACAATACACATCTGAAATACCGTAACCGAGGGATCGCGCTGCAACTGATTGCAAGTGCGCCCCTTTCACGCGCCGACATTACCAAACGCATGGGCCTTACCAAAATGGCGATTACCAATATCGTAGGCGAACTGATTGAAGAGGGGTATATCACCGAAACCGAAACCGAAGAAAAAATATCGGTGGGCAGAAACCCCGTTCTCTTGGATATTGCCCCCAAAGCTCCTATAGCGGCAGGCGTTTATATTTCCCGAAATGAAGTGTGTGTGCTGCTTTCGGACATCAAACTGCATGCGATTTATATGGATAAAAAAGAGCTTTCCGGAGAAAACTCCCAAAGCCTTGTCAAAAAGATCTTTGCGCAAATGGACGCCGCCCTCTCTTTTCTTTCCAAGCACCATCCCAATGCACGTGTTTTAGGAATAGGCGTTTCTTCCATTGGTCCTTTGGATCCCGAAAACGGTGTCATCCTGCACCCGACCAGTTTTTTCGGCATTTCTAATCTTCCCATTGCCAAGCTACTGACCGAACGCTATCATCTGCCCGTAACTGTAGGCAATGATATGGACGCATCTGCGCTGGCTGAAAAGCTATACGGCAAAGGAAGTCTATACGACGCTTTTCTCTATCTCGGTATTGCAAACGGCATAGGCTCCGGCATCATTTTCAACCGCCGTCTGTATCACAGCGGCGGCATTTCGGGCGGCGAGATCGGACATATGTGCATCAATTTTGATGGACCTTTGTGTAATTGCGGAAACAAAGGATGCCTTGAAATGTATGCCAATATGCCTGTAATTCTGAACAAAATGACAAGAGCAACCGGACTTGCCGACATAACCGCCGCCGATTTTGAAACGCTGGCAAGCGACCCTCGGTGCGACGCAATTCTGCACGACATGGCGGAAAAGCTGTCTGTGGCACTGGTCAACGCAGTCAACCTGTTGGATTCTCAATGCGTGATCATCGGTCACGAAGGCGCCTTCATTCCTCTTCCCTATTTAAAACAATTGGAGGAGAGTCTCAACCGCCGCATCCTCGGCGCCGGCTACCGCAACATTCCCGTTATTCGCTCTCACTTTGGCAACCGCGCTCCCCTCATGGGAAGTGTGGCTCTGATTTTTGAAAAACTTTTTGGCGGTGAATTTTTTGAAACATAACCAAAAGTGCTGTACCCCTGCATGTGTACAGCACTTTTTTCAAAAAGCTGTTGCAATTTTACGGTTGCAACAGCTTTTTCTTATTTTTTCTTGCGTTTCACAACGAGAGCCACGCCCACAGCGGCAATAGCAAGCACCGCCGTTGATACGATCACGATCACCGTCCAAGACAATCCGCCCTCATTTTTATCAACCGTCGGTTCATCTATCGGCGCATTCGGATCGGTTTCAGTATATACCGCCTTGATCTTTACAGCACCTTCGGGCATAGTAAAGGTGGTTACCGCCTCATTTTTCAGGGTAATATCGCCTTTTTCCACTTCCCAACCCGCAAAGAACTGTCCCTTTGGGGCTTCGTCGGCAGTCAATGTAATAACCTCGCCCACATCAGCCACGCGCACCGGCTTTCCGTCCACTGCGGCACTGCCGCCCGTTACATCAATAGTATGACCCACATATTCATAAATATAAAAGCTGGCAGGATCGCTTGTATAAGCGTTCATAAGTCCTCTGGCGTTATAGTTCAGAACATAGTTCCCGCTTTTAAATGTATAGGTCGCCTCCCCTTCGATCACAAAGGCACTGCCCTGCGCTTCGAGTGTAGCGGTTATGGCGAAATCATTTGTGGGAGTCAGCGTGGCAAACAGTCCTTCATGACCGATAAACCAGGCCTGCCCCGCCTTGGCAAAGGTCCATTCCATGGTTGCGTAATTGCCGTATACTTCAAAATCTCCGATATTGTATGCGTTTTGCAAATGGAATCCCACGCGTGTACCTTGGTTATTGGACTTTGTGATCACTTTGGGAACCAGGATCTGGTCTGTGGTATCATTGTATACCACAAGGTACTTCCCGCCGTCCTTCAATTCATCCACGTGATTGATTCTCTTATATTGTCTGCCGCTTTCATTCAGATTTATCAGATCCTTGATGGCACTGCGATCCCCTACCTGTGTCAGCGCCAGCGTTTGGCGGGGGGGATAAACCTTGGTATTGGCAGTATATCCGCTCTCGCCTTTGTAACTGTTGGTAACACCCTCTGATTTCAGATTGTGAATACCGTTGCTGTCATAACGCGTGATCACCACAGAACTGCCCATAATGCGGAAGGAGGTCATGGTCAAGGCATCGTCCGCGCCGTTGTGATTATCATAGTAGCCCACATACCCCGCATTCATATAAGTGAAATTCAGCGTATGACTCTTAAAAACAGTCTGACTGCTGTTAGCCACCAAGATCTCGTCACCCTTGGTCAAATAAATACTGGATCCGCCCAAATAATCATCCCATCCTTGCGAATGGTCATGCCCAAAGAGGAAAATAATATTCAGTCCTTTTTGTCCCGCTTCATTGAGCACATTGAATATATGATTGGCGTACTTTCCGTCGCCGTCCTGCTTGGTGCGCATATTATAGTGAAGCGGCAGATGGGAAAGCACAAAGATCGGTTTATCATACCCCACAGCCAATTTTTCATTGAGATAATTGATCAGCTTCTGCGCAGTGCGCTTGATTCTTACCTCATCCTCGTTGTGCCACATATAGTCATCATTGTTAATGACAAATACACCGTATTTTCCGCTCTCGGGGTCATTGTTTCCGCCTGGATTCAATCCGGAAGTGCCCGGAACAGCGTCGTGGTTTCCCTGAATGAATACCATGTTTTTTTCGTCCACGAGCCCCGAGACAGATTCTGTTAAAAGATCGATACCCTCTTTGGTCTCCTCCGCAACGCCAAAGGTACCAAAATCATAGTCGCCGCAGAAAAGGAACCCGTCTGCGCTTGTAATACCGTCGGCCTTGATAGCGGATATGATCTTGTTGACCTTCTTAATTCCGGTTGCCGCCCCTTCCTTCGGTTGGAAGTCGGTTGCGGCGATCAAGGTCGTGATTTCCTCTGCCTGTGACAGTATTCCGCCCATCGGGAAAAACGTAAGCAGCATCACAGCTGCCAACAAATATGCAAGTGTTTTTTTCATGATCCATAATCTCCGATTCATTTAATGTGACTATTCTATCAAATAAACAGCCTTTTGTCAAGAAAAACGGCAGATTCCTTTCAGAATCTGCCGTTTAATTGTTTGATATTATCGGACCATCTTGCCGTTTTCATCAAAGGTGTAGTTGCCTTCATCCATGAAGCCGTTGGTCTTGGTGATCCAGTACTTGCCGGTTGCCAGCTTGCCGCTTGAGCGTACATAGTAGTAATCGCCGTTGTATTCGATCAGACCTGCATAGGCAAGAATGCCGTCTTCATAGTAGTAGCCGTCCACAATACCGTTTTTGAGTTCGGGAAGCTTGCCGTCGATGTCCATCATACCGTCTTCATTGAAGATGTATGTGCCAACTACCGCAAGACCGTTGGTCTTGGTTACCCAGTAGTTACCGGTAGCCAGCTGACCATTGGAACGAACGTAGATATAACCGCCGTTATATTCGATCAAGCCCTTATATGCGGTCTTGCCGTTTTCATAGTAGAAACCGCCAACAATGCCACTCAGCATATAACCGTTTTCATCAAACATATATCCGCTTTCGCTAAAGCCTTCAATACCGTTGGTCTTGGTGATCCAGTACTTGCCGGTTGCCAGCTTGCCGTCTGTGCGAACATAGATATATCCGCCGTTGTATTCCATCAAGCCCTTGTAGGTACGCTTGCCGTTTTCGTAGTAGTACCAGCCGTCTTCATCTTCGTAAACGCCGTTTCTGTCCAGAATGGAAATATCCATTACGCCGTTTTCGTCAAAGCCGTAAGTTCCTGCGGGAATATTATCGAAGTTATTGGTATTGGTGATCCAATATTTTGCGTTGGTTACCAGTGCGCCGCTTGTACGTACATAGTAGTAATTGTGACCTACCATGATCAGACCTGCATTTACCTGAACACAGTTGTTGTTAAAGTAGTACAGAGTACCGTTTACATTTACAATGCCGTCGCCCGTAATGATCTTTCCGTTTTCATCAGCCATCGCAACGCCGTTTTCAACAGCCCACGCAATGTTAGAGTCATTTCTGTAAAGGTAAACAATGCCGTCCTTCTTCACAGTCCAGTTACCGCCGAAGAAGTAGTAATCTTCGCCATCCTGTACAAGACCTGCACACCAGATGAGCTGTCCGTTCTTAACATAGCGCAGCTCGCCTTCAACGGTGATCACACCGGTGAGAGTGCTCTGGAACTTGCCGTCTTCATCGAAGTAGAAGAGAGCGGAGTTTGCATCGGGATAGTAGTGACTGCTGCCTTCAACGCCTGCTTCTTCATGGGAAGCGTCTCTGTCATCGGGACCGTAATTTCCGAAGGTGGGATACGGAACGCGGCTTACACCGGTAACGGGAATGTATACTACGTGAGAGGCATTGTGAGAACAGGTGCTGATCTGTCCGTAGTAGTAATCGCTTCCCAGCATATACCAATTATTGGTTGTTACGTACGCGTGATTAGCTTCATCGATGTCAAGCCAGGTATCGCTCAAAGCGATTTCCTGTGTCAGATCCGCATCGACCCATGCCTTGAAACATACGCCGCATGTCCAGAATTCAATATTACCCTTCTGTGTACAGGTAGATGCCTTTGCCAGAACATGCAAAAGGTATTCTTCGTCATGTTCAACGCTTTCAGTATAGATCGCGTAGTAGGTTTCATCGTTTTCAACGTAAGGAAGGGTAATTACAGTTCCGTTCTCCTCAGTTGCCCAACCTGCAAAGGTGTAAACGGTGCAAATAAACTTATCCTTGGCAGTGCTGCCCTTGAAGGAAGGAATGGTGCCGTAATCATAGGTCTCGGTGGTCTCTTTACCGTTAACGATCCATGTGATGGTGTAAGTGTTTACAGCCCAGTTTGCATATGCAACAATGTTTTCGGTTACAGTCATGCCGTGAACAACGTGAACGTTATCAGAGGTATACCAACCGGCAAAGTGCTTGCCTACGGGTGCTTCGGGATCAGGCATTCCTGCGATATCCAAAGTGTAACCATAAGTAACAGTCATCTGTTCAAACTGATCATCACCGTTCATGAAGGTAACGGTCATCTTCTCAAGCTGTTCACAGATAACACAAATGTGGTTAGCGTCGAAGGAGCAGGCCTCATTGGGATTCGTAGATTCGCCGCAATCCTTACAGATCACAGTGTGGGTATTGATGGGGTCGGAATTAGGACTGTAGCGGAAGCCGCTGATGGTGCCGTGGCCGGTGGCGGGGATATAGCCTTCGCCGCCTTCGCTCGACCAAGTTGCAAAATCATCGATCTCGTTCTGAGCGTCACCGTCTGCGAAGAACTTGTCGCAGACGGAGCAGTACCAGTACACCTTCAAACCGGAATACTCACAGGTAGCGGGATCCTCAGCAGTGCCCTCCAGGCTCTGGTGGTTATTGGGATCGGTTTTCCAAGTCAGTTGATAGGTCATGACCTTGTCATCCGCATTCCAATTAGCATTATCCTGGTTGATGTCCGTCAGCTCGAATTTCTCCCAGTTCCAGCCATCGGGCAGGTTCACACCGGAGAAGTCGAAGCAGTAGGAGTAAACGCCGTGTACCTGACAAGTAGGAGCAGTCACGACATCAGGCTCATCGGTAATATCAGCAATTTTTTGTACAACATTACATTCTGGGCAATGGAACCAAAGATCAACTGTATAGGACAGGGTGTCTTCATCAAAGCTCCAGTTGAAGTAGTAGCTACCGGTATGGCCGCCGTCAACGTTATCAACGGTACAGCCTGCGTTATCACAAACGTGGTTCTTGTCGTCGCCGTCAACGTGGGTCTTAGCTGCAGTAGTCACTGCACCGCACTCGGTACAGAGGATTGCAGTTTCGCAGTTGCCGTCGTCGGCTGCGGGGGTGTGGCCGCCGTCAACGTTATCAACGGTACAGCCTTCGTTATCACAAACATGGTTGTTGTCATTGCCGTCAACGTGGGTCTTAGCTGCAGTGGTCACTGCACCGCACTCGGTACAGAGGATTGCAGTGGTGCAGTCGCCATCGTCAGCTGCGGGGGTATGCCCAGCATTTGCGATTGGATCGCCACAAACATCGCACTTGTGGTCGCCGTCGCCAGGCTTGTCGGAGCAAGTGCTCAGAGTTTTGCCGCAGTCAGTTCTGTCACACTTGTGGTCGTTGTTGTTATCATAGCAAGCTTCAAAAATTGCTACGATAGTCATATCGCCAGTGGGAACACCGATAGAAATATCTACTTCTCCATCGTCATCCGCATCCCAACCATGGAAGTGATATCCTGTAGGAGCAGTAATTGTGCCGTTAAATTCGGGAATACCGGTTACGCCTTCATCAGTTTCAACCGAATTACCGTTCACGATCCAAGTTACTTTGAAGCCATTGACCTTCCAAACAGCATAGAGCGCGGTGTTGCGATAGAACAGCACCTCAGCACCGTCGATATACTCTACATCGCCATCAGCGGTAGTGCTCCAGCCAATGAAATCATTTGCGCCATAGGTAAAACCGTTCAGTTCAAGGGGAGTCTTGGTAGCATAGAGCATCTTATCCATAGTGATAGTCTGCTCAGTGGTTTCATTCGTACCATTGTTGGCATGGAAGGTGATCGTAGCATTCGTCAGAGTCTCCCACTTGCCGGTAGCGTTATTGAATACAAAGCCGGTATTGGCTGCGGAGTTGATCGTCTCAACAAAAGTGCCGTCGTCATTCAACAGCCACGCGGGGTTGAAGGTATTCTGAACCCAGTCAGAAGAATTAGCACCACCATTGAGTCTACCTGCAACTGTAGTTGCTTGGGTAGGCGCAGCTTTCATATTGAAAATGCCGTTTCCTTCGGAAGAAATAATTTGGGCACCTGTATTGGAAGTGTAAATCGTGCCGCTGTTCGCTAAAACTCCATTAATATCCAAAACAGCATCGTCTGTTATCGTTCTTGTAGAAGGCTTACCTGTGGAACCAATATAGGAGACAGGGATACAAGTTTGACAACCTCCTGTGCCCGAGGTGAACGCATATTTGCCCCAATCAGCTTGGTCATACAAGTTGATCTGAGTACCAGCGGGGACATAAACTTGAGCGCCTTTTGCAACAGTAATCTTGCATCCGGGCAGAAGGGTCAAATCCTGATTTACAGTAGCCGTACCAGTGTTAATATTAACGGTAATGTTACTGTTGACAGGCAAGAAGAAGTCCGCCGAATTGATATCTGCCGAACCGACTATAGGAAGACCAGTCAACTTCATGGCGATGCTGCTAAGACTAACATCACCGTAAGTATCGATTGTCAGGCGATCGCTGGAAGCATCATAACTCTTGACTGCGTATGATCCGCTACCCAGCGTAAACATACCGCCTTCACCTATAAAGGTCATAGGTACCGACATGGTTTCGCTACTGATCGTCATCGTACCGAATACCTTGAGGTTAGCACCGGAATTAATCTTCAAATCAGCTTCAATGTTTTGCACGTAATATTGAGAAAACAGGAAAAACTTATTCGATTGATGCTTGGATAAGCCGGAGAGAAGGTTGCTACCGCCGAGGAATTCCGTCAGCTGCATAATCTCATAGACGGTACCGCCCGACTTCGCCTCAACAGAACCACTGCCGAGAACAAAGCCGTAAGCATACAATACACCGCCGTTTTCTACGTTAACTTTACTGCTGCCATTGAGCTTCAGTACACCGTATTTTCCTTCTACAGTACCACCCCAGGTTTTACCGCCGTTAGCAGCTCTGTGCTTAGCACTAACGCTGAGTGCACCGTTGACGGTCAGGGTAACGCCATCTGCTAAAGTCAGCGTACGGTATACTGCGCGACTGATCGGGGTTGAGGTAGCGGTTGTATAGTTTACCGTAGTATCGGTCAGGCAGGTGCCTGCATCATCAAAGGGAACGAGCAGAGTGATACCTGCGGGAATCGTGTAGCTCTTATTCAGGGTAACATCCTTTAACGGGCGAATCACACTGCCGCGAGTAGCCACAGCCAACGCCGCATCCAATGAAGCGAATGCCGCATCGTTGATGCCAAACACAGCATCAGATTCAGCTGTAAACATCGGTACAATAATAGTGTCTTGATCAAACATCAAAGTAACCGATGCACTAAAAGAAATATACTTTCCGGTAGTTTCATTATACCAACCGGCAAATTTAAAACCGCTAGCAGGAGTTGCCACCAGCGGCACTTCCACAGTGTTGTCAATCGTTACCGTCGTTTCCGCAGTAACAGCAGTACCATTGGCAGTATAGGAACCGTTGGTAGGCGCCTTTACGGTCAACTTGACAGACTTGATTTCTGAAACTTTGAAATTACTCAATACGATAGAAGCAGCTTCCGCTGTGTCATCGATACCTTTAAACTTAAGGGTAATTGTTCCATTGTTAGCCAGCAAGCCGGATACTTCACCGTTATTGTCTGTTCCGCCGTTAACGGTAACCGCCGCACCGTAAACATTCTGCAGACCACCATAACTGAAGCTAACCACTGCATCTGCACCGGAGATATTGGTAACAGTCACAGTAGCATCAGCACCTGTGTATGTACCATTACAACTATCCTCGGTAGGGCTAAAGCTTGCAGTAACCGCACCGTTCGTTAACGTAACATTGCCACCGCTGACGCTAACTTTCCCGTCAATCGGGTTAACCTTAGTTGCAGCGAATACGTTAAACGGCGTTATCGGGAGCAGTGATGCTACCATAATCACCGTCAACAGAAATGCTAAAAACCGCTTTTCAGCACTAATGTTCATGTTTTTCCTCCTTTTGTCATTTGTCGTGATTCGACAATTTGCGATGGATCACACCGCTGTGATATTTTTTATTCACCTCATAGAGCCAAACTACACCTACCGCAATTGCGATCAGTGACCAGATTTGCGCTATATGGAAAATACCGATTTGGGTTGTATATTCCTTACGAACAAATTCGCATATAAATCGCAGTAAGCCGTAAGAAATCAAGTAAATCGGATATACTTGACCATAGGTTTTAGCCGTACCAATCTTTCTAAAATAATAGATGATAAATATCGCATAGAATGCTAGTTCTATCTGTCGAAGCGGCCATCTATATGCTTCATTGAAAAAGAAAGGTATTCCGTCACAACAACCTTTAGTCAAGCAGTTGAACCTTCCACCGATTGCGCCACATATTACGCAGATCGCCGAAATGTCCATAACCAGAGGGATGCTCCTGTTGGTTTTTTTTGCCCACGCATAATACAGAAACGGCAAGGCAAATATAGCTCCATAGAGTCTGATATTCGCTGCTTTTTCCAAATCAAAGCCTGCTTCTACTATCGCAAGAAACCGCATGCACGTCCATCCGATTACTACGTGAAGCAATGAAACTAGGGACGCCTCCGGTATGTTGATCTTTAACTTGTTTTCAAATCTCAGCAGCCAAAATATTATTGCTATAAAAATGAGTACCGCAAAGATCACGATATTGTGGGATAAAATCCACCGGATTATTGTTTCCATAATTCTATTTTCCCGGATATAGGCACAGTTATCCATGCCTATATCCGTGTTTGTTAGAGTTTACGCCTCAGGATAGTACTTTCCGTCGGTGCCGAAGTCATAGCCTGCGTAGGGCAGCAGATCATTGGTCTTGGTGGGCCAATACTTGCCGGTTGCCAGCTTACCGCCGGTACGAGAGTAGATGTAGTAGGTCTTGCCTTCTTCATCTACGAACTTCATCAGCCCCTTGTATGCGGGCTTGCCGTTTTCGTAGTAGTAAAGTACGCCATCCACTTCTACAATACCGTTCTTTTCATCGGGCTGTACGGGAGGCTGAGGTTCAACCACTGCATCGGGATAGTATCTGCCGTTTGTACCGAAGTCATAACCGGTGAGAGGCAGTACATCGTTATGCTTGGTGGGCCAGTATCTGCCGGTTGCCAGCTTACCGTTTGAGCGAACGTAGATATAGAAGGTCTCGCCGCTTTCATCGGTGAGCTTCACAAGACCGAGATAGGACAGCTTGCCGTCCTCGTAGTAGTAATACTCGCCGTTTTCTTCCACGATACCGTTTTTTACATCGGGTACCACGGGAGTATCGGGAGTTTCGCTTTCCTTGGAAGGATAGTACTTACCGTCTGCACCGAAATCGTAAGCCTGCATGGGGAGCAGATCGTTGTGCTTGGTGATCCAGTATCTGCCGGTTGCCAGACTGCCGTCGGTACGAACGTAGATATAGTAGGTTTCGCCGGCTTCATCGGCAAACTGCTTCACACCCAGGTTACCGGTGATCTTGCCATCTACATAGTAGTAGTACTTGCCATTCAGCTCTACAACGCCGTTTAGCTTTTCGCCTTCTTCGGGAGCGGTGGGAATTTCCATCTTACCGTTTTCATCAAAGTAGTAAGAGCCTTGGGGAAGTTCGCCGCCGGTATTGGTGATCCAGTAGGAAGCGTCCACTACCGCTGCGCCGCTACTACGGAAATAGTAGTAATCACCGTCGATCTTGGTAAGACCGAGATTACGGCTGATCATCTTACCGTTTTCGAAGAGGTAAAGAGAACCGTTTACAAAGCGCAAACCGGAAACATCTTCCAGCCATACACCGTTTTCATCAAACAGGTGATATTCATTGGCGGTTGCTTCAAAGTTACGCACACGGGAAACGGCATTCTGCACGCAATAATAATCGCTTGCCAGATAGTACTTTTTGCCGTCCATCACTACCCACTGGTTTCTCTGCCAAGAACCTGCAAAGGTATATCTCACTCTGCCAGTGGAGGTGGTCACAAGAGAACCCAGCACACAGTGGTAATTTTCAAAGGTATAGTAGTAGCCTTCAATGCCCACTCTGCCGCTCTCAATAGCAGCGCCATTGCGGTAGGGGCTGAAATAGTAGAAGTAGCTCTGTCCGTTGGACTCCAGAACCGACTGCCAGCCCATCTTCTGTTCACCAAGGAAGGCATAATAGTACTTGCCGTTCTGTTCGAACAGACCGGTTACCGCACCCTGGCATACACCCTTTTCATCAAAGGTGTAGTACAGCTGTACCGAAGCATTTTCATGGCTCGGAAGCTTTTGGATACCGACAACGGGCTTATTGTTTACGAAGTAGTAGAGCTGATCGTCATAGGTATGCCAGCCTTGGCGGTTGGTTTTATCCAAAATAATGCTATCCGAGAAGTTCTTATAGGTGGTACCGAAGCTGGCACCCTTTTCGCTGGGATCGTTGGGATTGACGAAGGGATACAGATTGTACTGCTGCTGATTGGCTGCGATATTCGCAAAGGAATACAGAGCGGAGGCACGCAGATAGATATTGTAGCTAACGTCTCCCACGTTGGTAATAACCAGCTGGTCTGCGCTATTCCATTTCGCATCTGACTTGGGCAGCATCTTGATACCGGTCAAAATACAAATGGGGTTAGCAATGGAAGGATCGATTGCCTGGGTCTGGTCGAGCCAGCCGCACACAATGGTCAGCTTGTTATTGTCGTCCAGTGTTGCGCTCTTGAGTGTAAAGAAGTCATTGAATACCTGCAGATTAGAGATGTCTACCTGCAAATTCTTATCAAACTGAGCGGTAATGGTTACCTCGGTCAGTGTGCTGACACGTTCTGCAAGTTGGAGCAAGAAGTTCCATGCGGTAGCGTCAACAGCATCTGCACCGGGCAACATATAGGTCAGCTCCTGCAGTTTGTCAGGAATTTCAATGGAGGTCATATCCAGCGCAAAGGTATAGTCGATGGTGAAGTTCTTGTTCGTATCTATGATCTGGAACAGCACATCATCGCTCGTTTCCGCATTGGATACAAAGCGGTCCCATGCCAGCTGGCTATCGCCGGCTGTGGCATTGTTAAAATCAAAGTAAGCTTCGTCAGCTCTGTATACATTAAGTGTTACGGTTGCAATCAAGCTCTGATTTGCCAGCAGCATCGCACCGGTCATGAGCGTACGGTAGCCGGATGCCTCGTATACAACAAAATCAAAATCTTTGTAGTAGCCGGCGTTGCTGTATTGCAGAACCATATAGAAGTCACCGGGATTAACAGCAACCGGGTTGCCATTGTAGGTTGCCAACAAAGGCAATGTGGTGGGGGTGTCATAAACAACACGCATAACAGCTTCGGTGCAGGTCAAAGCATCCGGTACAACCACATACAGGGTCTTGGAGCCGATCACTTCGCCGCCGGCTACCAGCTGTACTTCCACTTCACCGTTTTGCAATGCAGTAAAGGTGCCGTCAGCGGTGATGGAACCAATGGCAGAATCGGAAACCTGCCAAGCGGCGTCTGTGGGAAGAGGAGCGGAACTGCCTATATTGCTGACGCCCATGGCGGTCAGCTTCAAAGAGGTATTTATCGTTAAATAATCATAGTCAGAGGTAATGTTGGCATGATCGAATTCATTCGAGGATTTTGCAGTGGAGATTGCTACCAGCGAGGTTGCTACGCTGCGGGCATAGCCGTCGGAGGGACGGTTGGTCAGCTTCAAGCTGTCGCTGCCTTCAGGCTTAGACAAATAGGTGGTAGATCCGCCGCCGTCCAGGTTCACCGCTTCCACACAGCCTGCTTCGAACAGGATCTGCGCGATCTCGCGCATGGTACCGCCACAAGAGAAGGGTTCCTGACGTCCGTCCAAAACCATCATAACGACCTTACCTTCTGCGGTAATACCAATGGCGGTACGGCTGGCTCTGCCGGAATTATTGTCGGTTACGATCTCGCCGTCCTTGATCAGCACAGCGCCGAAGCCGCCGATGGCGTCTTTAATTTGATCTTTATATGTAGCATAATCAGCCTGCGTACCGATCACGGCAGTGCCGTCCTTTAGAATGGCGAAGAAGCCGTCTTTGTCAACGCCCTTCCATTCCTTGCCGTCCATAACCAACAGACCGCCGGGTTCACCGGTAGACATATTGTATCCGTCACCGTTGATAGCAACGATGGGACGGAAATTTTCGTTGGTGGCAATATACTTATCTACCATTGCCTTGACTTGATCTTCCACACGCTGGAAGCCCCAGCCCTTGGAGGGATCGTTGTCTTTGTAGTTGGCCTTGATGGTAACATCATCGCGGGTTACATCAATGGTGGCAACATAGTAAACCATCTGCTTTTTATCTGCGGTGGTTGCATAGCGGATGGTCTGGGAAATACCGGGAGCCAGCACAGAAGAAGTGCTGGAGAATACGGAATAGAAGCCGTTAGAGGGCTTTTCTTCTTCGCCGTCGCCTTCATTTCCACCGCCGGTAGCGCCGTCATCGCCGACACCGCCTTCCAGACGGTCGCCTGCCAAGCTGAACAGATAATCAGCAAAGGCATAGCAGCTTGCCTGGCGCAGTTCATCTTCTTCCGCGAGCTCACGCTTAGCTTCCAATACCTTCAAACCGGCATTGGCGCGGTAAGCATCGTAAACTGCATTGCGCACATCTTCCTTGGTTTCCAGATAGCTGAAACGGTGGTTGAGGAAGTATGCCGCACGGTCTGCATTGGACAGATCTTCGGTAAAGTAAGCTTCCATCAAAGCGGTCAGACTGACTGCACCGTTTTGCAGTTCTCTTACCAGATAGTAAGCGTCCATGTCGCCGTAGAAGTCGTCCATACCAAAGGCATCGTCTGCATTCACGCCGAAGCATTTATCCAGAATATATTCTGCCATTTGATCCATGGAACCTGCAGGAACATTTCCAAAGAACTTGCTGTAAAGAAGCAAATCACAGATATCGCCTGCCCAACCGCCAAGGTCTGCGGAGGGAGTGGTGGTGGAGGACAGATAGGCAATGTTCATAGTACCGAACATATGGCCAAAGTCCACCTGATTCCCATTGGGGAGCTTAAAGTCATCAATGACAATATCTCTCAGATCCATGGCAGTAGTGCTGTTTTCACCGTCCATTTTTTCCACATAGGTGGTAAATGCGGTAATCTCAGCGCCTGCCAAGGTCGTCCAGTTATCGTCCTGATAACGTTCAACGCCGGTACGGATAAAGTTAATCATTAAAAGATTCTTATCCTTGCCGGACAGCTGTGAGTAGGCACTCGCATAGTCTTCAAGTGTCTTCAAGTTCTTTAAGAAGCTGTCGTAATCGCTTACAGATCCGGCAAGCAATGTCACCGGCAACATGCCAATGAGCATGATCACAGTCAGCAGAACAGACAGCACTCTTATTGATGTCTTTCTCAACATTTCATAACCTCTTTCTTTCTTAAATTTTATATTGCAACAAGGAGGGGATTCCTTGTTTTGCACAAAATGGTAGTATTTTCTTGCTTTTCGGCCCAATTTGGCAAGAATATACCAAATACAGTATACCATTTCATCACTTAAAAGTCAATACATATTATAAAAAAATGTATATATACCGATTACAATATTCTGTGTACACAAAGCTTATTTCTATTTATGTTTTTCAATGCTTCTTCGGCACCAAACTAAGCAGCTTTTTCTTGATCTTTCGCCGCATCTGATACCTAAAGAACCATTTTTCTACTGCCTCATATCCATGCTTTCTGTATATACTAAGAATTTTATCCCGATTTTTTCCGGGAACAGACGGCTGATTCAGCTGTTTGTTTTCTGCCGCCACTGCTTCTGCCTTTGAGACAGTCACATTCGCCCGCCGGGCAAGCATTTCCATTGCCGCTTTTCCCTTTTCACTGTTTACCAGCACGCAAGAAATTCCCTTCTCTTTTACAAACGCGCCGCCTTTTTGGGAAAGTATCTCAGGGTGTTGCTTTTCAATCCCCCAAAAATCGCCGATGGTCAGATCCCCGGGACGGGATAGTGAAGCATAGGGACAGCGGTAACAGCTGTCTCTATAGGTTTCTTGCGCCAAAAAAAGATGATAGTAAGATGATCGATAGGAAGAAATTACCTTTTTTTGCATCTTTCCGAAAGCATCCTCGTATATAACGCTTCCGTTCAGACCCCAACCTTCCGATTTATCTCTGAATTTAAAATCCAGTACCTTGCCTTTTAACTTCTTTTCCCAAACGCTTATATAACCCGAAAACATATCGGCGCTTGGTGTTCCGTGGCAAATGAGATCCACCGTCAATAAATTCGGATGTTTTTTTTCACCCAAAAAGCCGTAAAGCCCTGCCACCTGGCAAGGGGTGCCCGAAAACAGCACGCGGCGACCGTCTGACAATATTTTTCTTACCTTATTATATATATATCCTGTTTCGCTTTGCACATATTTGGATCCCTGTAATTTATATAGCTCGTCAGCAGTTTCGATCACAATGTGATGGGGGCGCAAGGTATCCTCTTCTCTTTCCAATGCACATCCGACTGCTACGCCTCCCTCTGCCAATATTGCTTCTGCAAGCATAGCAAACACACCGCCTGACGCTGAACGGGCAAGCAACGATTCATCCTTCGCCTGCAGTCCATAGGCTGCTAACGGGGATGAATATGTATTCTCCTTGCCAAACGAACACGCTTTTTGGCATAACCCGCATCCAATGCATTGTTCTTTGGCAATCACAGGGTAACGAAAGCCGTATTCATCTTTCTCCATTTTTATAGCTCGCCTTGGACAAGCATTTGCGCACGCCGCGCAGCCGCAACAATCTTCCTTACGGTCAAACAGAATGATTTCTTTTTTCATGTATTACCGCCTTTTTAGGAGCTTTAACAGCAAGTTCAAAAACACATCTTTGGAAAGATACAGATTGACTGCAAACAGCACTACCAAAATGATCTGGCCCACTACACCGTCCATATACAGTACTGTCCCCATGGCAGCCAGCAACAGGTACCCTAACCAGTGCTTACCACGAAATACTTTTAGTCGAATGTACCGTCTTGTATTGAACACGCGGAAGAAATACACAGCCATATAGCTGATACAACTGGCAAGGGCTGCTCCCGATACGCCAAGAGTGGGAATTAAAACAAAGTTTAATACAATATTCACCGCCGCTCCCAGTAAGCTGGATAGCAAAAACGCAAGGCTGTCCTTATGAACCGTATACATGGTGGATAAGAAAGTCGCCAGCGACAAAAATACAAAGCCTACCAGCAAATAGGGGGTATACATCCATGCGGTATAATACTCCGATGCCACATACACACTCATAAAGGGCTTCATGATCATAAGCATGCCGGCAGTGATCACTGTCAAAATCTGTACCATATTGTTGTACATTTCATTGTGATATTCGGTTTTATCTGCACTGCCTTCTTCTTTGATAGCCGAATAGGACCACGCTTGGTTAAATATTCCCGAAAGAGTGCTTAAAAGCGAGGGAATCTTATAGGCAACCGCATAAACACCGTTGGCAGCCGCTCCAATCATTGCAGTAATCATAACGCGGTCGGAGGAATTGATGATCCACCACATAAATGAATTGGGAATCAAAACCACCGAAAAACGAATCATTGCAAGGCTAAGCTCCCGATCTATTTTAAATGCAAGAATCACCTTATCCGCCCGTCCTATCACTGCCGCATATACAGCTGTCAAAAAACAGGAGATAATATTTGCCAGCAAATAGCCCGAAATGCCCCAATGGAGCACCACCAAAAACAATATGTTCAGCCCGGCATTGATAGCGGTATGGATGATATTGCCGACAGCATAGGCATTGAGCATTTCTTTTCCGCGCAAATAACAAAGAAACACTTGCATATACGCCGCACTGATCACATAAGCGTATACATAAAGACCGTATTGAGAAATGGCGGGAATGAACCCGGAAATCGGGATCAGTGCCGCCCCAAACAGCGTACCGCCCAAAAGGACCATTACGCCTGTACTCATGATCTTTCTCTGATCCACACCTTGATCCAAACAAAAGCGCATGACCGCTTCGCCGATATTTAAAATCAAAATCGGCATCAAGACCGTACATACAGTTGTGATCAGATCAACTGTTCCATACTCCTCTGTCGAAAGCGCATATGTGTAAAGAGGGACCAAAACAAATGTAATCAGTTTTGATCCCAATTTACCAAAGGTGAAGCTGATAACATTTTTCAGCAAATATTTACTTCTATTGTCCATCAGCTTCCTCCTTTTTAATTCTTATTCCATCAATGAAGTACGCAAGTATTCCGCCGCACAAAGTTTTCCTTGCGCTATTATATCATTGCACTGTGTGTAATCTGTTTCTCTATCTAAAATGGACGCAAGATCCCCGGCGCTTTGAACAGCGTGATCCTCTAATTGCAAACGCCGCAACAAATCTTCCAATTTGTTGGCATTGCTTTCCCTGACAAGAACCGCAAACGATTTGTTGTATTTTGCCGAAATGACCGTTCCGTGGAAAGTATCGGTCACAATGCATGCCGCGTTTTTAAAATAGGCAAGCACTTCAAAGGGAGTGGGTGCCACATATTCATCGCACCAATGCTGCATTCCGCCAATGGATATAAGACGCAAACCATGTTTTTTTGCATACGCTCGAATCGCCCTAATTTCGCTTTTTTGATGAATTCTGCCGCGGTAAGCATATACGATCATATATGGTTTTAGAGGGAGCTTGCTTTCATCCACACGGTTTACTTCCTCTGCAAAATCATATATCAAAACCGGATCCAAGTGACGGTACGGTATGTCCTTTCGAAAATTTGCCACAAATGACGCTGTATTCTCATCGCGAACCGAAACCGCATGCAAATTTGCGATTCCCCTTTCCATAACTTGTTTATCGGTATCATCGGCATATGTAATATCTGTATAACCGCATGAGGCGGCATAACTGATCACCCGATTGACACTTGAAATATCCCCAAAGCGCTTGGCTGTAATTTTCCAAGGCCCTCTTGAAGCGCAATTGAAAATTTCATCACTTCCGATCACCACAGCATCACAATTCTCTGCCGTAAATACCATATCCTCAAGTCCCAGATGTGCCTTTTGTTCCTTGCGAAACATTCCTTTGGATGCATGGTAAATTTTTTGAAATTGTATGCGATGCCATATATATCGGTCAATTTGGCGTAACTTTTTCCATACACTTGCGGATGATTTTTTCGTAGTATCACCTGACGAAGGTTCAATATCAATAAATTTGACACCGTGGCCTTGCTGTTCCAGCATTCTTTTTAATCCGTATGCCTGCAAAAACGAGCCGTAATTACGCACTCTGTGCATGGAAATAATACCTATTCTCATTACTCACCTCGTTTATTGCCACACAAACAAATAGGGCATCGTTCCTTGGGAATTATGGGTCATCGCTGTTATAAACCCATATCCGACTATAATCACAGCGCACCATATGAAGATGCATTTATGTAATATGTTCCTTGTTTTGATCAGCATTCCCATATAAATACATTCATATATCACAAAATACCAACCCACTCGGTTCATAATTGGGATAAAATAACTTGCAAAAATCAAGCAAACACCAACGAAATATGATCCCGCGCACAACAAAATGTCATTTCTATTTTCACTATTGAGCTTGTCCCAGTCCTCAAAGTGATTCATACGCCCGTATATTACAAATACAAAAACCGCAGTTACCATCAAGAATAAGAATTTGATCGGAACCATAATGCCGATATCCGTATTCTGTTCTGCCAAATAGTCTCCATATCTGGATAATGCCTGCAATACATAATAATCCATCACCGGCAAAAGAGCAAGAACGCCCATAAACAACGCTTTTTTGATGCGGGACAACTCACGCCAACGCAGCAGTTCAAAGCCTAATAACGCCAATCCAATAATTGACGACTGATGGAACAAAAATGCCAATACAATAAACAGTATATAGCGGAAAATTTGATGCTTTACCAAATATCTCGTAGCATAAAATACAATTGCTATCGCACAAAACTGACGCATTGTATTCAGCGACATAAAAAAGAATCCCATATAATAGCAGGCTACCATAGTACTGTATGAGGAAACTTTTCTGAAATCCCACAGCCGCCAAATAATTAATCCATGGATGATCAGTGCAAAAAAAGTCAACAATGCTGTATAGTTGGGTATAATCCGCAAAAACACAAAACATATATACTTAAAAGTTTCTTCCAAACCATACGCATATCGAAATGCACCTATTTGGATCAGCCTGAATGAATTAACATAACCGGCAGTATCAATTCCCACTGAAAAAGCACGCATTCCGGAGACAAATGCAAGTAGTAAGACAATTAACCATACACATTTTTTGTTGTTGTAGCGGTCTGCCCAAAATGCAAACAGCCAACACAGCAATAACAACCCGAAATAAAGTATATATGACATTGCCATGTACTTTCCGTCTCCTTTCCGCGTAGTAAACTATCGTTTTGTAAAATGATTGATATGCCAATATAGCTTCGGGCTGATACAGTACAATAGTGCCTTCAACCTCGTTTTAAGCAAATAAGCATTTTTTATCACAAACTTTTTATGAATGTATTCTTTGCCGCATTGATAAAGTCTGCCGGTTTGTGACAGACTTAAATATTTCATTACCAGGGAATCCAACAAAAGCTGCTTAAGCTCCGCATCTTCCAATTGCCGATATATATTTGCCAAACGAACACAGGTATCGTATAGATCCTGTCCGTTTTTACTTAGATCCTTTCGCGTCGTAATGGAATTATCCCGTATTATATAATGATAAAACAAAAGACCGGTCTCCAACACGCTCTTTGCTTTTAAAAAAGCACGCGGGGTAAAATCTTCATCTTCATGCGTAATGCCAAACCGAAATCGCAGATCGTTTTCGCATAAAAAACTGCGCTTATATACATACAGCCATGCCGCCATTGGCATAGAACGATGCTGCAAGGCAATCTTTAAATACTGTATACCGGTATGTATATCCCGCGTATACCCGTGGGTGAGTCGCACGCCCCCCCCTTCAGGCACACCTTCCCCGATCAACACATCGCTTTGGGTTTGTGCATACGGTAACAATTTCTCGCACGTATCTGTTTCTATGTAATCATCCGAATCCACAAATATGATATAATCTCCGGTTGCAGCATCGATTCCTGCATTACGGGCATCCGAGAGTCCCCCGTTCTTTTTATGGATCACGCGAATACGGCTATCTTCTTTGGCATATTTATCACATATGGCAGGACAATTATCCGGACTTCCGTCATCCACCAAAACAATTTCAATATGGGGATATGTTTGATTAATCAATGAATCAACACACCTCGCCAAATACGGCTCCACTTTATATATGGGAACAACAATAGAAAAAACTATATTTTCATTTTCCTTATTTTTCATTTTCACAGTACGGCAACATTTTCTTGCCGTTCTTCACACCTGCCAACATTAATTGAATTCTTTGCATAACACCAACTTGTGTTTCTCGCTTAAACCGTATCGCAAAATATAACGCCATCAAATACGAAAATTTGGGAAACAAATAACGCATTAAAACACCTTTATCATAGAAATATCGTTTATGATACCCGGTAAAACACGTAGATGAGTCCTTACCACATGTTCCGACAATATAGTCATGAGCATACACCTTCAGCCCACAATCAAAACACGCTTTAAGAAACAAGCTATCCTCACCATAACTGTATCGACAGCCACCGCCAAAGCACTCATGAAATGTGATACGATTGCGCAAAAGTGCTTCGCGCCGAACTGCAATTGTCACCATTCCGTATTTCATAGCATTCCAAAGATGCAATCGTTTTGGTTTGGAACATCTGGTTTCAATTACAACACCTTTTTTAGTAATATAAATTCCAAAAACAATGACGTCTGCCTTCGGATTCTGATTAAATGCCGCCACAACGTTTTCCAGCATATCATCATTGTAAACCACATCATCGTCGGCAAACAAAACGAATTCACTATCGGATGCCATCAATGCAATATTTCGGTTCAAACCTACGCCACGGGTAGCAGTGGTTATCATTTTTATCTTTCCGTGATCCGTATCTTTATTTACGATCTCTTCTCTGTCAGCTTGATTGGCAATCACAGCACTGCAACGAATATTCATCTTTTTAACAATTGAAAAATCGCTTTGATGCATAGTTGCTACAAGAACCTGTAATTTATCCATAGTATATCCTTTACTTTTCAACAATAAAATTAGTATTCTCGCAAAGAGAATTTACTATATCATTAAAAGTCTCTTGAACCGCATAAAACGTAGTATGGAGAGATGGATTCAATTCCGCATCCACTTCATAAAAAACAACCGTAACATCAATTGCTTCAGCTTGTCCATCCAGTTTTATTCTTCCGACCAAAGCGCCTTCTTTTGAACCAAACAAAAGCGTAAATACCTTTGATTTTCGTCCCTCAACTTCGAGTGAGAAGTCAAGACCTGCACCAACATCTTGAACAATTGGTTCTATTTTCATCAAGTCAACAAATGCAAACGGGTATTTTAGTGTACAATAAGATGTAGTTACAACTACTACATCTCCTCGCTCTTCTATGGCACCGACTGTCAATTCCGGCAACTTGATTTTTTGAGGAGTGTCAAAATTTACATTATCACCCACCGATCCACCGGAAACATCGCCTTCATTTGCCCTATCCATTGCCATTGCCATCGCAACAATCACTAAAACAAGCACAACACAACACACGCTTAGGATAATATTCAACCGTGCGCTATTGCTTTTTGTCATCATAATTTCATATCCTTTGGCTTCTTAATTTATTATCGAACACTTCTGGTATAAACATCAAATGTCATACCATCCCGATAGTCTTGGTATAATTCATACGATTTTTCTGTATCAACTAAAATCGCATGCTGTTTACAAATTCGTTCTTCCGGCGGCGGCAATTCCATATAATTTCCATACAACAACCGCAAGAAAGCATCAGATTGTTCCGATACAGGATATTTACCGTCTTCAAAATCAGCTAAAACACGCCTATTAAAGAATTGACGCGGATATACATTTTTCTCATAGTTTCGTGCAGCGGCCAAAAAGCTATGTACCGTAAGACTATCCTTGTTTCCATTTTTAACAATTGCCAAAAACGGACTGAGCGGCACACATTTACACACACCGATAAACAGTTTTTTTATAATGCTGTCGGTAGCATATCCTCGCTTATCCAGCGATTTCGCGATTACCACTTTTGATGCCCAAAATTGAATTTTCCGTCCAATAACGCTTGATGCCGCATTATCACACGGAAAAATATCCATATAGATACCTTGATGTGAACAGCGATCCTTAGGATGATACTTTTCAAGGCAGGTTGTATTATTCAGCCTCAATTTTGAAAAAAACATCGGCCAATGCTCGGAAAATTCTTTTTGCAAGAAAAACTTCTCTGGATCCAGCACATCATTTGCTCGAGACAAAAAACGCTCATAATCTGCCCGTAGCATAATCACGTCCAAATCATCATCCCAGGGAATAAAGCCATTGTGCCGAATTGCCCCCAACAGCGTGCCTGCAAATAATACATATGAAATGTCTAATTCTTTACAAACACGGTCAAACTCACAAAGAAGCAAGAGCAGCGCCTCTTGATGTTTTTTCTGCTCAGGCGAGACAACGATTTCATCCATTCACATAACTCCCCTGTTTCTTAAAAATACTTTTTGATTCCTGCAAACATATAGCAAATAAACAGATACATGCTTTTAAATAGCGAAAACTTCAGATGGTTGCGATAGATTTTAAAACGGTTAAATGCACTTTTTCGTTTATTGAATGATCGCGAATCTTCAAAATATCTCCATTTAACGAGCGACTTTGCACATCCCGCAGCTTTGTATCCATCTCGTAAAAGATCTAACCACAATACATAATCTTCATGAAAATATTCAGTTTTAAAACGGTATTTGTCTGCAATATCCCGTGACAGTATCACAGTAGAGCACCCGATCACATTCTCTTTGAGCATACTTTCAAAATCAGTCTGTTCCGGTACAATATAATCTGCTTTGATTTTTTCACCATTTCCATTCACTATCGAATAAGAACAATACACAATATCCGCTTTATCTTTCAATAGTTTTTCAAACTGTTTTTTTAGTTTTTCAGTTTCCCACACATCATCGCTATCTAACAATGCCACATAATCTCCCGAACAAAGGTCAAACCCTCGATTTCGAGTTGCTGCCACTCCCATATTCTTATCGTTTTTATAAACAGAGATACGGGAATCCTTTCCGGCATATTCCATAGCAATAGCATATGTATTATCATCAGAGCAATCATCTATAATCAGCAATTCCCAATGGGTATACGTTTGATCTATAACAGAACGAATCGCTTCTTCAATATAGCGTTCCGCATTATAGGCAGGCATAATTATAGAAATCATTGCATTCTCTCTCATTTTTCGCTCCTACTATATTACCGTGCACCTTTATGAAACAGGATCACTGAAAATGTCTTGAATATAATCTTAATATCCAACCACATTGAACGTTTTTTTATGTATTCAATATCATACACGATCTTTTCTTCCGGTCTCAAATCATATCCGCCGCTCACTTGAGCAAGGCCTGTCAACCCGGGCTTTACCTTCATACGCTGCTCAAAGCCATGCACATAACTTTCAAATTCATTATAAAAAACTTCACGTTCGGGTCTTGGACCCACAAAACTAAGGTCTCCCTTCAGAATACACCAAAGCTGCGGCAGTTCATCCACTCGGGTTCTTCTGAGTCTGCACCCGAATGGCGTAATACGCGGATCCTCGTCGCCCATCGACCATTGCGCGCCATTTTTCTCCGCGTCCATGCACATCGTGCGAAACTTAATAACTTTTATTTTCTTTTTGTTCAGTCCCAATCTCTCTTGAACATAAAATACAGTTCCTTTTGATGTACATTTTACTATAATCCCTATAATGAACATTGGAATCAATAATACAATCAGTGCCAAAAAAGATACTACAATATCGGTTGCTCTTTTGAAAAAAGCATATATTGGTTTGGAAGGCAATTCTCCCAAATCTTCCACAAAATACTCTTTCTCTTTTTCATATGGCAAAATCACTATAGTGTTAACTGCATTATTTGCATAGTCATATTCATTTTCAGTTATCATGTCAACATTGTTTTTCATCATCTTTGCTCCAACTCCAAAACATACTGCCACAATACCGAATATACAGAATGCGGCAACAGCTTCTCATTGTTTTTTACTTATTTTACTATATTAAAAACAATACACTAAACTAAGCATAACTATAATTTAGTATAGCATATATCCGACTAAATTGCAACTGTATTTCGAAAAAAAGTCGCTCTGACATCCAAACAATAATAGAATACTAAAAAAACCAAATACATCAATAATTATTGCCCCAAACACAATATAGCCTTGCCAAAGTCTGTATATTATGCTATACTGTAAACAGGAAGATCCATTCTCTAATATTAAAGGAGGCATCATATGAGAATCGCTTTTTACGGAGCGGCGCACGAGGTAACCGGTTCCTGCACCGTGCTTTACGCCGCAGGGAAAACAATCATGATCGATTGCGGTATGGAACAAGGTCCTGATATTTACGAAAACGGTGATCTGCCCATTCTGCCTTCCGAAATTGACTATCTTCTGTTAACCCATGCCCACATTGACCACTCCGGAAAGATCCCTGCTCTTGTAGCAGGAGGATTTAAAGGACATATATACACCACGGCTGCAACTGAAAGACTATGTCAAATTATGCTGCTTGACTCCGCCTATATACAAGAATTTGAAGCACGTTGGCGCAACCGAAAAGCAAAACGCTCTGGCGATGAAGCATATACTCCTTTATACACCACTTCCGATGCCCAACACGCAATGGAGCAATTTGTATCCTGCAACTATGATACAGAATATGCGCTTGCCAATAACATCAAAATCACCTTTACAGATGCAGGTCATCTGCTTGGTTCCGCCAGCATTTCAGTCACCGTCACCGAGGGGGACAAAACCGAAACCATCGTATTTTCAGGAGATCTGGGAAATCGCCGTCGGCCGCTGATTTGCGATCCGAAACAACCTCCGCACGCAGACTACGTTGTGATCGAATCCACCTACGGCAATCGCCTGCACGGCGAACGTATCGACTACGTTACGCAAATATCCCGTATTTTACAGGATACATTTGATCAAGGCGGTAATTTGATCATCCCAGCTTTCGCCGTGGGACGAACCCAGGAACTGCTCTATCTCTTCCGTATTATCAAAGAAAAGAATTTGATAAAAGGGCACGCAAACTTTCCGATATATGTAGACAGTCCCCTTGCTGTAGACGCAACCGAAATTTACAGCAGCAATCTCCGAGAATTCTTTGACCAAGAAACGCTGGATCTGTTAGATATCGGTATTAATCCCATTGGCTTTTCGGGACTGCGTCTGTCGGTCACCAGTGAAGATTCCATGGCTATCAATAAAGTCCCGGGGCCCAAAGTCATTCTTTCTGCCAGTGGCATGTGCGAAGCGGGGCGTATCCGCCACCATCTGAAACACAATTTATGGCGCAAAGAAAGCACGATTCTGTTCGTCGGGTACCAATCGGAAGGCACTCTTGGCCGTGCTGTTTTGGAAGGTGCTGAAACAGTAAAGCTCTTCGGCGAAGAAATTCAAGTCAATGCACGCATTGAGCAGTTGGACGGCATCAGCAGTCATGCAGACCGCGAAATGCTCTTGGAATGGCTATCAGGCTTCGATAAAAAACCTAAAACTGTATTTGTCAATCATGGCAGTGATACCGTTTGCGATGAATTTGCCGTTGCTGTCAAAGAGCACCTTGCCACTGATGCTGTCGCTCCTTACAATGGTGCCAAATATGATTTGATCTCAGGAATATGCCTGGAAGAAGGAAACACAAAACGAATTCTGAAAAACCCGCCTCCAAAAAAGAATCAGCGAGATGCCTCTGCATACCGTCAACTGTTAAGTGCTGTTAAACGTCTCACAATTGTGGCGGATAGTTACCGCCATGGTGCCAACAAAGACATTGCCAAATTCGCAAGCCAAATCAATTCTCTTTGCGACAAATGGGACTAATCCCATGATCTTTACCAAAATAGACCACTATAAGAATACAACAAAAAAGGTGCTTTCTATTACCCGAAAGCACCTTTTTTGTTATTACTTTAATTCATAGAACAAATCTACAACAAGCTGTCTGATTGCGGTATCATCCGGATAAAACTCCATGTGCGCTTCTCCGGTCTTCAGTTCGCCATCAATTGTATGAATTTGGGTTATGTTATGTTTCATCAGTTCTTTTGCAACATCATCCATCACATCGATGGCATAATTACTCACCATGTGATCTGACAATTCCAAAACCATCTCAGCGGAAAATTCAGGGTCATTTTTCATGTACAGTTTTATCTGCTCCCGAAGTGCCGTCAAATACTGACGTTGACGTTCCATTCTCTGCACATTACTCTGTTCTTCCACATTTTCTCTGCCACGCACATAGCGAAGCGCCTGTTCTCCATGCAAAGTTACCGTTTGGCCCTTAACGAGTTCAGGATCCACATCAGAGAAGTCATGTAAAACCTCCACTGTTACGCCCCCCACCAGATCATTGATGATTGCCGCCGAATCCATTGTCAACGATATATAGTGATCGATCGGGACACCGCCAAGGACACGCGATACTGCTCTTGACATATTCCGACAGCTGTCATTTTTTCCGCTGCCATATGTATGCGCCAATGCCAGCTGGGCAGTGGAAGTGCCTACCTTTTGACCTCCAATACCCAGAATATCCATCTGTGCCATCGTATCACGGTTTAAATGAATGGCTGAAGTGCTCCCTTTTTCTTTATCGATCACAAAAAGCATGATAAAGTCTGCTTGCCTGTCGTTGTTGTAAGAGCCATCATCAACGTTTTCACTAAACTTATCAAGCCCCAATATCAAAAGAGTCTCAACATCATCACGCAAAACATATTCTTTACCATTATAACGAATCGTATTGTTCAGTCCGATATCGGCATCATCATCAAGAGGGAAAATGCCCTGTTGCTTTTCCCAATAACTCAAAAGCAACAGGGCACTTGCTATGAGTGAAACAACCAGAATGGCAGCAGCAACATACCGCAAATAATCCGTTTTGGTCTTCTTAGTTTTACTCATATGAATATTTCCTTATACTCTCTTTCTAGTTTTAACCAGAACAACTACCATTGCGCCGGCAACTGCAAGACAAGCAACCATCGCAACGATCATTACCACATCACCTGTCTGGGATGCACCGGTATTGGCAACAATTGCATAGGGACCCAATGTATTGGTAGTAAATTCAAGATAGCCGTCTTCATTGATAAAAGCATTTTCAATCACTTCCCAAGAATCGGTTTCTGCATTGTAATACATCAAAGAAACAAACTTAGGCAGCGAAGGAGCATCCAATACAACTCTGAATGTTCCGTGTTCGCTAGGAACAGATCTG
Organism: Oscillospiraceae bacterium; assembly: GCA_015064585.1. Taxonomy (GTDB): domain Bacteria; phylum Bacillota; class Clostridia; order Oscillospirales; family CAG-272; genus SIG655. The sequence goes on from SVRY01000005.1 coordinate 39,580, forward strand.
GTTCTTGCATAAGTGGTGGCATGACCGGGGCAGTTTCTGACAGACATGTAGAACAAGTCGCTCACAGCCAAGTCATATTCACTAATTCCCAGTTCATTTGCAATTTTAAGCAAACGTTCATTTAGTTCTGTCAAATTGGCAACCGATGCAATAGATGCATAGGAGGCTTCAAATTCCGCCTTTTCATCTGCAGGAAGGGTACCGCGATCACGATATGAAGTAATAATCAATTCGCCGAGGCAATCACACTCATATTCAATGATTTGAGGGGCACCTTTGTTGGAAGGGCTGTCAATAAAGTTACCGGCAGCAAATACAGGCAAACACATCACTGCCAGCATAACAAATGTCATTACAATTGCCAATGTTTTTTTCATGGTAAATTTCTCACTTTCTCTTATATAATTTATTTGTTTTAAAATTTAAATAGACTCAATCTTTTCTAAGGAATTTCCATTTTTTCTTCTTTTCTCCGGACTCCTTATATCCGTGAGACTTATAATACTTATAATATCTGTTCTTTTTGTATCTTCCATATGAACCGTAGACATCTTTGGCCATGGAAAGTACAAATCCAAGAATTTTCACTCTGGAAAGTTTAAGCTGTCTGGTACAATTATTGAGCGAACTGCGATCTGTATGCCCTTCTTTGACAACAACAATCATTCCGTCAATATACGGTGAAATAACCAGTGCGTCTGTCACAATATTAACAGGAGGAAGATCCACTACAATGAAATCGAAATCTTTTGAAACAGCTTCCAAAAGCTTTTCCATTCGCTTCGACCCCAACAACTCCGACGGATTCGGAGGCACATCGCCTGCAGGCAATATGAACCAAGAATCCAGAATCCCCGAAGCCCGAATAGACAACTGCGCGTCGGTCATACCGACAAGCATATTGCTCAGTCCGGGAGTTCCATTGATCTGCATCTTTTGCGCTACTGACGGCAAACGCATATCAGCATCGATCAACAATACTCTCTTTCCGGTTTCTGCCAACGTATATGACAGGTTAATCGAAGTTGTACTTTTTCCTTCGCCTCTGAGCGAACTGGTTACACCGACTATGCGGCACTTATGCTCGTCCGGCAAAGCAAACAATACATTTGTTCTCAGAAGCTTATATGCCTCGGTAGCACCAAAGCTCAGCTTCTGATGCAACATAGTGGGCTGTGCGGTGTTTACCGCTTTGTTACGAGTATCCAAGCGTCCGCACCTCACTTATCTTCGTGATCATTGCTTCGGTAATCACTGTAATAGGAATATTTATCACTCGAACTATCATCCAAGAGATCGGGAATCTTGGCAAGTATCGGCAAATCATAAGTCTGCAAAATATACTCTTCGTCGCGAATGGTATCATCCAAAACAGCCAATGTTGCCAATACAGCACACGCGCCTGCAAATCCCAAAACCAAGCCAAGCGTTGTATTCAATGTAATACTCGGCGCAACTTTTTCTCGATTGACAATCGCATGGTCTACTGTACGAACATCGGTTCCTTCAATAATATCTTCCGTTCTTGCACACAAAACATCATCCACCACATTGGCTATTTTAGCAGCCTCATAAGGATCGGAAGATGTCACTGTAATCGCAAAGAACTCGGTATCATTTACAGGTGATGCAGTAATCATGTCTCTTAACTGTTCATATGTATAATTCACTCCGGATTTGTCAATCACCTGTTCTAATGTGGTTCTTGTGGTCAAAATCACCAAATATGAATTAACTCTGTTTCTCGCCGCATCCAATTGAGAAAGTGACATATTTCCCAAGTCAATTGCGCTGTTATTTACATACATAATTACGCTGGCGGAATACTTCGGTGTTACAAAAAACACTGTCCCGGTTAAAAAGATGCCTCCAACCAAAACTGTTACAACAGCAATGATCCAGGCCTTACGCCACAGCGCTTTCAGTATATACGAAATATCAATATACTGATTCTTATTATTTTTTGCGTTTATCTCCATGAATCTTTCCTTAATTTTTACAAACAGTCTTATATTGCGGAGCCATTGGGCAGCTCAATACACTAACCCAATCTACATATACTATACCACATATAAACCACTTTGTCAATGCAGTAATCAAAAAAACACCATAACAATACTGCAAATTTTCAAGAAAATATCTACTGCACAATCATCATTTTTTACAAACAAACGCATACAACACTATATAGCAACTCGTCACTGACGACTCTGTATTTTGCAAGCCGTTTTCCTCCTTGTCATTACAACCCAATTAAATTTCCAACAAATATTAAAAAAAGACTTGACAAAAGCCAAAGAGTATGATAACATATGCCAGTAAGATATATGGCCCGTTGGTCAAGCGGTTAAGACACGGCCCTTTCACGGCTGTAACATGGGTTCGATTCCCGTACGGGTCACCAAATAACAAAAGCTCCACTTTGTGGAGCTTTTGTTATTTGATAGCACCATATGAATCGAGCCCCGAGAACTTTTGCCAAAAGCAAAAGTTCTCGGGGCAGTTCACTTGTAATAATTCTATTTTTTGATTGTCTTTTGCGAACTGCGGGCTCAGATTCCCGTATGCAAATTCTACATAGTGGAACTTTTATTGTTTGACAATAACTTTACACATTATATAAACAACTGCCGCCAAGAGCAGCCATTACGGTTATTCTTGGCGGTAATTTTGTTTTTTGCAAGTTTATTTTACTCCAGCCGCTGCTCTTGATCCCCCAAAATAGCAACCAACTCTGCCTTCGTTTGTTCCTCGTCAAATGTTGTGCATCGCACATGAAGCACATCACTTGCATGTAATGCTTTTACTGCATGCTTATCACGTTTATCGATCGGAACTGTATGTGTGTGTGCCAGTACAAATAAGCCGTTTGGCCAAAAAATATCACGCACATACATACCAACCGCAAATGCGCCCTCACGCACCGTTAAATACCGATCCAATATCTTTGTGCTTTTTCCCTCATTCAATTCTTCCACGCGATTTTCAAGCACGCGGTCATTGATGGATTCTGCACCAAAAATCTCGGTAATTATAAACGCAACACCCGCCACCACAATCACATATATTATGTTATCATAGCACGAAAGCGCTTCTACCGCAAATACAATAGCTGTCAGTGGCATTTTCATTATTCCCGCAATACATGCAGTGATTCCAAGTACAAGAATGATCGTATAGTATGCAGCATCCAATCCGAAAACACTTTCCATTCCTTTTGCCAATAGGGAGGACACCAGCGCCCCCACTGCCAAAAGCGGCAAAAAAATACCTCCGGTAACACGGTTGGTATTTGCGCATAGTGTCAAGGTGGAACGAATCACCAGCAATAGCACCAATGCCCCAATTGCAGTATTTCCATTGAATAAATGCAGAATCAATTCATGACCTGTTGAAACATATGAATAGGAGCCAATTCCCAACACCAAGGTCAACACAAATACAAAGAAAATCTTAAAACCATGCGGAATCTTTTTTAAAGTCTTATTGAAAAAGGCAAAAATCAATCGGTAATAACCAAGGAATACCACAGCGAACATCCCAACAGCAACACCAATTGTCATCGGAATCCACACATCTTTAACTGACAATGCAGGCAATTGAATAGCCGGAAACAAGCTTTTGCTAACACCCAGGATAGGTGCTAAAATCTCAGTGGTAATTGATGCAAACATTACCGAAGTAGAAGCGATCATTAAAATCATGGGAGAAATACGCTGATGCGCTTCTTCCACAGCAAAAATCACTCCCGAAATGGGAGCACCCGTGGCAACAGAAAAACCTGCGCAAGCACCGCCCGTCATGGAATAACGATCCCACGCACGAAATTTTTTCCCAAATGAGAACACGCTTCCTCGTCCGATTGCCGTACCCATCTGCACAGATGGTCCTTCGTTACCGAGCGGCACGCCAATCAAAAACGATACAAGCGACATGGTAAAAATGCCAATTAAGTTTCGTACCCATTTAAACGGGATAATCCCGCGCAAAATACCGATGGAAGTAGGGATACCGCCCCCACGCAAATTGGGAACGCGCTTATATATGTAAGCAAACAAGAACGCCGGTACCAAAAAACAAAGAACTACAAGCGGCACATAATATAAATGAGCTCCAAAAAAATGATAGCCTTTTTCCGAAAACGCTATGATGTATTTGGCACAAACCTTATATAAGTTCACAGCAATTGAAGTCAAAACACCTGTCAGCGCGCCAAAACAACAAGCAGGCAATATAGAATTAAGAAACGTATTACGAAATCTCTGACTCATAGACATCCCTAAATATAAACTTTATATCATTATAGCATGTATCCGCTATCTTGACAAGTATCTTTTTAAGAAACCATCACGTCCTCAAACATTTCCGACAGTTTATTTGCCGCTTTTGCCAAATTGCGAACACCCTCAACCACATTATCTTTTGTATAAGCATTCAAGTAAGAATCTGCTTCCAGTGTAAAATACCCATTGTACCCGTTATCGCGCAGTGCTTCTATTATTTCCGTAAAATCAATGTGCATAGAAAACGGAATTTGGTGAGAATCATGCAACTTGTCATTATCGTGAATATGCAATGCCGCAAGACGACCGCCCAATGCACCGATCATTTCCACCGCAGTTGTGCCGGACCCGCACATTTCCGCATGCCCGATATCAAGACAAGCAACCAAGAATTCATCACCCACTGCATCCAAATGGGCATTGAAGCTCTCCGGCGTTGCGCATGCCGCAAATGTGCAGTGCCCCTTTGACGAATCCCAGTTCCACATGTTTTCTGCGGCGATTTTCACACCATGCTCTTTCGCAAACGGAAGCAGCTCAAAATACATTTCAGCATTTTCCTCCGCTGTCTTATTATTATCAGGATGCACTACACAAATATTCCCTCCGGATTCAGCGGTGCATTCAATTGCTCTTTTAAAGTAAGAGCGTATCTCTACACACGACGTAGGAAACGGAGCATGAGACTGATTACATTGAATACCGCATTCTGTGGCAATATGTTTCAATTCTCTAACAAATTTAAGATATTCTCTTCCTGCCAACGGATGCATTGTCGGGCGTACTATTCTTTTACCCCAATCGTAGTCGCACATACAAAACATAGAAAAATCGAAGGCATCAAAACCCGCATCGGCAACCAGTTCTACCGCCTTTTTTTCACCAACAAGTTGTGCAATGGACCCTATCTCTGTGGATATCTTCATATCTCTTCTCCAATAATTGTTTTGGCAAGTTTTATCATATATTATAATTCATTTCCTACCATTGTTGCTAATATAAACCTTCCGCTTATACACGATCAACCGTAATCACCAAAAAATGCTTCGGATATTTTTCAGAAACCAATTGACGTAGCGATTCTTTCAAGTCAATATCAGACTGCTTATAATCAAACGGTGCTTCTATATCAAATATCACATTAGTGTGCGTCGTGCCCGGAACGGTACGCAGATCATGAATTGCAAGTGTCGGATCCAGTTTTTCTTTGACAATGTCTGAAAGCCACTTGCGCAATTCATTTGTTGCTTCATCGGATGTGACAATGGGGTCGTAGTGTATAACAATATGCAACCCCATGTTCTCCAAACAATCCCTTTCGATATTGTCGATAATATCATGCTGTAAAATCGGATTGCCTTCCGCCGCCATTTCTACATGCACAGATCCAAATTGTCTGCCGGGACCGTAATCATGTATCAAAAGATCATGTATTCCCATGACCTCTTGATACCCCATGATTTTATCGCGAATCATTTGTACCAATTCAGCATCCGGAGCTCTTCCCAACATTGGATTTAATGTGTCACTGACAAGCCCATATCCGCTATACAAAATAAATATTGCAACAGCCACTCCCATATACCCATCCGCTTCAAAGGAAGTTTTGTGAGATATAATGGATCCTATCAATATGGCAGAAGTAGCGATCACATCATTTCGACAATCGGCAGCGGTCGCCAGCAACGCATTTGAATCGATCAATTTCCCGATTTTTCTGTAAAAACAAAACATCCAACATTTTATTAGAATGGATACAATCAATACAAGCGCAGTTATTATGCCAAAATCCACCGGCGCAGGGTCCAATATTTTTTGAAAACTGCTCCCAAACAATTCCACGCCGATAACCATGACACATATTGAAACCATGAGTGCCGACAAATATTCGTATCGTCCATGTCCGTACGGATGCTCTTTATCCGCCGGCTTACTTGCCATTTTAAACCCGATCAAACTGATCACGCCGGCAGAAGCATCCGACAAATTATTTACCCCGTCCGCCATGATTGAAACCGAACTGATTACAAAACCAATTGTTATTTTACCAAGCGATATCATCAAATTACATAGAATACCGACAAATCCCGCCAAACGTCCATATTCGGTTCTCACCTTCAGATCCTGTGTACATTGCGAATTTTTAATAAATTTTTTTATCAAAAAATCAATCATGCCTATGCTCCTTGGAACAACTGTAATCTAAAATTTTAAAACAAAGCATCCGTTGCCTGTTGACAACGGATGCTTTATCAATCATTTAACTAAATATTATCTAGCATCGTCACGCTTGGACATAAAGAACTCGTTATACTGAGCCTGAGGAGAATTTTCATTCGGGGATGCGATAAACAAATAATACTCATCAGCTTGAACAAGTCTGGTAAACATTTTGTAATAATCATCAAAGGTTGCGCCGGGATTTTCAGCAACATACGCTTCATAATGATCATAGTTCTGCAACAATGCAAAGTATTTTTCATCTGCCGCTTTCCAAGAATTCAACACACCGGATACTGCTACCTTTTGGCCTTCTTTACCGTTGGGAATCTGCATTGTGATCGAACCTAATTCAACCTCAATATAATCCTTACCCCAAGCATCGCTCTTTTCAGTCATGATAGTAAAGCCTGCATAGGGAGATGTGGAAACATTCAAATTCTGGCGCTTAGCAAGATCCCAATTGTTTTCAGCATATGCTCTCAGAACAGGATCCATATCTTCGCTAAGATACTGATGGAACATATTACCGGCATACTTACGATCAAAAGTATAATCGCTGCTACGATTTACAACAAGACCTTCTTCCAGTGCAGAGAACTCATACTGCTCACCCTCAACACCGTAGGTCAAAATGTTGACCCAATCAGGATTGGTCGAGAAAAGCTCAAGAATCTGGAAGCAACGCATTGCACGCAATTCGGAATTGAAGGTGTCTGCTGCGATGCAGGAACTGATACCATACATGGACTCATAAACATTGTTGTCAATGTAAGGAGTATGGGTAACAACTGCATAGTAATCACCGGGTTCCTCAGCGGTTCCGGCAAACTGTTCGATCATTGCCAAGCTACCCTTCGCAAATGCAACGCCAAACTTCTCATCCTTATAAGTAGTCAAAAGATCTTCGGCAGTCAACCATTTATCGGTTACAGGTCTGCGAGACTCAACATCCTTGGTCAATGTATACATTGTACGGAAATAGGACTGGAAGATAACGGAGTTAGTAATACACTTCGGCACTGCACCAACGTCAGTATTGTACTTAGAAGTCGCATCAGCAATCATAACAGACTGTTCACCGAAATAGGACAGGAATTCCAGCTGAGGATTGTTCAGCACAGGACGATATTCGCTCTTTTCGGCATCATTGGAGAGTTCAAGAATGAAGTTCTCCAAGTCAGAGAAATCGTCAACTTTATTGGATTTACCGTCACCTACAGGGTTATAGTCAAAGTTGATATCATAGCCATATTCATCAAACAGCTCTCTGTTCACCAACAGATAACTGTATTCACCATATACAGTGTTGTTGGGAATTGCATACAATTCATTGGATTCAGCCGTACCATCAATGTCAACATAGTCAAGAGCCACCTGATTCACATGCTTCTGGATAAGCTGGTTGCTTACAGAATTCTGTGTTAAGAAATCACCGGACAGCAGATACAGGAAGCCGCGATCAACCATCGTGTTGTACATTTCCGCACTGTTAACCAATACGATATCCAACTGTATACCGGTATCCACATAGTTACCTTCCTTGTCTACAGAAGGATACATTGTCTGGTATCTGCCGAACTCATCCTTGTATACCAAGTCATCGTTGGCTGCAGTCAAATAACCATCGCCGATAACCTGATACTTGGCAGCCGCTTTTCTCTTGGAGATTTGTTCAATAATCTGGGCATTCTCCAGTTTATTATTATTTTTACTCTTGATTTCATCCAAAGTATCAGCTTCAGCCTGAAGCTCAGCATCAATCTTTTCAGTCATGGAGATGATTTGATTCATATAATCTTCACTCTTCATGGGCTGAATAACTACATGCGTATTGTACTTGGTTTCAGTAATGTTATTCAAAGCATCCTGAACCTGTTTCAAAGCCTCTACCTGTTTGGCATTGTTGGGATCATAATCATCATAAATAGTGGTGATCGTGATCGTCATAGCTTTTGCTTTTTCTTTGGTGAAAATTTTCGGAGTGCTTTTTCCGCATCCGACAATGGAAAGTGCTGATGTTGTGAGCATCAACAAGCAAAGCAGAATACTGATAACTCTTTTTTTCATATGGATTCTCCTCCTAGTACTATGAACATTATTATCATACACTAAAAAACGCAGATTGTCAAGGAAAAAATCCTTAAAAAACCGTTGTCTTTTTCTTAAATTGAGGCCGTTTTTTTGAAAAATCCGTCCAAGTTTCACTTTTTATAAGCAACATTGCACAATTCGAGCCATTGTTTTTTGGTGCATTCGACCAAAAAGTCGTCATATCTCACTATTTTTATCTTGTTTTTTTGTTGATATTACCTTTTTTATTAATCCAAATAATCCTTCAAGCGTTTAGAACGGCTGGGATGACGCAGTTTGCGCAGCGCTTTTGCCTCAATCTGGCGAATACGTTCACGCGTAATATTGAATACTTTTCCAACTTCTTCCAAAGTTCTGGTTCTGCCGTCATCCAAACCAAAACGAAGTTTCAAAACCTGTTCTTCTCGAGGAGTCAATGTATGCAACACTTCATTCAGCTGTTCGCGAAGCAATGTATACGAAACTGCTTCGGCAGGAGCGGGCGAATCGCAGTCTTCAATAAAATCACCTAAATGGCTATCCTCCTCTTCGCCGATCGGCGTTTCCAGTGAAACGGGGTCAAGTGCTATCTTCATGATTTCTCTTACCTTTTCAGGGCTCATTTTCATGTGCTTTGCCACTTCATCGGCAGTAGGATCTCTACCCAGCTCTTGAACCAATTGACGCTGAATACGCGCCACTTTGTGGATGGTCTCCACCATATGCACCGGAATGCGGATTGTTCTGGCTTGATCCGCAATTGCACGTGCAATTGACTGGCGAATCCACCAGGTAGCGTAGGTAGAAAGTTTGTATCCGCGGCGGTAATCGAATTTTTCCACCGCCTTCATCAATCCAAGATTTCCTTCTTGAATCAAATCCAAAAAACTCATTCCCTTGCCAACAGATCGCTTGGCAATACTGACTACCAAACGAAGATTCGCTTCCACCAGCTGTTGTTTGGCAAATTCATCCCCTTCCGACATACGGATTGCCAATTCCATTTCCTTTTCAGCGCTCAAAAGCGGCACTTTACCAATCTCTTTCAGATACATACGCACAGGGTCATCAATAGCAAGACCTTCCTGCGCCAGCATCTTTTCCATTTCCTCTGGGCTTTCATAGCGCTCAATCTCATTTTCGATCTCCGCGACAAATTTGGGGTCATCCACTCCGATATAATCATCGGTGATTTCGATGCCGTTTCTTTCAAGCTCCTCATAAAAACGGTCGATCTGATCTTGATCATACTCCGTGTCCTCAATGGATGCCATAATATCACTGCTGTTCAGGCTTCCCTTGGCTTTCCCCTGTTCCAACAGCTCTGTGAGCGTAGGTTTATGCTGAGAATTCTTTTTACTGTGCTGTTGGGCATTTGTCTGTTGCTGAGTAGTTTGTTGATTGCTCATTCTTTTTTCCTCCGTTTTGAACCCAGAATATCTTCAATGTCCTCAATATTATTTCCTTTTTGTTTAGCCTGTTGTAACCGTCCGATACATTCGGACAACACATCTGCGCCGTTATTCGTCAATGTGCTTCTTCTCACCTTCATCCCGGTGATCCTACCGACTTCTTGCGCAGAAAATTTTTCAAACAGCACTCCTTCTTCCAAAAAGCCCTGCTCATGAATTGCTTCCAAAATCGCAGTAAAGACCCTTCGGTTAAATTCGGTTTGAAACATTTCGGGAGTTAACAACTGTTCTTTGCAAATTTTATCTATCAATTCGGGATTGTACAGTATCAATCCCAAAATTGCTTCTTCCGCACTGGCTGCCGCCGGGTTGCGCACATAATCGGGATTTACTCGATTGCCAGCCCCCGCACTTACCGATATCACGCGTCTGAGTTCCTCATTCTTTTCTTTTTTCTGACGCCCTCGGATCTTTTTTTCAACATCCGCCCTTAACGTATCCGGCGGCACCTGCAGTTTTCGGCAAGCAGTATCAATGTATATATCACGTTCCACAGCAGAATAGAACCCACTGATCAATTCCGCCGTTTCATCTGCCGCTTTGATCTTCTCTGCAGGAAGCGTTATATCATATTTTTCTAAAATTCCGCTGAATTTAAAATCAAAACGTGTTCTGCTGCCTTCCAGCAATAATTTAAACTTCCCTGCGCCGTATTTTTTTATGTATTCATCCGGGTCTTTGGCACCTTCAACCTTCAGAATTTTGGTTTCCATGCCGACCTCAGAAAGCAAAGAAAACGCTTTATCCGCAGCTCTCTGCCCCGCTTCATCCGCATCATAGCAAATTATGACTTCTTTGGTATAGCGTTTCATCAACCGGGCATGGTCTTCGGTAATGGCAGTACCCAATGTCGCAATCGCATTGGAAAACCCCGCACCGTGCAGCGCAATCACATCCATATATCCTTCGCACAAGATCATACGCTGGGCGCAAAGATCCTTTGCAAAATTAAGAGCAAACAGCGTTCTTCGTTTTTTAAATGCCGGCGTATCGGTTGAATTCAAATACTTTGGCTTTGAATCATCCATCACTCTTCCGCCAAACGCCACCACATTTCCGTTCAAATCCAGAATCGGTACAATAATGCGGTTTCGGAACACATCGTACACAGTTCCTTTTGCGCTTTTAGCGCCTAAATTGGCTGCAAGCAATTCTTCCTCGGTAAAATGTTTGCTTTTTAAATGCTTAACCAAGCTCCCCCATTCAGGAGGGGCAAAGCCCAAACCAAAATGGCGGATAAGAGCTGGTGTAAATCCTCTTTTTTCTCTTAAATACGCAAGCGCATCCGGGTATTTACCGCCAATCAAACAGGAATGAAAGAACCGAGCCGCCTCCCTGTTCATATCCATAACTCTTGTCCGAGACACTTCACCCGGACGCTTGTTTTTTTCCTCCGGAATTGTAATCCCGGCGCGCTTTGCCAAAAACTCAAGCGCACTTGGATAATCCAAATTCTCAGCACGCATGACAAATGTTACAACATCGCCGCCTGCGCCGCATCCAAAACAATAAAAATTTCCTTCTCCCGCGGTAAATACAGTAAAGGAAGGTGTTTTTTCCGAATGAAACGGGCAAAGACCATTATAATTTGCACCCGCCCGTTTAAGAGTAACATATCCCGAGATCACATCTCTAATATCGTTACGGTACTTAATTTCCTCAACAATACTGCGATCGATCATCGTCCCACTTCCTTCTTCCCTATCTTTCGCCATTCGGCTTTGGAATACCGCTACCCTGCCATACCTCAGGCACGAAATTGGCTTTAAACAGATTGATGGCATAACGATCGGTCATCGCGGCAATAAAATCCACCACAATACGTTCTGTATCCTCATTTTCAAGCCATTTACGGTACTGTTTCGGCATCAGCATGGGATTTGCCATATAATAATCATACAACATGCCTAGCATTGCTTCCGCACGCACTTCTTCACCTTTAGCCTTGGTATTTTTATAGACCAATTCAAACAGCAGATCACGCAGTTCGTGGGTGGCAGCCGCAATCTCAGTTTCCATCGCGATCTGTCCGTCATCGCATCCGCGTCGTACAATACTGCCTACCATGCACCCGATTCGTTCGCTGGAGGAATATCCCAGCGTATTGCGCAACATCAGCGGAATATCGTCCTCCGCTATAATATCTCCGCGGCAAGCATCATCTATATCATGATTCAAATAAGCAATGCGGTCTGCCAAACGAACGATCTGCCCCTCCAGTGTTGCCGCTTGGGAATCCCCTGAATGGCAGAGGATCCCGTTTCGTACTTCATATGTCAAATTCAATTCTTCATTATGATCCACCACGCGCAAGCTCTGCTCCGCATGATTAAACCCAAAACTGCTCTTCCTGTCAAGCAATCGTTCGCCGGCATGTCCAAACGGCGTATGCCCCAAATCATGTCCCAGCGCAATCGCCTCCGCCAAATCCTCATTCAGTCTAAGAGACCTTGCAATGGTACGGGCAATTTGTGAAACCTCTAATGTGTGCGTTAGCCGTGTGCGATAATGATCATCTTCCGGGCATAGAAACACCTGCGTTTTGTGCATCAATCTGCGAAACGCCTTACTGTGAATGATCCGATCTCTATCCCGCTGAAATTCTGTTCGCATGGGATCCGCCGCAAGCGGATACTGACGGCCTTTGGTCATTTCGGACAAACAGGCATGAGGGGACATAAACTCCCGTTCTCTCGCATACAGCAATTCCTTTGCGGTCATTTTCAACACCCCTTAAATCCACATCAACCAAACTATACTTACAACATATAATATACGCAAAAAAAATAAAAATCCCTTTTTTTCAAATGATTTTCCATAAAATTTCAAAGGCAATAAACGCCTTTATCAATCAATTTGACAAAGGCGCTCGTTTATTTATTCTCTCCCATTTTTTCTTGTATATATTCGGGATTCACTCGGCCATTAAACAAATCTTGCATACGCAAAAGGAACTCCTGCTGCTTGCTTTGGGGCATAGAACAAACAGTCACAACACGATCAGTAAATACAGCATCCTCCACAGTTATTCCGTTTTTTCTGCATTCGGACGCCAATTTCTGATAATCGGCATAGTCTGTCTTCACCGAATACACGGCATAGGGTACCAATGTCACAACGCCGGCATCTTCCACTGCCGATTTGGCAGCTTCGGTATACGCACGCACCAATCCTCCGGTCCCCAAAAGCGTCCCGCCGAAATAACGAATCACCACAACAACTGCATCCACAATACCTCTTTTGGCAAGCACATCCAACACCGGCGGGCCTGCCGTTCCTTGCGGCTCTCCGTCGTCACTGTATCTGGTGGCGTTCCCTTCGGTGAGAAGATAAGCGTATACATGGTGCCTCGCATCACTGTATTGTTTACGCAGTGATGCAATGAACGCAATTGCTTCCGCCTCATTTGTTACATGCTTGGCAAAACCGAGAAAATCCGATTTCTTTTCGGAATACATCCCCTCGCCGCTACCGGACAGCGTCGTATATAATTTTTCAGCCATAGATGTTCCCCTCTTAAATCATCAATCCACCTTATACGGCAAGCACTTCGCCTGCATTCTGCCATCCAACAGTGCACTCACCTTTGCGCCCTCTGCCGTATATTCCACATTCAACACAGTCCCTTCCCCATATAGTTCAGACACAAGGCCCAGTTTGCTCTGGGGAATCAGCAATTGCCACTGTTCTTTCCCGCTGGATGCCAATTCTTCCAGTGCACCGATCACTTCGGCCATACCGCGTCCTGTTAATGCGGAAACAAAAAGAATGCGGTCATTCTTGCGTTCAACCGATGGCAGCAATGCACTTTCTTTATCACATTTATTCATCAGATACAGCGTCGGTTTTCCCTTAGCCCCCAATTCCAAAAGCAGATCATCTGTAACTCTCAACTGAGATTCACATTCGGGATCCGAACTGTCTGCCACAATTATCAATGCATCCGCATAGCACACCTCATCCAAGGTCGAGCGAAATGCTTTGATCAAATGCGTGGGCAAATTACGGATAAAGCCAACTGTATCGGTCAGCAGAATTTTTTTGCCGGAAGGCAGTATATATTGGCGCGTTGTGGGATCCAGCGTGGCAAACAATTTATCTTCTGCCAAAATCCCCGCATCGGTCAAACGATTCAACAAGGTAGATTTTCCTGCATTGGTATACCCTGCGATAGCAACCTTGAATACCCCTGAACGGCTACGCTGATTACGTTGAATTTCTCGATTTTTTCTTAAATTTTCAAGCTCCGTTTCCAGTGCTGCAATGCGCGAGCGCATATGACGTCGGTCGCTTTCCAATTTACTTTCACCGGGTCCTCGCGTACCGATACCGCCGCCTAAACGTGACATGTCTTTGCCGCGTCCGGTCAATCGAGGGGCAGTGTATTTCAATTGTGCCAGTTCCACCTGCAATTTACCGTCAGCGGTAGCAGCATGAAGCGCAAATATGTCCAGGATTAACATACTTCGATCAATGACCCGTACTCCCTCAGGCAGTGCATCTTCTAAATTGCGGATCTTGGACGGCGAAAGATCATCATCCAGAATTACCAGTTCCACACCGCCATCATGACAGAGCGTTTCCAATTCTTCCAGTTTTCCCGAACCGATATAAGTTGCCGGATCGGGATTATCGCGTTCCTGCACGAGCACTGCAAACACTTCTGCCCCCGCAGTTTCGGTCAACCGCCTTAATTCTTCGAGTGATGCCTCGTGTTCCCTCTTGTCTTTTCCCTTGGGGAACACCGACACCAACACCGCCTGCGGTAAAGGTTCACTGTCGGATAGAACACTACGAAATATCGCTTCTTGTTTTTCCATAATTACTCCAAAATATCATTAAAAGAACAGAAGGGTTGTTGCACTGTATGGCAACAACCCTTCTTGATTTGCATGTAATCTGACAGTTGCCACGGCAAGAGTCAATCGCAATCTTTCGATTACTTCTTTGCAGCTTCCAGACGCTTCTTAAACTTGTCTACACGACCACCCGCATCTACAAACTTCTGTTTGCCGGTAAAGAAAGGATGGCAGTTGGAGCAAATTTCTACACGCATGTTACCTGCAGTGGAGCGAGTCTTGTACTCAGCACCGCAAGCGCACTTTACAGTGACTTCTTCATACTTGGGATGAATTCCTTGTTTCATTTCAAATACCTCTCTTCAAAATCAGTTGGAAGATTCCTTGACCTTGGCAGCCTTACCTACTCTGTCACGCAGGTAGTACAGCTTCGCACGTCTTACCTTACCTGCACGAACAATATCAACCTTAACAACGTTGGGAGAATGAACAGGGAATGTCTTTTCAACGCCAACGCCGTAGGAAATTCTTCTTACGGTAAAGGTTTCGGAAATACCGCCGCCATGCTTAGCGATAATGGTACCTTCGAAGAGCTGAATTCTTTCTCTTGTGCCCTCTTTGATCTTGTTGTGAACCTTAACGGTATCACCGATGTTCAGAACCGGGACTTCGGTTTTGAGCTGCTCACTTGTAAAAGCCTTGATTAAATCCATTGTTTGGCTCCTCCTTATTATTCGGAACATTCATGCAGAGCATTGCAGCGGACTGTTCCACTGATAAGCAAAGTTTTCTCAGAAAACTCCACAACAAATTGATTATAGCATATATTTTAGGCAAATGCAAGCCCTTTTTGAAAATTTGCAAAAAAATTCTTACGATGCCTTTACATCTTCCCACAGTTTTTCATATTTCTGCAGGATCTTCACCGGCATGTTTTCATAGTAGGTGCATTTTTGTGCTACATAAGTCTTGTCCTCAGGATAAAGATATGTGTTTCCTTTGAGAGAATACCGATCATCTGCCACAACACCCATATGAGGGCTGGCATAGTAATGGTACTCTGCATTGGCAAGTGCCACATCCACTTCATTCATGAAATTAATGTACATCATAGCCATTTTATAAGCATCCGAATCCTTTTTTACAGTGGCAGGCACACACATGGCATCCACAAAAATGTTGGTACCCTCTTCGGGATAAAAGAATGCAAGATCGGGATTTTCTTCCTGCATGGTAAGGAAGTCACCCGCATAATACGGTGCCACGGCTTTTTCGCCGCTTTCCATCATTTTGAAGACCTCATCCATGACATATCCCGGATTGACCTCTTTTTTCTGCTTTTTCAGCAGTTCCGCTGCCTTTTCCCACTGGGAAAGATCGGTGGTATTCAAATCAATACCGGCATAGCACTGCGCAGTCATAAGCGCATCGCGGCTGTTGTTGAAGTTCAAGATCTGTCCTTTATAGTTAGGATCCCACATCAATCCCCAGCTGGTAGGATTCCCTTCCACCATTGTAGTGTTATAGATCACGCCCACCATACCCACAGCATATGGTACGGTATATTTGTTTTCAGAATCATAGTATTGATTTTGATATACCGGATCAATGTACCGATAATTGGGGATCTGACTGAAATCCAATTCCTGCAGCATTCCCTCATCGGCAAGTCTGGCAATCATATAATCCGAAGGAATAATGATCTCGCACTGCACCGTGCCCCCCGTCAAAGTCGAGTACAAAACCTCATTGCTTTCATAGGTATTGTAATTGACACGAATACCGGTCAGCTTTTCAAAAGCGGCATTGACATCCAAAGTTCCGTCTTCACCAACCGAAATATACTCCGCCCAGTTATAGACATTCAAACTCTTACCCTCAAATTCTCTTGTGTAGGTTGACTCCACATTCACCTCGGTGTTTACCTCGGCGCCGCAGGAAGTGAACACAAAAGAACCCAAAACAAGAATAAAAGCGCACAAAAGAGATACGATACGTTTCATTCTATCACCTCTTCTTCCCTGCCGAAGGCGTTTTTGCCGACACAAGATTGTACACCACAAGCAGTATCAGAATGCCTGCTAAAATAATGCTGTAAAGCGCATAGATCTCGGGAGTAACCGGTTTTCTTACCATATTGTAAATATACACGGGCAAAGTTTTGAATGAACTGCCTGTTGTATAATAGCTGATTACAAAATCATCAAATGACAGGGTAAATGCCATCAAAAAGCCAGCAAGGATACCCGGACGGATCTGCGGGATCACCACCTTAAAAAATGCTTTCGCGGGAGTACATCCCAGATCCTGCGCCGCTTCCATCAAATGCGGATCGGTCTGACGCAGTTTGGGCAGGACATTTAAAAGAACATATGGGGTACTGAAGGTGACATGGGCAATGAGCAGCGTCCAAAAGTTGGTTTTCTCGCCGGTAACACCGATCAACACACCCACAAACATAAAGAGCAGCATCATGGAAACGCCGGTTACGATCTCGGGGTTCATCATGGGAATATTATTCACCATCAAAATAGAAGAAGACAATTTGCGGCTTTTCAGCTGATACACGCCCACCGCCGCCACTGTCCCGATCACTGTGGCAATCAAAGCAGAAACGATACCCAATTGGATCGAGTTCCACAAACATCTCAGCAAAGGGTTTCCTTCACGGAAAAGTTGTTCATACCAATAATAGAAAGGCCTGTCCTCCACGATCTGAAAAACAGAGGTATGATCGCCGCCACTGAAGGAAAACACCACCATCACAACAAGCGGAGCATACAAGAACAGATACACAAGGGTCATGATCAATCTGTTTACGTGTTTCATATGATCATGCCTCCTTCCCCATCTTTATCTGTACGGTTCAGAATAAAAGTACAGATCAAAATAATAACCATCAATGCCAGCGACAATGCCGCGCCCACATTCAGACCGCCTGTAGTCATCTGATTCTTCATCTGCGTTTCAATCAAATCACCAATTAAAGTAATCTTACCGTTACTCATCTTGTAGGAAATATAGAATGTGGAGATGGAAGGAACAAACACCATAATGATTCCTGAAATCACCCCCGGCAAACTCAGCGGCATGATTACACGACGCAGTTTTTGGAAGCCGTTGCATCCCAGATCCTCCGCAGCTTCCAGCAACGAAGGCTCAATCTTGGACATAATGGTATAGATCGGCAGGATCATATACGGCAGGTAATTATATACCATACCCATAATGACAGC
Source organism: Oscillospiraceae bacterium (assembly GCA_015064585.1). Taxonomy (GTDB): domain Bacteria; phylum Bacillota; class Clostridia; order Oscillospirales; family CAG-272; genus SIG655. Next base: position 57,663 of record SVRY01000005.1, read on the forward strand.
CCCCTCGGTTTCCAACATCTGTACAGGACCGATACCGATAAGACCAAGCATTTTATTGAATATGCCGTTATTGGCAATAATATCAGTCCACGCATAGGTACGGATCAACATATTCATCCACATGGGGAGCATGATGAGCAACATCTGAATACGCTGTGAACGAATGCCGGTCCGACTGAGCGCGTACGCAAAAGGATACGCCACCAACAAAGAAATCAGCGTAGCAATTACCGACAAGCGAAGAGACAATCCGAACGCGCGGATATAATTGCCGGAAAAAGCTGTTTTAATATTGGCAAAGGTAAAAGAAGACACTCGGTTGTACTCCGGCTTTGCCTCCACAAAGGTCACCTCAGAATACTCTGCTCCCAAACACTGTGCCACCATTTCCTTAGCATAGTCCATATTGACATTGCCGGCTTTTTCTTCATCCAAAACGAAATTGCCGGGATTTCCCGCCAAAATTTCGCCTGTATACATTTCTATTTCATAATCATAGGTTTTTCCTTTGTACTCCGCCTTGATACAAAAGACATTGGCTGTTTCGGTAAAGGCATACACCGCCACCATAATCAAGGGCACAATGATAAAAATCATCGACCAAAGAATGTACGGAGCATTCAACAGCCGTGTCCCCCATTTGGGATTTGCTGTTTTCACTCTGCCACCTCTTCCTCACCTGCAAGGGCCTCTTCCATTTCATCGCTGTAGGTGCTGTAGTCACCGAACATATCGGAGTATTTGGACTTTTTCATAATATGGATGGCATCCGGCTCAATATACAGCCCAACCTTGTCACCCACTTCCTGTCCGTCAGTGGTCTGCACCATCCATTTAAAGCCGCACACATCAATGATCATTTCATAATGTACGCCCTTAAAAATCACCGATGTAACCTCACCCTCAAGCATACCGCGTTCCGGCGGAACAATATCCACGTCTTCCGGACGAATAACCACGTCCACAGGTTCATTTTCCGAAAATCCGCTGTCAAGACAGGTAAAGTTTCTTCCGTCCATGCGTACCAGATAATCTCTGACCATGGTTCCGGCAATGATATTGGATTCTCCAATAAAGTCAGCAACAAAGGCGTTTATCGGCTCATTATAAATATCGGTAGGCGAGCCAATCTGCTGGATCTTGCCTTCATTCATTACCACCACGGTATCCGACATGGAAAGTGCTTCTTCCTGGTCGTGGGTAACAAAAATAAAGGTGATTCCGAGCTGACGCTGAATACGCTTCAGTTCGTTCTGCATATCCTTACGCAGTTTATAGTCCAGTGCCGCCAAAGGCTCATCCAACAGCAAAACCTTCGGACGGTTTACAATCGCACGGGCAATGGCAACTCTCTGCTGTTGACCGCCCGAAAGACGATCCACCTTGCGGTGCTCCAAGCCCTTGAGATTTACCATTGCCAAAATCTCCATAACACGTTCATGAATCTCGTTTTTGGGTGTTTTGGCTACTCTGAGCCCAAAGGCTACGTTTTCATATACATTCAAGTGCGGAAAAAGTGCATATCGCTGAAAAATCGTATTGACACTTCTGCGGTAGGGCGGCACACCGTTTATGCGCTTTCCATCAAAAAAAACATCCCCCTGTACAGGATCGATGAAACCGGCGATAATACGCAGCGTTGTGGTCTTGCCACATCCTGACGCACCCAAAAAAGTGACGAACTCTCCGTCTTTGATAGACAGACTCAGGTCGTCCAGTACCGTTTCACCGTCAAATGACATTGAAATGTTTTTTAGTTCAATTAAATTCTTTATTTCGGACATTTTTTGCATCCCCCTTTGCGGCAAAAGGCCGCGTACAGCCGTATACAGCTCTGCGCAAACCCCACACCCGGCTAACAGCCGCCCCCGCAAAGAGTTTTTACAGACCAATCTTGATCCACGAAAAGAATCCCCCCCTGTAAATTGAGGACATTCCCACGGCGGTAGTTTCCGCATCAGAATTTGAGATCGGCTGCAGCAGGCTGTTTCCAATATCGGTTACCCGATAACGATTCCTGAGTGGCAAAGCCACGTTAGAACTGCAAGATGTGTACATGTTATGAAATTGTAACAATGATAATCCTCCCAAAGACTTTGCTCCTTGGCAGGACGTTGGCACAGATGCAAAAATCGTGCTTTTATTCTATGATAGCATTATGTAGTCTTCATTATAGTCCAACAACATTCATTAGTCAAGGGATTTGCAAATATTTTTCAACAAATTTCGGTTAAAATCACATTTTATTTTCCCAAAATTGACAGTGAAAGGTACAATGTGAGCAATAACAGGGAAAAATTAAATCCGCTTTCCATAAGCACCGTCACAGAAAGACCAAACAGCAGTGCAATACATAGAAGCGATACTGTTTTCATGATCCCAAAAACCGTATCGGGATCTTTATAAAAAAGCAAAAATGATTCAAGTGCTTTTGCACCGTCCAGCCCCTTCACAGGAATCAAATTTAAGAAAACAAGTGTCAACGATGCCACAGCAAAAAACAAACACGTCTCTATATTTCTTCCGAACGCAAGCACCGGCAGCGCAGATATCAAATTGGCAAGTACACCGCCAAGGGCAACAAATATTTCTCTTGTGCAGCTTTTTAAATATCCGTCGTAGTTAATTTCGGCACCAAACGCCGAAATAACAAGCCGAATCTTGCGCACACGGCATATACAAAGAGCAATTAAATGGCCGCACTCATGAATCAACATAGATAAAAAAAGAAGCAGTGTGTAGATCGAAGGATCAAAAACCAAAAAGCAAAACCAAACAGCAATCGCCGATGGCTTTACACGAATACGGATACTGTTATTTCCCAAAGATCCCCACATAAACCGGCTCCGACCCGTTGGGATGATACCGTTGCTGTTCTTGGGTATGATCCGTCAGATCCGAAAGATCTTGCCCAACACCCAAAATACGCATGGTAGTTAAAAACATAAACACCGCCAGAAATATACATACCAGATAAAGCCGTTTGCGCATACAATTGCCTCCTTTTCATTGGTAATTCATTGTATGCCCGTCAGATTGTCCGATATTCTTTCACTTTGATATTGAAAAAAAAAAGAAAACATGATATACTGGGTATACCTATTCGAATCGAGGTACATATATAATGAAAACATATACCATACCGCTTTCTGCCATTATGAACGAATTTTCTCTGCAAAGCGTATACCTTCCCACAAATGCCGAAGAAATCCTGATTAGCCGCCCCGAAGTCCATCGTTGCGGGCTTGCCCTTTCGGGCTTTTTCAGGCAGTTTGAGCCTCAGCGGATCCAGCTTATCGGCAATGCGGAATGGGAGTATATGACAAGCCTTGACAAAGAAACACGCAAAAAAAATATTGACAGTTTTCTTTCCCACCATCCCACAGCGGTAATCTTTGCAGGACTCCACGATGCCCCCGAAGAATTTCTGGAGTTGGCAAAAAAGCATCAGGTTCCGATCCTGCGCGCCGCAACCAAAACAACTGATTTCATGGCTGCCTTGATCGCCTCACTGAATGTACACCTTGCCCCCCGCATCACTCGGCACGGCGTTCTTGTGGAAGTGTACGGCGAAGGTATTCTGATCATCGGTTCCAGCGGTATCGGCAAAAGCGAAACAGCAATCGAACTTTTGAAGCGAGGACACCGACTGATTGCCGATGACGCAGTGGAGATCAAAAAGGTATCCGCCAAATCCTTAGTAGGCTCTGCCCCCTCTACCATCCGTTATTATGCCGAACTGCGCGGCGTGGGCATTGTGGACGTACGCCGTATTTTCGGTATCGGTGCCGTGAAAGAAACCGAAAAGATCAATATGGTTGTCATTCTGGAACCTTGGGATCCCGATAAATACTATGACCGTCTCGGCTTGGAAAATGAGTACTATGAAATCATGGATATAAAGGTGCCAATGGTCACCATCCCTGTCCGTCCCGGCCGTAACCTTGCTATTATCATGGAAATTGCCGCCATGAACAACCGTCAGAAACGCATGGGTTATAACACTGCCGAGGAATTCAACAAAATGCTTCTCAAAGAGGCGGGAATCGAATCATGATCAAAACTTGCTATAACTGTATTCATTTCTGCGCCACCCTTTGCGACCCCGAAGATCCCACCTATCATATTCACAATTGGTGCAAATGCCGGCAAGCACTCATCGATTCCTTTGTTTTGGCAGATCGGTATGAATACAAATCTACCTACTGCGACGATCTGGAAACCGGCGATGCCTTTTGTTATCTGTTCGAAGCCAAAGAAAAACCGATGTTTCCCGATGAATGGTTTGAAAAGAACAGAAAAAAGAATTTGGAGAATCGCATATCCGAGGAAGAATGGCTTACCTAAACAGCCTATCATGTCCAAAGGTCCTGCAAAGTTATTTCTTTGCAAGACCTTTTTTGATTGATATTACATACTGCTACTTGTCTTATATGTTTTTGCCTGTAGTTCAAACATTGTTGCGTATTTTCCGCCCTTTTCCAAAAGCTCTTGATGATTTCCCCGCTCAATGACCTCTCCGCGGTCAAACATATAGATCATGTCCGTCATTCTGGTAGTCGATAACCGATGAGAAATAAATATAACCGTATTGTATTTTAAGTGTTCTGCAACAGAATGATTCAAATTATACTCTGCTATTGGGTCGAGCGCGGACGACGGCTCGTCCATAATGACAAGATCAAAATCCCCTGCAAAAGCTCTTGCAATTGCCACTTTTTGACTTTCGCCTCCCGATAAATCCTGTCCTTCATCGTCAAATTCACGGGTAAGCATCGTATCAATCCCGTTGGGAAGACTATCCGCTTTACCGCCAAAAGATGCATGACAAAGCGCCTTCAATACTGTTTCCCTGTCCTTTTCATTTTCAACAGGTCTTCCGAGAACATTTTCAGCTATGGTTGCCGAAAACAGCTTAAAATCCTGGAACACAGCACCTATACGGCTTCTGTATTCTTTCAAATCATACTCTTTTATATTAACACCGTTATAGTGTATTTCTCCCTCGGTAGGGTCGTAAAAACGCATAAACAGCTTGATAAGCGTGGTTTTTCCCGCGCCGTTATAACCGACAAGGGCAATTTTTTGTCCTTTTTTTATGGAAAGGCTTACGTTTTTGAGTACAAAGGGAGCATCAACCTCATCTTTGTATTTAAATGATACGTTTTTAAGTTCCAAACTTTCAAAAGCGGGAACTTTTTTGTCACCGCTTACCACCTTTGACTGAAAAGTCATAAACTTCATATACTTATCAATATAAAGTGAATTCTTTTCAAATTCATTGAAGTGATATGAAAAGTTTTGGAACATATACATGATACGCCACATATAGTTCATAACGATCGCAAAACCCGCAAGATCAATTGAGCCGTTATACAGCCCCACCGTCACAATTGAAATTGACACTGCAGAGGGAACAAAATCAGACAAACAGTACACAAGGTTAGTTATATTATACTTTCTATTATATTTTAAATTGATGGCAAGTCTTTCATCCGCCGCCTTTTCGTAGTCATTGATCAGATTTTCCGACAGTCTTGAGGTACGAAGCTCTTTCGCATACTCGGCAAGATGAAAAACACGGTTTATGTAATTTTCTTTACGATAATACGGCTTGGTTTCCGTATCATGTGCCACATTCAGTTTATTGGTGTACTTTTGGAAGAAGAACATTATAACAGAGCGTATAAAGGATATTACAACTATAATGGGACTTACTGTGAATATAAGCGTGAAGGTAGTGGCAAGCGAAATGATATAATTGATAAAATAGGATATCTTTTCAAGCACCTGCATGGCTCTTGTATCGCTTTCATCCATAGCCCATACAAAATCGTTGTAAAAATCAGGATCATCAAAGCAGGAAAGGTCAGCTTCCATACTCTTGTTAAAAATTTCCTGATGCATTCCGTAGTGTAGTTTATTTTGCATCCACGGACGAAAATAGAGATAGTTCAGCCTGCCGTAAAACCAATATCCTATAATACCGCTCGCTCCCAAAACAAAGATGGGGATAAACTCGGCAAACCGAGCACCGCGTCCCAACGCTTCAAAAACAAGAGCTGTAAATATCACACCGACAGAACTGCAAATTCCGTTTACAACGCCCCCCAAAACCATCAATATAACCAGTACGGGGGAATGGCGAAATATTTTTCTGACCATATAAAAATTGTTTTTAATGATTTTCACAATTGACTCTGTTTTGGATTTCTTTTGGTCAGTCATCGGCATTACCTCCTTCCTCATTTTCTTGACCATCAAAATAATTCTCTGCTTGACGGCGGAACATTTCTGCATATACACCGCCTTTATTTAATAGCTCCTCGTGAGATCCCGCCTCGCTTACCTTACCACCGTCCATAACCACAATTCGATCAGCTAAAACAGCAGAGGACAAACGGTGAGAAATAAACAACACAGATTTACCCTCGGTTGCGTTTATCATACCTTCAAACACCTTGTATTCGGCGATAGGATCAAGGGCAGAAGAAGGCTCGTCAAGCACGGCAAAAGGAGAATCCGAAAAAAATACCGATGCAAGCTGTATCTTCTGATTTTCGCCTCCCGACAATACCGCACCGTCCGGATCAAATTCCTTGGTTAAGGTCGTATGCATATCTTTGGGAAAAGTCGATATCTTTTCTCTCACCCCCGAAAGCATAAGTGCACTTTCAACCTTTGGTAAATCTCCTTCTTCCAATGGCTTTTTAGCTACATTTTCAGCAACCGTCATGGAAAAGCTCTTATAATCTTGAAACATGGTTGCAAACATACGGCGGTATGAGGTCAAATTGTACTCCCTTATGTCCACTCCATCGAGGGTAATCGTTCCCTCTGTGGGTTCATACAAATGTAAAAGCAATTTAACAACAGTACTCTTACCGGCACCGTTACACCCCACAAGAGCAACTCTTTCATTCGGATTTAGTGTGAACGTTATATTGTCAAGAGCCTTTTTATCACTTCCTATATAAGAAAAGCTTACGTTTTCAAACTTAATAACACCCGGCTTGGCAATGATTCCATTTTCGTTTTCCTTAATTTTCGGCTCATAATGCAAGAATTCGGTCATATCTCTTATATAAAGAGCATGTTCGGAAAACGCCGCTATATCTGTCACAGATTGATTGAGATAATAGTTAAGAGTCTGGATGGAGTTTACCGTTACTGCGCAGTCTCCGACAAGCATTGTGCCCGAAATTACCGTTCGGTACACAGCGTAAAATATACTGCCCACCGAAGAGATGAGATCTCCGGAGCATTCTCCCAGAAAGCCGAGAATGGTTCGCTTGATCCCATGCTTTTTAAGAATAACCTTATATTTTCCGTAAAGACCTTTGAAATGCTCAATTTGAGAGGATGCCATATTGGTCAGGCGCATTTCCTTTGCATATTCGTTCATATAAAAGGTACGGCGGATATACCTTTTTCGGCGATCGATGGGCTTTTGTTCGGCCACATACTTGTAATATACCGCCAATTCCTTTTTACGGACAAACCCAAAAAATATGGGGAAAATTGCGAATATTACGAGATAGGGATCAATCAGCAACAACAATGCCCCGTTTAAAATCACAGAAAGACACAGCCGCAAAAGATCCTCCACAGAACTTAACACAGCATATACTCTGCCGGACGCTTCGTCCATCGCTTTTACGTACTTATCATAAAACTCGGGACTTTCATAGCAAGCAAGTTCAACCTCCCCCGCCTTTTTGAACATCATTTTACGAATAGACTTTGTTATGTTGTTAGTCATTTTAGGAATGACAAAATAGTCAATGGCATTGTCCGCAATACACATCAACAAATATCCGCCGCTTACTAAAGCGATGACCGCTACCACTGTTTTTATGTCCGTACCCTTTTGAAAGGCATTGAGAACATACCGAAGAAGCCATGCGTCAAACAGAAAATTCATAACCGTAAATACAATCCGAAACGCCATCCTGTACGGTATATACCAAGGCGCCGCTCGACTGATCATTTTCAGGGCATCCAGGTTATAACCGACTATCTTTCTAAACGGCAATGAATCTTTATCCTTCTCTTTTTTCTTTTTAGCGTTTTTGTTTTTCTTTTTAAATTCCATTTTTTATCCTTTCACTTTGAATCACGCAAATGGATCCAAATACGAATTTCGATCAAATCATGATATCAAAATCTTTTATATTCATTTTCTTATATGCTTCAAGTTACTTTTACACACAAAAACAACGAACGACAATCATTTTTCAGCACCCATCATTATTATATTATGAGGATACACAAAAATCAATACCTGCATAGTTGACATGTCTATACCATTGGTTGAGCACATTTTCACAAATAACGATACATTCTTGCATATAATACCTGCTGTCCACATTCCGACAAACCTGCGGTCCGATCACAGTATCTAAATACAAACTATTCTTCCTGTAATTATACTATAATAATTCCTGTTTGTCAAGTGTATCAGGAGTTATAATTCCTATAATGAACAATTTGGAGGAATTATAATGCTGATTTTTGATTTTCATGCAATTGGGAACAAACTGTATACCATCCGCCGCCGTATCGGGCTTACACAAGCTGAGGTTGCCGAAGAAGCGGATATATCTGACCGCACCTATGCGGACATCGAGCGCGGTACGGTCAATATGCGCATGGAGACGCTGCTTCGTATCTGCAATGTCCTTCACATCACGCCGGATGAAATACTCACCGAAGACAGTCCTAATTTCACTCCCCGGCAAGATGAAATCTTACAACGTTTGGATGCCTGTTCTTCCAAAGACAGAGAAACAGCACTTAGACTGCTTTCGGTATATTTACAATCGCTGGATTGACCGTATAACAAACAAAACCACATTCCTTTCTTTACACAAGAGGATGTGGTTTTGCTATTATGGTTTCTTTTAAGATTTTCCTTTATTTTGGCGGCACATCCAGTGTCATCACGCCGCCGTGACCGCCGAAGATCTGCCATCTTCCGGGGGTGAGCAATGCCATAAAAGCTTCTCTTTCCGCTTTGGCGGCATTGGGATCGGTGTCCACTGAGGTCATCAGATACGGAGCAAGACGGTTGAATTTTGCCTGTTCGGCAGTGAAATTTTTAATATTCACATAAATATCACCGGTAAAAGCAATCTTCTCCGTTGGCTCAATGTAAACTGCCTCTCCTTTGACATGTCCTCCCTTACCGTCGTACACTTTGAACGTAAGATCACCCACTCTCATTTCACCCGCATAACATAGAAAATTTTCCTGTTCTTTCACCGTACCGATAGGGCAAAACTGACCTGAAACCGGTGTTTCATAGCCTGCCAGAATTTTGCTGATCTTAACATAAGGTGCATGCAGGGGATTTTCTTCTCTAAATGCTCCCTGTCCCTCTCTTTCGAGGCGAAAATTTTCAAGGCATACGGCGGACAGATGCACTTTATCAAAAATATCGCACAGCCCCACATGGTCTACATCTCCGTGGGAAAGGAATATCTCTTTACTCCGATGGTCAAAATCATGGATTTCCCGACGTAAAACCGCAAGCAATTCCTCTCTGTAACAGGGGAAACCGCCATCGCAAACCAAAAGCTGATCAGGAAGCTCCAATACAGCGGTATTACTGCCGCAGGGCGGCTCAATGAGCAGAACGGGTATACCGCCTGTCGTTTGCAGACGGGTAATACGAGGTGTATAACCTTCACCCTTGCAACGGTGAATATAGTCGGCAAATTTGCCAATATAGTCAAAGGTTTTATATGGCGGATTTCCTTGATCGTCCAACATCTGCATGACGCGATTGGCATTGACAATCAAACTGCTCTTCGTTTTTTCATCAAGATCCATCTTTTCCGCAATCTCATTGGCAAAAGACAAATAAAACACTGTATTATCCAGCATCTTTTCGCTTTTATCGTAATTCAACACCTTCACAGGACAAATTTGTGATACACGATGCATAAAATCAGACAGGTCCCCGGCTCTTTCAATGAAAAGTCCCATTTTAAAATACTGGTATTCGTTCTTTGTCTCGGTATAGCTCATATAAGATATATTAAAGCAAAAATGATTGACCAGCTGCACGATGGGAAACAAAGCTCCGGGTTCATTCGGCAATTTGAACTCAAATAGAATCACGCCGCCTCCTCGGTTTTGGTCGGTCAAATATCCAAGTTCAGAAAGCTCTATCTGGGCAATCTGCAAAGCTTGCTCACTACCCTCCGCCTCGATGAACAGCATATGCGCATCCACCGCTTTATTATAGCTGACGCGGGTAATGTTCAATCCCAGTCGGGCAAGGCACCGATCCGCTTTCAAAAAAGCCCCCGCCTGATCGGGCATAGTCGTTGTAAATGTTTTTTTCATAGTCAATTTTTCCCATTAGCAATCAATTTACCGCTTTCATGAGGATTTCTTTCAAAAAAGGCGGATTTAGTTAAAAAAAGCCAAGTCCTACGACTTGGCTTTTTTGTGGCGCGCCCTAGAGGATTCGAACCTCTGACCTACCGGTTCGTAGCCGGGCACTCTATCCGCTGAGCTAAGGGCGCATTCCGTTTGGCTACTTGCGTATAATACCACACCAAAGGGAATTTGTCAATAGCTTTTTGCGAAATTATTTTATTTTTTATTTGAGAGTTTTCTTTCCGATCTTCAAAAGGCGTACAACCGCAGGACACAAAATTGCATTGATCACCATTTCGGTAATGAAATTAAAACCGATCATACCAAAAATCAAGTAATGCATAGCAGTTTCTCCGCTGCCTGCCCAAGAAGCAATGGTGGGCATAAAGAATATTTGACATCCTATGAAGAAAACACCCGTGTTCACAAGAGGAGAAATCACCGCGGCAGCTGCAACAGCCACGTACGTATTCACCTTTTCCATTACCTTGTACACAAGCCCTGCCAAAAAGCCTGCCAAAAAGCCTTTGGCAATCACTGTTATAACCGTTCCGATTACATTTACGGCAAGGAAAGCACCTGCATCCACTAATAGTACGACTACACCAAACACAAAGCCCAACCAACCGCCAATCAGCGGACCGTACAAAGCCGCGCCAATGATGATTGGCATCAATGCCAGCGTAATGGAAAAGGGGCCTACACGTACAAAGGTGCAAAGCAATTGCAGTACGATCACAATTGCAGTCAAAATGGCGCACATAACCCATTTTTGAGTCTGTACATTTTTTCTTTGCTGTTTCATAACAGCCTCCTATCTGCCGTTCCCCATCAGATACGGCGAAAAAATATTTATGTAAAGCACATGCGTTTACGTGTAAAATCCCTTTTGGGTATCTTCACTGCATGTACACCACATCAGTTTTTCTTTTGATTCAAATGCCAAATAGCACAAAGCCCCTGCAGTGTCAAAAGAGGAATATGCCTTGCATTCTCAGGCAAATACGGTAACAGCCATTCAGCATAGCCACCGGTAATAACAAGGGGCGCCTGCTTCCCCACTGCAGGATTTTTACGGTAGAGTTCCGTAAAACCGCAAACCGACATAGCTCCTCCTCGAATCACACCGGAACGCATACAGTCCTTGGTGTTCTTTCCGAGCGGAGAAACCGATTTTCCTACCGATATTTCCGGCAGCAGTTCCGCACCGTTCAAGGCATCCAATCCCATGCCTACCCCAGGCATAATACATCCTCCGATATAAGCACCTTCACGATCAATTGCCATCACGGTAGTTGCTGTGCCGCAATCTGCAATGATTACGGGGAAGCCCACTGTTTGGATTGCCCCCGCTGCATTTGCCGCAAGATCCGCGCCCAATTCGGCAGGGTTGTCCAATTTAATGGGGAAGCCGGTCTTTACACCGGGTCCCACCGACAAAATCTTAGCACTGGTAATACGGCGAATAGCTTTTTCCAATTTGTCGGTCATGGAAGGCACCACTGACCCGATCATCACACCGTCAATCACCTTGGCATTGCATCCATTGTCGCTCAAAAAAGCGCGCAAGATCCATGCATATTCATCCGATGTGCGATCGCTACTTACACCAAGAGCGAATCGGCAAAAAAGCTTGTCTTCTTCAAAACAGCCCACATGTATATTGGAATTGCCCGCATCTACCACCAGTAGCATATATTTCTCCATTCAATTTTAAAATGCGTTTTAGGGCACTGAAAAAGCGCCCTAAATCTATCTGTTTTTGCAATTAACCCACAAAAGCCCGATACAAAACACGAATAGCATCATCACAGCGTTTGTCATCCACGCCAATTACAATATTTGCTTCTTCAGGACCTTGGGTAACGATTCGAATACGGATGTCTTGCTCTGCAAGCGCATCCAACATCTTGCTGTAAATACCTGCGCGGCTTCCTTCGGCACGGCATCCCACTGCCGCCACAAGTGAAATATTTTCACGGATTTTCACCGAATTCTCTCCGCAGATCTGTTCCATCGCCGCCACAAAGTTATACATATTGGCAGCCACCTGCTCACTGCGCACCACAAGTGAGAAACAGTCAATTCCAAACAACATATTCTCAACCTGAATATCCATTTTTTCGCAGGTCTCAACCACTTGACGAATCACACCGATTTCAGCGGAAACGTGGTTCTTGGCCACCGAAATAATGGTATAATTCTTTCTGCCGGCAAGTCCTGTAATCATTCTGCCGCTCAGAGCCACTTCACTTTCGGAAGAGATCACCGTACCCGGGTTATGAATATCCAAGGTGCTGCGGATATTGATCGGAATATTCTTCTCTCTTACAGCCAAAACAGTTTCTTCATGCAGCACTTTAGCGCCCATATAAGTCATATCGCGCAACTGACTGTAGGTAATGTGAGAAATGGGAAGAGGATTCTTTACAACCTCAGGATCTGCCATCAAAATGCCTGCCACATCGGTCCAGTTCTCATACATATCGCAATCCAGTGCCGCAGCCGCAATGGCACCGGTAACATCAGAACCGCCGCGGGTCATCAGTTGAATGGCTCCTCCCGGCATGCTCCCGTAGAAACCGGGAATCACAATTCTGCCGCCGGATGCTTTGAACGCATTGACCAGCGCATTATTGGTTTTATTAAAATCAATATTGCCGCGGTAATCAAAAATGATAACGTTGCTTGCATCCACAAAATCATATCCCAAATATGCCGCCATCAACTTGGCACAAAGATATTCACCGCGGGATACCAAATAATTGGTTCCTCTCTTTTCCTCGATTCCCCGATGAATCTCGGCAAACTCATAATCCAGATCCACTTTATCTGCAATACCAAGAGTATTGGCAATGTCACGGTAGCGTGTTTCAATCATAGAAAAGAATTCACTGTAATCCACCTTATATTTGATATGCTCGTTGCAAAGATATAGTAGATCCGTGATCTTATGACGGTACGCTTTGGATTTACCGGGCGCACTTACCACCATAATACGACGTGAGGGATCCAATTCAATAATATGCTTGATATTGGCAAAACGCTCCGCATCAGCAAGGGAGCTGCCGCCAAATTTTACTGTTTTCAACATGAGGGTCTTATCCTTTCTCATTAAAGGTCTTTTTCCAGAAGATCATCAAAGCTCTCGCGACGAACCGCCACCCGGCTCTTTCCGCCCTCTACCCACACAAGCGCCGGACGGCAAAGACGGTTATAACCGGATGCCATGGAGAAATTGTAGGCACCCGTGGTCAGCACTGCCAGAATTTCGCCGCGCTTTGGCTCGGCAAGAGAGATATTTTCCCCGATCAAGTCACCGCTTTCACAGCATCTTCCTGCCACAGTGCAAATCAGATCGCAATCAGCGTTGGCACGTTCGGCATTCAACACTGTGTATTTTGCTTCATACAGCGCAAAGCGCGGATTATCTGCCATGCCGCCGTCCACTGAAACATAATTTTTATACCCGGGAATTTTCTTTACTGTACCAACAGTATATAGTGTAATACCCGCATCTGCCACAATTGACCGTCCCGGCTCCATATAAATTGTTAACCGCGGCAGGCAGTATTCTTTGCGCTTGGTGTCCAAATGATCTGCCACCATATGAATGAATTTTTCCAGATTCATTTTCGGATCATCTTCGGTATACCGAACTCCGAAACCGCCGCCAAGATTTAATATCTTTGCGATATATCCGGTTTCTGCCATAACCTGCGAAATGAAATCCAACATAATATCCACTGCGGAAATAAATGGGGAAGCCTCAAAGATCTGCGAGCCCACATGGCAATGAAATCCTTCAAAATCAATGTGCGGACAGCCCAAAATCTGCTTTGTCAATTCCATTGCCGCCCCGGTTTCGATGGCAGCGCCAAATTTGCTGTCCACCATTCCGGTGGCGATCTTCGCATGGGTATGGGGATCGATACCGGGCGTAACACGCAGCAGTACTTTTTGCTGTATGCCTGCCTTGGCAGCTTCCCTTTCGATCACTTCGATCTCCTCTGCGGCATCTGCCACAAAATGGCCTACGCCAAGGGAAATTCCGAAAGCGATGTCCGCATCTGTCTTATTGTTACCGTGAAAACCGACTCTTTCCATCGGGAAACCTGCACGCTTTGCGGTATACAATTCGCCTGAGGATACCACATCCAGCCCAATTTCTTCCTCAGCTGCCAACCGGCACATATCGGTAAAGCAAAGCGCTTTACTGGCATAAAAGGGCAGACAATCCTTGCCAAAATATTTTTGCATTGCAGTGCGGTAGGCTCGGCAATTCTCTCTGACGCGGTCTTTGTCCATTACATACAAAGGAGTGCCATATTCTTTGGCAAGTTCGACGGTATCCAAGCCGCCTAAAGTCAAATGGCCTTTTTCATTTATATTCAAATTGGTATATAACATAGGTCTATCCTTTGTGCCTTAGCCTTCTTTGACAAGATCCTCCATGGAATAAAGGCCGGCAGATTTATTTGCTAAATATTCAGCAGCACGGATCGCACCTTCAGCAAATACGCCGCGATCCTGCGCTTCGTGGCGCAGAGTAATAATCTGCGTGTCGGTAGCAATATGGATTTCATGCATTCCCACCACATTACCCATGCGGATGGCATGCATACCGATCTCGTCTTTTTCTCTTTTTTGCTGTCCGTTTCTTCCGCAAACCAATTGTTTTTCGGGCAATACTTCACGAATGGCGTTTGCCAGCATCAAAGCAGTTCCGCTGGGAGCATCCAACTTGCGGTTGTGATGAGCTTCCACGATCTCAATATCTGCCCCTTGCATGGTCTTGGCCGCAGTACGGGCAAGGTCACACAAAAGCGCAATACCCACCGACATATTGGCAGAAAAGAATACCGGGACCTGATTCGAAGCATTCTTTACAGCATCTGTCTCCTCTTGAGAAAGACCGGTTGTACAAACAACCACCGGCAAACCGCGTTTCGTAACCTCTTCCATCAAACAAGGAACTGCGCTGTGATGGGAAAAGTCGATTACCAAGTCGGCCTGTGTCGCAATCTCGGAAAGCGAACGGGCATAGCCGTTTGCATATTTGTCGATTTTTCCCACAAGTTCATGCTGTTCGCTTGCTTCGATCATGCGACAGAGAATCCCGCCCATTCTGCCACCGGCACCATTTACAATGATCTTCATAATTTTAAATCCTTTATATTAAACATTTAACCCGAGCTCACGCATAGCCGAAAGCAACTTCTGATAATTAGGCTCTTCCATGGTAGTCAGAGGTTCACGCAGCGTGTTGCGGCAAAAGCCGAGCGCAGACATTGCCGCCTTCACGGGGATGGGATTGACCTCACAAAACAGTGCGTCGATCATGCGATGCAATTCAAACTGAATAGCCGCCGCTGCCGCAACATCTCCCTGCAGGAAACGGGTAACCATTTCCTCAGTCTTTTCGGGCAGGGGATTGGAAACCACCGAAATAACGCCCTTACCGCCAAGCGCCATGATAGGCACGACCTGATCGTCATTTCCCGAATACAGATCCAACTTACCTTGAACATAGGACATGGTTTCCACGATCTTGGATATATTGCCGCCCGCTTCTTTAATTGCCACAATATTGGGGTGATCTGCCAACTCTCTGTATGTAGATGGCTCAATATTCACACCTGTACGAGAGGGCACATTGTACAAAATAATCGGCTTGGTAGATGCATCTGCAATCTTGGTGTACATTTGAATAAGTCCCTTTTGGGTTGCCTTGTTATAGTAAGGAGTTACCACCAGCATTGCATCCGCACCGCTTTCACAAGCACATTTGCATAGATCCAGCGCATATGCGGTATCGTTGCTTCCGCAACCGGCGATGACCGGAACTCTGCCTGCCACATATTTTACGGTAAACTCGATCACTTCACGATGTTCATCATCACTCATAGTTGAAGGTTCGCCTGTAGAGCCGCAAGCAACCAGCGCATCCACGCCGCCCGCCAACTGAAAATCGATCATTCTTGCCAGATCCTTATAATCTACATTTCCCTTTTCATCATAGGGAGTGATCATAGCAGTTGCAACACCTGTAAAAATTGTTTTCTTTCCCATATATTCCTCCATGCCGAAAACGGCATCTGATTTTACAAAAAAAATACAGTCAAGGATGACTCCCCGACTGCTCCGTCTATCCAAAAAACAACGATGGATGACACCCGATAGCTCTCCGCAGTCCTGCGACAACATGAAACCTATTATGGTTTCCTGCCAGCCCGAATTTCTGTACAGCAAAATTCGTCTTCGGCACCTGCACCTTTCCTGGAAACAACGCCTGTACGCGTCTTTTCGACTTCCGATACTGATTGCATGATGCACCTCTATCCTAGTGGCTCTATCCTAGCAGTTTTTTGTTTTCTTGTCAAGTATTATCCGAAAGTTTCTTCGGAAAATTTGCAACTTTTTTCATTTCCTAAGCTATTTTATAAAGTATTTCCTTGCTTTTCCTGCAATTTAATACCTTTTGGTTCAGTCAAACTCTATCCACTCGTAACTGTACTGCACGCTTCCCGACTCCTTGAAAAAACCTCCGTCCGCATAAGTAACCGAAGAAATCAAATTTCCGTTTTTATCAAAGGTATCCTTATATCCCGAGGACGCAATTAACTCCCCGGTCGTATCATAATAGGAAATAACCGTGCCCCTCTCCATTACAGTCAGTTCGTATAATTCAGTAGATTCAATATCGCCGTTCTCATCATAATAGCACAGCATCCCCCCCACAAGCACTCCGTTTTCATAGGTCTTATATTCCATGCAGTCGGGGCTTCCCAGCATACGGGTATAGATCTCAATTTCATTGCCTGCTTCATCATAGGAGAATTCCTGGGACAGATAGGTATTTTGATTACCGTCCTTCAATGTATAGGTCAGTCGTCTTCCCCGCTCATCATAGGTGGCGATTCCATATCCAATGATTCCGCCATTTTGGTCGATCTGCTTGAAATTCAGCGTGCGAGTCTTTTTATCAAACCTGTTTTCATAGGTACAGGTATAGGGAAGCATATCATTCTGATTGTTTTCGCTTTTCAAAGCATAGAATCCCTTGCCGCTTTTGCCGCACGAGCCGCAAAGCAGCATACATATAAACACCAAACAGCATATTCCGATCTTGCGCATAAAATTCCTCTTTCAATAAAAACAGCTCATCTATTCCTTCGAACCAATGAGCTGTCAAATATTATTTACCGATACTGCCGATATCGTATGGCGTAGTCTGATATACAAAATAGTTGAGCCAGTTGGAATACAGAAGATTGGCAGAAGAACGCCAAGTAACCCTTGGTGTCTTGGTATCATCATCCCCGGGGAAATAATTCACCGGTACATGAATAGGCAGTCCCAGATTTTTATCTCTGAAATACTCCTTTGCCAATGTATCCGCGTCATATTCCGCATGTCCCATGATAAAGATCTGCCTTCCTTTGTCGGTGGAAACCGCAAAAAGTCCGGCTTCTTCCGATTCGGCAAGGATTTTAAGCCCCTTGACCGCCGCCACATCCTCACGGCGAACCGTAGTATGGCGGGAATGAGGCACCATAAACACATCGTCAAAGCCGCGAAACAAAATAGACCCGGTATGAGTCACCTTGTGCGGAAAAATCCCGAACATTTTCTCGGCAAGCGGCACTTTATCAATACCGTAATGATAGTACAACCCCGCTTGCGCACCCCAACAAATATGCAGTGTACTGGTGACATGGGATTTGCTCCACTCCATGATCTCGCACAGCTCCTGCCAATAAGAAACCTCTTCGAAAGGCATATTTTCTACAGGTGCCCCTGTAATGACCATGCCGTCAAACTTTTGATCTCTCACTTGATCAAAGGTCTTATAAAAAGCAAGCATATGCTCGGGGGCAGTATTTTTGGAAACATAGGTAGAGGTCTGCAAAAGTTCCATTTCCACTTGCAACGGCGTATTTCCCAGCACTCTTGCCAGCTGCGTTTCGGTCACGATCTTAGTCGGCATCAGATTTAATACAAGGATCCGAAGAGGACGAATGTCCTGGGTTGTCGCGCGCTGTTCGGTGATGGTAAAAATATTTTCATTGTGCAGAGTCTGCGCCGCAGGCAGCGTGTCGGGTATCTTGATAGGCATAATCTTTCTCTCTTTGTTTCGTTTTAGATCTGAGCAAGCGCCTGCTCAATATCCGCAATGATGTCTTCCACATTTTCAATGCCGACAGACAGACGGATCAGATCTGCCTTAACGCCTGCTTCTTCCAACTGACGGTCGGTGAGCTGGCGGTGAGTGGTGGAAGCGGGATGCAGTACACAAGTACGGGCATCCGCCACGTGTACAACAATGGATGCCAATTTCAAGCTGTCCATAAATTTCATAGCTGCTTCTCTGCCACCCTTGATACCGCAGGAGATAACACCCGACTGACCCTTTGGCAAATACTTCATGGCTCTTTCATATTCGGAGTTGGATTCCAAACCGGGGTAATTTACCCAGGTGATCTTATCATTTGCTTCCAGATATTTGGCAACTGTAAGAGCATTTTGGCTGTGACGCTCAATGCGCAGTGCCAAGGTATCCAATCCTTCATTGAGAAGGAAGGCCGCCATAGGCTGGCAAGTCAGCCCCAAATCACGCATGAGCTGTACACGGCACTTGGTAATATATGCTGCCGCACCGAAATCACGGGTGTAGACAACACCGTGATAGGATTCATCCACGGTCGAAAGTTCGGGATATTTTCCGTCTTTATTCCAGTCAAATTTACCGGAATCAACGATCACACCGCCCACAACAGTAGCATGTCCGTCCATGTACTTGGTAGTGGAGTGAACTACAATATCTGCACCAAAATCAAAGGGACGGCAAAGAATGGGGGTGGCAAAGGTATTGTCAACAATCAAAGGAACATTATGCTTGTGGGCAATTTCCGCAAAGCGTTCAATATCAAATACATTGAGCGCAGGATTGGCAATGGTTTCACCGAACACAAGACGGGTGTTTTCATCGAAATAAGAATCCAGCTCCTCATCGGTCATATCGGGAGTCACAAAGCGGGCTTCAATACCCATACGCTTCATGGTAACGGCAAACAAATTGACCGTGCCGCCGTAAATGGTGGAGCTGCACACAAAGTTCTGTCCTGCCTGGCAAATGTTGAAAATTGCCGCAAAGGATGCCGCCTGCCCCGCAGAGCAAAGCATGGCGCCCACGCCGCCTTCCAGCGCCGCGATCTTATTCTCCACCATTTCCACAGTGGGGTTGGAAATACGGGTATACATATGACCGGGAGCAGTCAGATCAAAAAGCTTGCCGAGATGCTCGGAAGAATCGTATTTATAGGTGGTGGACTGATAGATCGGCAGGACTCTGGGAGCTCCGTTTTCGGGAGTGTAACCGCCCTGCAGGCAAATGGTTTCGGGTTTCATAATTGATCCGTCCTTTCAAAAATTCATCGTTATTTTTTATTGTACATCAACTTCCCCGTTTTGTCAATACACCAAACAAAAATAGCAAGACACCGAAGCATCCTGCTATCACTTTTATTTATGCGCCTACAATCTCCAATGGATATGATACGATCACCATGGCAATCAATTCGTTTTCGGCAACCTCCAAAATCGTCTGCGGCAAAAGTGCAGAATACGGAATCGTCATACTCACAAAGGGTGCATATTCGTTCGGATGTATATCCGTATACATCAGTGCCGAAAGCACCTCCGATGCATTTTCATACAGCGTGGCATAGTATTCTTTGGTATTGCTCTTATTCTCCGCATCTTCGCAAAGCCACACCGAAACACTCGCCGCTTTTTTTCGTGGATTCTGTTGCATATGCAAAACGGCATTTTCCAGCATCTCGGCATCCTTGATCTTTTCATATTCCGGCACATCACAATAAAACACAATATTGCCCGCAACCTCTCTCGGCGGCTCTTTGACAGGTTCTTTCGTTTGCGGAGTAGGCGTTGCTTCAGGAGTTGCAGGCTCGGGGGTCTTTTCCGGCATTTCTCCGCCGCAGGAAAGCAGCAGGGGAACAAGCGTGAGTGTCAATAAGATAAAGGATAGTATTCGGATTTTCATAATGAGTGCTCCTTTGGCTTATCTCGTTAAACTATGCATCTAACCAATCTGAGTGGCTCACGATTAAATTATCTTGAAAAGAAACTGCTATATCTTTCGGCAGTGACAGTGCCAAAGTATAAGTCTTGCGATCTGAGTTTGGCACCCCCGACAAGCGAGGACTTACTTTCAGCTTTTCATTACCGCTTTCGTCCAATATGATACGGCAATTTACGTGCGAAACATCTGCCATATATACTAAACCGATCAAAATTACTGCATTATCTTCAAAATAGTCCTGATCTTCGCAAAGTGAAAAAAATTTCAATGCCTGCTCATACCGTTTCAGCAATGAAGCAATCTCCTGCTCCTTCGAATCAGTCTCACTAGCAGCCTTTATTTTTTCTATCATCATCGACTTGTATTCCTCGCGGCAAGCATTGAGCGTTTCGGTGTCCTGTATGAGCTTTATACCTTTGATCTCATTTTCCAAATCATACTCTACAATAGCCGGAATCAGCATCGCAGAACTGTTCTTCACTTCTTTGGGATAGCTTTCCTCGGGAGTTACCGCTTCGGGAGTCTGTGCTTCGGGGGTGGCTGCTTCCGGAGTGGCTGGCTCGGGGGTCTTTTCCGGCATTTCGCCGCCGCAGGAAGCAAGGGTTAGCAGCACTACTGCGCATAAAATAAGTGCTGTAATTTTTTTCATAATATACTCCATTCTGCCGTTAAATCGGCAATACTAGTTTTTAGTGATTTATTTGTTTTCTTTCAATTTCCATGTCCAATGCTGTTCGGTATAATGATACAATGTACTGCCACGC
>SVRY01000052.1 GCA_015064585.1 Oscillospiraceae bacterium
AAAAATAATTGATGCGCCCGAGAAATTATTAGATGGGTTTGAAAAACGAAACCAGTATGCACAGCCGTATATTGAAGCTAAATTTCCATTTTATTATCTGATAACTAGTGAAAATGGTAAAGAAATGAAAAGACAATAGTTTAAGGATGCAGACACGTTGTTGTATATTGTTTTTGAAAAGATAACATTTGATATGGCGCTACAATATGAATTAATTCATCGGATTCCGTTCCAAGATAGCCGCAGATTATTATTTTCCCATCAACTTAAACTTATGGAGAAACTTTCGCCGGAATGGAAAAATGTATTGCAGAATAGAATTACTGGTGGGACCGTGTAAAAATTTCTACCGGTTCTCTAATTGGATATGGAGGGCCTCGGGATCCTCGTAATAGGAAAGAGTTTTTTTGCAGAAACGGATATTTGCAGAACTTTTGATGCACATACATCGGAGGAAGAATATCTCCAGTATTTAGACAATGTGATTGATATTTATAAATGTCATGATATATATCCATCATTTGACCTAAAAAACAGGAGTGTATTGTTTCGAAAACCATATTATGATACAGCAGGAGAAATAGCGTGAAAGATTGATTTTGGGTAACTGTAGCTTATCGATTCACGCTCCTAATTTTCAGGAAATACGCCTGCGTTTTTCCCAAACGGGGCCCGTCCCGTTTTTGCCGCAGGGCGGCGCGAAAATTTAATTACACTATTTGGACTGACGCTATGCGTCAGAATAGAGATTTATATGCTGAAAGAATACTGTTTTTATGACGCAAAATGCAATACGAATAACAATGAGTCAAGGCAGAAATAACCTTGACTCATTTTCAATGGAAAATTATCCCACTATTATTACGAAAATATGAACATTTTTAAAAAAAAATTTGAATTTTTTGTAACCTGTTAATCGAAAAGGGTATTAACCAAATGTAAGCCTATCTTTGTGGGCATATGAAGCGTGCAAAGGAGCAAGAGATGAGCAGTTTTAGAATCGTTACCGATTCCTCCTGCGACCTTACTGCAGAGCTTGCGGCACAGATGGATCTTATAGTGCTTCCCCTCACAGTTGCAATCAGCGGAAGGCACTACAAGAATTATTTGGATGGCAGAGAGATCGAAAATGGAGCCTTTTATCAGATCCTGCGCGAGAAAAAAGCGAATCCTGCTACCTCCGGCATGAATGTTGCCGAATTTACGGAAATTGTGGAGCAGGTTTTGGAGAATGGCGAGGATATATTATATATAGGGCTGTCTTCAGAACTCAGCGGGACATATCCTGTTGGAGTATCTGCCGTTAAAGATTTGCGTTTGCGGTATCCGAAACGTAAAATTTTGACCGTTGATTCGCTTTGTGTATCGGTAGGGCAGGGGCTGTTATGTCGGCTTTGCTATCTGCAAAAGCAGGCAGGAAAGAGCCTTGCGGAGGTTTGGGAATATGCGCAAAGCATAAAAAAGCATATTATCCATACCTTTATGGTAGACGATATTGCGGTACTGCGCCGCGGAGGCAGATTGTATTCCGGCAGAGAGATGCCGGGACAGACGCTGCAGGTAAAACCCGTTTTGCATGTGGATGATAAAGGCAGATTGGTTGCGCTCGGAAGAGTGCGGGGAAGAAAGGCTGCCATGGAAGCAATCGCGAATTCTGTAGAAAATAATATTCTGGACACTTCTGCTGTTTGGATCGGTCACGGCGGCTGTTTGCGGGATGCACAGTATCTTTCGACGCTGCTTATGGATCGTGGGATCTGTGAGCCGATGATTTATGAGATCGGACCGGTGGTGGGAGCACACAGTGGCGTCGGAGCGCTGGCGCTGTTCTATCTAGGAAAAGTGAGGTAATTTTAGGTTATGAAGACTATTGACGGTAAGTTATTTGGCACAATGGTGATATCCGGCGCCAATATGCTTGAAAATGAAAAAGAGACTATCAATGCGTTAAATGTATTCCCCGTTCCTGACGGCGACACGGGCTCTAATATGGGTATGACTATTGGCGCCGTGCGTGAAAAGGGCGAGCACATGCATGATGCGATCGGCGAATGCGCTCTGATGATCGCCGATACTATGCTGATGGCGGCAAGAGGAAACTCGGGAGTTATTCTGTCCTTGTTCTTTAAGGGCGTGGGTAAGTCTCTGAAAAACCGTAAGGAAGCGGATTCTGCGGCAATTGCCAAGGCTTTCCAAAACGGTGTGGAATCCGCATACAGTGCTGTTATGAAGCCTAAGGAAGGTACTATCTTGACCGTTATGCGCGTCAGTGCCGAAAAGGGTTCCGAAAAGGCGGCTGAAGAATATAAAGATGATCCTGTTGCACTCTTGACCTATATGCAGGAAGTGGCAGTGGATACTCTCAACCAAACCCCCGAAATGCTACCTGTTCTCAAGCAAGCCAACGTAGTGGATGCAGGCGGTGCAGGATTTGTTGCTATTTTGGACGGTATGATCGCGGCTCTGAACGGAAAGTGCATTGAGTTTACCGGTGAATCTACCGGTACTGCCAGCGAAGCAAATTTTGCGGATTTCAACACCGAAGATATTAAGTTTGCCTACTGCACTGAATGTATCGTCAGCAAGTTTGATGCGTTCAAGGGACCCGGAACTGCGGGTGAATTCCGTATGTTCTTAACCGGTCTTGGAGACAGCCTTGTATTTGTGGACGATGACAATATCATTAAGATCCATGTGCATACCAACGATCCCGGTTATGTTTTGTCCAAGGCTGTGACCTACGGCAGTTTGGTGACTGTTAAGGTTGAGAATATGAAGAATCAGCATACTTCGCTCAGCCGCGATTCTATGCCTGCCGATATTAATGTGGAATCCGAGCCTCAGCCGCTTAAGAAGTTTGGCTTCGTCACAGTTGCCAACGGTGAAGGTATTGCGGATACTTTCCGCGATCTGGGTGCCGACGAGGTTGTGTACGGCGGTCAGACCATGAACCCCAGCTTGGAAAGCATTATTCGTACCATCAATTATACACCGGCAAAGAATGTATTTGTACTGCCCAATAACAGCAACATCTATTTGACTGCAGTACAGGCGGCAAAGAATATCAAGGATAAGAAGGTACATGTGCTTCCCACAAAGACCATTCCTCAGGGTATTTCTGCCATGCTTGCTTTTGACTCCACTGTTGGTGCAAAACGCAATCTGGAAGCTATGCAGGGTGCCATCGAACATGTATGTTCTTTGGCAGTAACCTATGCTGTGCACGATGCCGAAATCGAAGGTCTTTCCATCCACAAGGATCAGACGCTGGGTCTGGTTGACGGTAAGGTGGCTCTTACTGCCGAAAGCGAACTGGAATGTTTGGAAAAGATGAGCGAACAGATGGCAGAGTCTGAATATATCACGATATTCTATGGCAATACTGTCAGCGAAGAAGATGCCGCAAAGGCAGAAGAGGTTGTACGCAAGGTTGCGAACGACAGAGCGGAAATCGTTATGATTCCCGGTAAGCAGCCCGTTTACTCCTATATTATTTCCTGCGAATAAAACTGCATATACCGATCCCCCGAGTTTTCCTCGGGGGATCTTTTCATTTTGTCAAAAACGGCATGTCGGCATACAATGGGGATAGAGGCTGTATTGGCTTCTAATGATGAAAGGACAGAGAAGATGACAAGAAAAATGATACGACCTATGGGTTATTCCTGTCAGATGCCGCAGTTTGTAAATACGGCAAAAGTGCAGGGGGCTAAGGTGTGCGATATGAAATATACCCCCGGTATGATGCACACAGCGGGGGACAGACCGCTTGCAATGGTGTACCCCGAATGGCAGGAGTTTCGTGAACTGCACGCTCTCGATGCGGCGTTGTGCCGAGGAACGCTGTTTAAAGAACTCGACAAACCTTTTTGCTATTAAGGAAAGGACGCGACAATGACAGAAAATGAAAGCTTAAAGCGGCAGATCAAGGAATTGGAGTTTGCACTGGTAGAATTGAATCTCTTTTTAGATTCGCATCCCTACTGTGTCGAAGCACTGCAGTATTTTAAGGAGCTGACCGCTAAACATGATATGCTGGTGACGCAGTATGAAGAGTCCTGTGCGCCGTTAATAGCACGCGGTAACCGTGGAGAACGATGGGATTGGGTAATGACGCCCTGGCCCTGGGAACTTGTCCGCAACTAAATCGAAAGGAACAACAATACTATGTGGATATACGAAAAGAAACTCCAGTATCCCGTTAAGATCAAAAATCCCAATCCCAAATTGGCAAAAATCATTATATCACAGCTAGGTGGACCGAGTAGCAAATAGTGATAATTGTTAATCGTGAAAATAAATAGCCAAATTGCCTTTAGCCTTTTCGTAAACGATCTTCTGTATGATTGTGCGGAGGGCTTCATTTTTTGCCGCGTCGGTGACGTCGGGGCGGTCAATGAAGGCGGCTACATCTGCGACTTTCTTTGTAAAAGCATCGATATCGACCTTTGTACTGTCTATTCTGTCACGCTTTGCTTTGAGTCCCTCGATGCGCTCTGTGCTCTCTTTTTTGTTTTTAGCGTATTGTTCGATGGTGTCAATTTCCGCAAGGTATGCTTCCTTGGCGCGAGCCAGTCTGCGCTCTTCCATTGCGATCAGCTTATCGTAATCCACGGTGGCAGGATCAGATCTTTTTGTCGGCGTCGGCAGAATGGTAAAATCCTGCGTTTTGATTACCTGCTTCAGCCCTTCCCGCAGGGCTGCTTCCGCCTTTGGCATGGTGATGGAGTGCGATGTGTGGCAAGAACCGCTTGCATAATTACGGCATTGCAGACATTTAGCCTTTACCTTGCCACTTGTGACACCGTTGCAGGTCAGTGGTGCTCCGCATGCGCTGCATCTGACAAGTCCTTTAAGCATATAGTCTATACTCTGTTCCCGGCGCTGGTACTTGCCATACTTCTTCTGCTGATCGGCTAATCTTTTTTGCACCTTGTCCCACAGCTCCATGGATATAATGGGTTCGTGGTGCCCGTCCACTGTCATGACGCTTTCGTGGTGGTAGTCTCTGCGGTGGACTGCTTGCGTACCTTCAAGGCTCCAGCGGATCTTACCTATATAGCATGGATTGTGGAGCATATATTCGATAAAACGGTTTTCGGGCATATTGCCTCGTTTGGTGCGTATACCGCGCTGTCCTAGGCTGACGGCGATCTCCCTTTGTCCGGCACCATTTGCATATCGCTCAAAGACTTCTTTGACGATGGCCGCCTTGCCGCTTTCATGATCGGGGTAGTATTTCCCGTCCTTCATGATATAACCGAAGGGAGGAGCGCAGGTGGGCTCTCCGCGGGAGGCTTTTTCGGTCATGCCTCTTTTTACTTCTCCCGAAAGGTTGATACTGTAAAATTCGTCCATCCATTCAATGATACGTTCTTGCAGCGCTCCAAAGTGGCCTTCTTGTATAGGCTCCGATACGGAAACCACGGCTACCTTGTTTTTGGCAAGGAGGCTTTTATAGACAATGGCTTCCTCTTGATTTCTTGCAAAACGGGAGAATTTCCAAACATAGATCACGTCAAAGGGGGGCGCTTTTTCCTTGGCAATTGCGATCATGCGCTTAAATTCGTCTCTTTTTTTTACGCTTCTGCCGGAGATACCGTCGTCATAAAAAACATATTCGTCGGGTATGTAGTACCCTTCTTTTGCTGCATACTCTCTGATCTTCTTTAGCTGTGAATCGGGGCTGTATTCATCCTGCCGTTCATCTGATACACGGATATAGGCAGCTCCGATATTCAGTAATGTATCTTGATTCACACGGGGCCTCCTTTCTAACTATTGATGCGTCCAAAAAACAACTTCTCTTGTATCAATCACTTCTTTTAGCCCAGCAGAATAGTAATCGCAACGTTCATTTAAGTATACGCTTTTTTCACAAAACAATCTCGACATATAGTACATCTTGTAATACACCACTCCATAATCGGTAAGTTTGTACTTTGTATCATAACTTGTGTGGTTGTCATCAAAGTATTCTCTTGATATTTCGATATACATTCTGTTGCCATTGAAGAATGGTTTATCGTGCTTTCCCAAATAGCGTTCAAAGAAATATGCAAAGTATTCAGAATAATCCATTTTGGCAAATCTTCTGTTTACGGCATAATGTTCTTTGATATAGATATCCTTTGTTTCTTCTTGATAAAGTTTTATGATCTCGTGTGCAATCTCTTGTTCCGATTGTTCCGTAATCATATATTGTGCATCAATGGTTCCTTTCAGACATTTGTTTTGAAGATAATCAAGGATATTGTGCGGCTTTTCAGTTAACCACCAGCCGATTCTGTCACGCACTTTTTTATTTATGTAGTAATTGTTGTAATACTTGTATGCAAAAAAAGCGCCAAGCAGAATCAAACCATACAAAACTAAACTTTTCATTTGTAAAACCTTTCATCTAATTGCATACTGATCACCTTCCAGAACTTACCTGTATACGAAACGCCTCTGACGATGTAGAATTTTGTCGGAGGTGATTTTATGAATTACAAAGAATATCAAAATGCGCGGGACCTGGTGTGGCGGATCCTGATCGAGGATCGGATTACCACGCTGCCGATCGGCGTGGTTCCCATCTGCCGGCGCCGCGGGATCGCGGTGAAGATGTACGACGAGCCGGGAGAGGACGGGTACACGCAGGTCATTGGCGGGGTGCCGACGATCTTTGTTTCCTCGGCTGTGGAGAGCCGAGGGCGGCAGCGGTTCACGGCGGCGCATGAGCTGGGGCATATTCTTCTCGGGCATGTGGGCCGATATCGGCTTGTGAACAGAGAGCCGTCCGTTTCGGACAATCCTATCGAGCAGGCGGCAAATGTGTTTGCATCCCGTCTTTTAGCACCGGCATGTGTGCTGTGGGGTTGCGGTGCTTCCTCTGCCGATCAGATCATGCAGCTGTGCGATATCAGCCACCAGGCGGCACAGTTTCGGTCACAGCGCATGGCGGAGCTTGCGGCGCGGGGAAAGTTTTTAACTTCACCCTTGGAGCAGGAGGTGTACGCCCGGTTTCTTCCCTACATACGAGAACATAAATTATAAATCGTCAGGGGCGTCGGGCAGTTGGTCAATGAGAATCTGCAGGGCTTGCAGTTGCTCATCGGTGAGCCGCTTCTCGATGCGTTTGCCGTCACGGCCAATGATACGCACAATATTTTTATCTATATCACGCTCTTCGGTGCTTGCATCGGAGGGCGTTTCTTCTTTTGGTTCGGTTTTACCGAGAAGATAATCAACGGTTACGCCAAAGTGGTCGGCGATTCTTTGGAGGGTTTTTGCAGTAGGAAGTTTACCGCTTTTCCAATACGTTACGGAACTTTTAGAAATCCCAAGCGCTATCACTACGGCAGTTGGGGTGGTGTTATTTTCAACACACAATTTTGTTAAATTATCCCAGAACATATTTAACTCCTTTCGTTTTTGTACAAGTTCAATAATTCAAACCAATAATATTTATGCAATCCTAATAAAGTTCGAAAAATCATACTTTAGCCATTGACAAGTTTGATTTTTCGTACTATAATACATTCGTACTTTGGTATTGATAGCGCGGACCACGTGCTTGACCTCCCCACGTGGGGTGATGCTCACGGGTGTGCCCTATCACGGACAGTAGGGTATACGCTACCGCAGGCATTATACCATAAAAATACTGCAAAGTCAATACCGAGGTACGAACAGAGGAAGGAGGGATGAGATGTTCAACAGAAAAAAGCTGACGGATTTTATGAAGAAGCAAGGGGTTAGTGCTTCGGAGCTGGCTAGACGCTTTGGTGTCACGGAGGGCGCTATTCGTCATATTACAACGGGGCTCAAGCAACCGTCTCTTGCAATGACTGTGGATATTGCAAAGTGGATGGGATGCACGGTGGATGAACTATGTAAAAAGGAGGATACATGAAAGCAATTACTTAACAGACGCGGAATAGTATGGTTACAACTACCATTAAAAAGGAGAGGCGTATGGCAGGAAAACCTTTAACTTGTACATTTTACATAGGCGGGAAGCAGGTTACAGAGCTGACCGAGGAACAAAAGGAAAAGATGGCACAGAAGCTCTCTGAAAGCATGTCAATTTACTATACGGCACATCCGGAAGAATTTAAGAAGTTAAAACCATAATTTGAGAAGTTTAAGCAAGAAGTGAAACTCACTTCTCAAAATTTAATAACTTCTATAGGAATTTTTGAGAAGTTTAAGAAAAACGGAGGATATTATGAAAAAAGAGAAATTTAAAGAGATCGTTTTAGGCGTGTGTGAAACCGTATTCGGAACCATAGCGCTGGCAGCTTGCCTTGGTGGCGGGTATATGGCAATATGGCTTGCCTTTGGGGGGTAATATGGCTTACTACATACCTTGCCCTGCCTGCGGGGCGAATTTAGACCCCGGAGAGGAATGCGATTGCAAAGAAAAAGGGGCTGCACCTACAGAGCGTGGCGGCTCGGTGCAACCCACAATCAAGACAGGCTTGGAAATAAAGCCTGTCTTGATGATAGCACAGTTTCAGAAAAAAGTCAAGAGAGGAAGAAGAAAATGAAATTATATGAAATAGCATCCGATTACTACAGACTGCTCTCTGCCATTGAAGAGGGCGAAATTCCCGAAGAAGCAATTGCCGACACGCTGGAGGCGGTTGGCGGTGAGCTTTCGGAGAAGGCAGACAATATCGCCTGCATGATCAAGAATCTGAACGCAGAGGCGGATGCCATCAAGGCAGAAGAAGCAAAGCTGGCTGAAAGACGAAAGCAGAAGGAAAAGACGGTAAAGAGCATGAAAGAGTATCTGGCAAACAATCTGCTGCTTGCCGGTATGCGCTCCCTTGAAACCGCGCGCAATAAGATCTCTTTTCGGTCCAGCAGTGCTGTCAAGATCGACGACGAGGCCGCATTTATTGCATGGGCGAAGGAAAACGATGCAACCCTACTTGACGTTAAGGAACCGACGATCTCTCTGTCGGCGGTCAAGAAATCGATCTCCGAGGGTAGCGTGATCGAAGGAGCAAGCATTGTTACGAGAATGAATCTGCAGATCAAATGAGGGGCGGAATATGTTAACGATTTATAATAAAGTAAAAGCTGTTCCCGACAATGCGAAAAAGGCAATCAAGGCCGGGCGGCTCAAAGGAATGACGGATATTAATCCGATGTGGCGTATCAAAACACTGACTGAACAGTTCGGTCCTTGTGGTATTGGTTGGAAACCACAAATTGTGCGCACATGGATTGACGAAGGTGCCAACGGAGAGTACGTTACAAATGTGGAGATCCTTCTTTTCATTAAAGTGAATGGGGCGTGGAGCGATGGTATTCCCGGCATCGGCGGCAGTAAGCTTGTAGCGAAAGAAACCGGTGGCCTTTATACGGATGATGAATGTTACAAAAAAGCTTATACCGACGCAATTTCAGTAGCCTGTAAAGCACTTGGTATCGGTGCTGACGTATATTGGGACGCGGACAGAACTAAATATACTGTTCTTCCGGAACCAAATAATGATCCTGCACCGGATCCCATACCGCCTGTTCCGCCAAAGCCGCCTGCAAAACCGAAATCGGACAAGCAAACTGAGATCATGAAGATGATCGCCGGTACAAACGTGACTCCGAAGAATGTAGCGTTCTTCATTGCGGATATATTCGGGGACGGCAAGAAGGTGGATGATCTGACTGACAGTGAATTTGCGGATCTGAAACAGAAGATCTTAGAAACAGTGCGGGCGGTATGAAGATCACGGGAAGCATTGTGGATACCGTGGTGGATCTGCAGGGTGGGTACCGCCTCACTCTGCGGGTAAACGAAAAGCAGGCTTTTTTGCATGGGCTTGATGAAATCAGAGGCAAGGACTGTCTTTCGATTGAGATCAAGCCCTACCGTCCCAAGCGTTCCAATGACGCAAACAGTTATTGCTGGGTGCTGCTTGATCTTCTTGCGGAAAAGCTTTCCATACGCAAGGAATCAATCTACAAGGAGCTGATCCGTGAGATCGGAGGTAACTGCGACACGGTATGTGTGCGGGAAATCAGTGTGGAAAAGTTACGCCAAGGTTGGAAGAAAAATGGCATCGGATGGGTATCCGACGTGCTCCCCTCCAAGATACCGGGATGCAAGAACGTGATCCTTTACTACGGATCCTCCACATACGATTCGGCACAGATGTCGCGGCTGATTGATCTTGTGGTGGATGAGTGCAAGCAGCACGGCATTGAAACCATGACACCAATGCAAATAGCGCTTCTGAAGGAAGCGTGGAAAGGAAATGATACATGATCACTAACAGATTTTTTATGATGGGACGGCTGTGTGCCGATCCCGAGCAAAAGCTGACACCGGGCGGCAAGAAGGTTTGCACGGTTTCGGTGGCAGTACCACGCAATTACGATAGCAAGAAGAGTGATTTCTTCACGGTGGAAGCATGGGACAGGCAGTGTGATACCCTTTGCCGATATTTCCGTAAGGGCTCGCCCGTTGCGATTGTCAGCGAGCTGCGCAATGAGCAGTATACAGACAAGAACGGTCAGAAGCGGACGTTCACAAAGTCCGTGGCAATGGAGGTTTCCTTCTGCTTCGGCGTAAAGAAGGACGATGCAGAAGGCGGAAGTGTTCCTGCACCGAATGCGTATGCCGGGGAAGCGGCAACACTTGAAGAAATGCAGGACGATGATGATCTACCCTTTTAAGTAAAACGGAGGTACATATGGCAAGACCGAAAAAACAAGGTCTTTTGTACTTTCCTCTGGATACCGATATTTTTGAAAACCGCAAGATCAAAAACCTAAGGAGGGCGCACGGACTCACCGGCATTTTGACATATCTGAACCTTTTGTGCAGGGTCTATCGGAACGGATATTATTACAAGTTTGATGATATCGAAGAGCTTTCCATGGACATTGCCGAGGAGATAGCAAATGCACAGTTGAAGTCAACGGCGACCGGCGTAACCGAGACAATAAACTACTTAGTAGGACGGGGAATCCTGGATGAAGGGTTGTTCGAACAGGGTATTATTTCCGGTGTAGCACTCCAAGAGCAGTACGTGCTCAGTGCCTATAAGGCAAGGCGAAATATTGAAATGGATGTGTACCAATTGGTAGATGTCTTGTCGGTCATACAAAAAAATAAGATTTCTTACGAAGAAACAGAGGTTATTTCGGAAGAAACAGAGGTTATTCCGGAAGAAGGTACACAAAGTAAAAGTAAAATAAAAGATAAAGTAAATAATATTGACTCTCACATTTTTAGTATTTCTTTTAATAACGTGCGCGCGTGCGCGCGGGAGCTGGGGACAACGGTAGATCCGAAACGCTTTTGGGCGTACTACCAAGCAAGAGGCTGGAAGATCGACGGACAGCCGATCCATGACTGGAAGGCGTTACTGCTTAGCTGGGATACCAAGGGAGAGCCAAAGATGAAGGATGATAGCAAGGAGTACACGGTCATGGCGGGACTTCTTGCGGAGTTGGAGGAGGAAGATGAATGAATAAAATGAAGTTATATCCAGAAGCGAAAAAGATCGCCTCACTGCTCTCAAGGATCCCGGTTCTTGTGGAACGCATGAAAGCAAGCGGTCTGTGTACGGATGGTATTGACTGGTTCTCTGCTAAACTGGTATCAGGTCTTTCCGAAAAAGATTGGTATTTGTGGGAAGACGGTCATCGAATCGCAGAGGATACCGACGGACAGTATTATGTCTGCCAGTGGACCGGGTACTGTGAGGACGAATACTACGGGTATTTATATTTCAAGACGGACGTGCCCGGACAGTTCGTTAAAGTCTATTATGAATGCTAAGAAAGAGGATCAAAATGGGCAGTTATAAAATAACCAAGAAGTACCGGGACGGCAGCTGTTTGATTGAGCACCGGGACGCAACCGGTTTCCTTCTTGCCAAGTACATTGGGTGGTACAGTGAAAGGACAAGAGCGTATACCCTCTATCCTGCCCGTGGGGAGCGGCATTATCAGTGCCACAAGCATCAAGTGGCAGAAAGACTTGTAAAGGCGTAAGCCTTCAAGATAAAACATAAAACAAAGGAGCAATGAAAATGGAAAATCAGAAGGTTATTGTGAGAGCAGACAGAGCAGGCGTGTTCTTCGGGAACATCAAGGAAAGAAACGGCAGTGAGGTGGTTATGACAAACGTGCGCCGTTTATGGTATTGGGATGGCGCATGTTCGTTGTCGCAACTGGCGGTGGATGGCACTACGAAGCCAAACCAATGTAATTTTACGGTGGTCGTGCCGGAAATGACGATTCTTGGCGTGATTGAGATTATTCCCTGTACAGACAAAGCCATTACATCTATTGAGGGCGTAAAAGAATGGAAAAAATAAAGGCATTTCTTGAAATCAGCTCCGGCTCAGGCTCCGGCGACGGCTCCGGCTACGGCTCCGGCGACGGCTCCGGCTACGGCTCCGGCTACGGCGACGGCTACGGCTCCGGCTCCGGCTCCGGCTCCGGCTACGGCGACGGCGACGGCTCCGGCTCCGGC
>SVRY01000006.1 GCA_015064585.1 Oscillospiraceae bacterium
TTTCTTCTGCTGTTCTCATAAAGCATCTTCCTTTCATCTTGACAAATATTCCCAAGTGTGATAGAGTGCAAGCGGTATTTAGCGTTTACAAGGGGAAGGTGTATACCATAAGGGGAGTGCAGATAAGGCGGGGGCGTATGGTATCCAAGGACTGGGAGGTCTGTTTGTTTCAGGTATTTGCGGGGATTGGTATACTGTAGTCGGTATGCCTCTTGCGATACTGAATGATATACTGAAAAAAGAATTCTCATTGGATCTTTTTGTGCTCAGACAGAAAAACGAGGAGTAAACCATGACCAAAAAACAAAGAGCAAAGGAAGCGGTATGGCGCTTGGAAACGCTGTATCCCCAAGCACTGTGTGCACTGGAATGGCAAGAAGAGCCGTGGCGTCTTTTGGTGATGGGAAGACTGTCGGCGCAGTGTACCGATGCCAGAGTCAATATTGTTTGCAAGGAACTGTTTACGGTATATTCCACACCAAAGGCGCTGGCGGAAGCTCCTCTTCCCGATATAGAAAAGATTATTCGCCCCTGCGGTCTTTTTCGTACCAAGGCGGAAAGTATCAAGAGCGCCTGCAAAAAGCTTGTGGAAGAATTTGACTCAGTTCTTCCGTCGGATATGGATGTACTGCTGACTTTTCCGGGCGTTGGCAGAAAAATTGCCAATCTTTTGCGGGGAGATGTTTTTCATTTGGGCGGAATTGTGGCAGATACGCATTGTATTCGAATTTCGGCAAGACTGGGATTGACAGCCAAGGAAGAAACGTCTCCCGTGAAAACCGAAAAAGCTCTTGTTTCATTGATCCCACTAGAGAAGCAGTCGGATTTTTGCCACCGAATTGTTATGTTTGGCAGAGATATTTGTACGGCACGCTCTCCCAAATGCGAAAATTGTCCCCTTGCGGATATTTGTGCGCAGTACACGAGAAATTTTAAAAATAAGAAGTAATAAGCGGCTTTACATGGAATTTTGATGTGCCGAATGAGGAAGATTGCTATAATGCACAAAGAGACCCCGCAGAGAGTCTGTCTTTGTTTTTGAAAATGTATATTGACTTTTTCGACATTTTGTGTTAGGATGCAAAATGAAAATTCAGATATGTAAAAACAATGACTTGGAGGCTGTATGAGCAAAATCGCGCAAAGCAAATTGGGCAAAGTTGTTATCTTTATCGCGGCAGTTCTCATGTATTCGTTCTCGGTTGCTATTTTCTTAAATCCGGCGGGATTGACTCCGGGTGGTGCATCAGGTGTTGCAATCGGTATTCAGAGATTGGTCATCAATCTCGGGGGGCCTGAAATCGGTACCGGTATTTTGATGGCACTGATCAATGTGCCGCTGATGATACTGGGTATTTGGAAATTGGGACTGAAGTTTATGATCCCCACCATTGCGGGCACCTTTACCAACTCTTTTATGGTACAGGTGTTTGAAAGTTCGCTGCTTCCGTATATGGAAAAGAATATGGATGCAAGCATTTTGGGCGGCGGATTTGTGGATCCCATTACCGGCGCGCTGTTTGGCGGTATTATTTCGGGTGTTGCCATTGGTATGATGATTTATATCGGTTCCTCGTTTGGCGGCAG
This sequence comes from Oscillospiraceae bacterium, assembly GCA_015064585.1. Lineage (GTDB taxonomy): Bacteria > Bacillota > Clostridia > Oscillospirales > CAG-272 > SIG655. The sequence continues at coordinate 1,588 of SVRY01000006.1, forward strand.
CGATATTGTTGTTAAAGTGTTACATACCAAGTACCGTTACATGAAAACCGGCACATTCTACATTATTGTAGACGGTGCTATCATGTTGTTTGGTACTATGGCAAGTTTTGATCTTGTGCTGTTGGTTCTTGCTTTCTCGTTGGTATCGGTATTTTTGCAGTCTTATTTTACCGACCGCGTGCTGTACGGCGGAGATGAAAGCCGTATGCTCTATATTATTACAAACAAAGAACCTGAGATTGCAAACCGCATCAATTTGGAGCTGCATTCCGGCGTAACCTATTTACACGGCGAAGGCGCTTATACCGGTATTGATAAGAAAATTCTGCTTTGCGTAATGCGCAACCGTCAGGTGCCAAAAGCACGTGAAATAGTAATTGCAGAAGACCCTTCGGCATTTATGATCGTTACTTCTGCCAGCCAGGTGCTTGGTAACGGCTTTAAGCGTTTGGATAGCGAAGACCTTTAATTAATGAATAAAAACAAAAAATCTGTTGCTTTAGGCTTCGGGTTCTAAAGGACAGTTTTTAAACGCCTTGAATAGTATCTGAATAAGCGACTGCAACCCAAGGCTTCCCTGTATAAAGGAAGCTGTCAGAAAGCGACTGAGGGATTGTTTTAATGTAAATTTTAGCTTTTTACAATCCCTCCGTCACGGCGTTTCCGTGCCACCTCCCTTTACATCAAGGGAGGCGTTTTTGTTTCCCTGCAAGTACGCACTTACTCACCACCAGCGGTGGTTGTGCGAAATAAAACAATTTACCGCCGAGAGTGACCGAACGGTTACCCTCGGCGGTGATCCTTATTTCAAGACAACATATGTTGTAGGCATTTCAAGAGGATGCCAAGCTGTGCTTAACACTTGTCTATCCATAAGAATTGTTGCGGGAATACATACTGCATTAACAAACTTATCCATAGAAGCAATGCCATTAACTTGATTTTGTAAATGCTTGGGTGTATGAGCACTTAAAATCTTAGCGGCGCTTCGATCAAGCTCTTGAATAACAGATATAAGTTCATTGGATATAAACGCTTGCACCATATCCACAACAGCGTTATATTGATCAAAGGTATATATCGGAATGGTTGCTCTGTATGTTTCGTTTTCCTTGATAACATATCCCTTTTTTATCATTTCCGCAATGGCTTCAAGATCATATTCGCTGAGAGCCATTTTGCTACCACGGCAGATATCACAGAAAATATTGATATAACGTTCGTTGCCGTAAAAATCATGGTGATCGCCTTTTCCTTTAACGTCTTTCCAATAGTCAAAGAAATACAGACGGTCTCCGTGGTTGCTGTCTACATCGCAAATATTGAATATATGCTTCTCATTCAGTTTTTCCACACACCAAAGAAAAGCCGGTTCGCCCCATGCAGTTTTCGGAGCATCCGATGTTTTTCGGCAATACCCACTGAAGATCATTCGGAACAACGCAACAGTCAACTGCCAACGCAATGTGTTCTCTGAAAAATCACTTCCAATAAAACCGATCGCTTTATATTCCTTCACATTTGCACTTATAAAAGATTCCATTTTGTTAGCTATCGGTTCGTGATACTTTGTAACAGCGCGCTCAATCTCGTCGGCACATTCGGCCGTAATAATGATTATGTTCGCTTTATAATGCTTCCCGTCTTTGACGATAATCATCCTATTTTCAAGTTCCTTGATTTCGTCATCAAGATACGGAAGCGGGATGCCGGTTTCGAGACTGATCTGCTGAACGGTAAGTGCGTCATTGTAGCAAGCGCTAACAATGTTCTGCTTGATCTTGCTCTGCATAAACTGCCCGAATTGGTTTGGACCCTGACCATTGTACAGGGGGATCAATGTTTTTGGATTATAACTGAGTTCTCCAAGATTTCTTTCCATACTCATTCCTTCTTTCAGCATTTTTCTTGATTTGAAAAGCAGATATTTTGCCATACTTTCGGAAATGGCAAGCGCAGATGAAATTTCAGAACAAGAACGTCCATGAATGTAGTAAAGGATCGTCGCCTTTCGATATTTTTCGGACAGCAAAGCAAGTTCACGCCTTAGAAGATAGATATCACTGCCGTTGTCTTCGATGAAATCATCCTCTGCAGGAATATTGTCTGTCAGTTCGCAGGTATTGTTTTTCAGTTTCTTTCTGTACCACTGCTTATAAACATTTCCTGCAACTCCCCACATGAAAGCGTAAAATGCACGGTCATCACGGATATTCTCAACCGATTTGATGAGTTCACAGAGAATATCTTGGGACAGATCTTCAGCTTCTTCCCGTGTAGGAGTTTTTGCCATACAGTACGAGAAGATCGTTTTGGACACTTCCGCTATCTTTTCATGGAGTTCGATTTCCTTCATACGCTCACCTCCTTCATATTTTTTAGAAGCTTCTGCCTTAATAGTGAAAGAAAAATGATTTGGTTAATATATTTTTTGAAAATATTATATCATAAATTTGTGAATCCGTCTATACACAAGATTTATGGCAACAAATCAGTGCTTGCAAAGAAAAGAAGACAGAGAGTGTAAAAACATTCTCTGTCTTTATCCTGTTGGTAAGTAACGAACTCTAAAAACGGTCCTTTAGAACACGCACCATAGGCAACAGATTTTTTTGTTTTACCATATCAAACGGTCCAACCAATTGGTTAAATGTTGGAAGCAATACGCCAAAATCAGCGTGCTTACAACGCAAACAATGAAATAGAGGGGAATACTATAGGTCAGCAATCCTACCTCTCTGAAAAGAATATAAGGAATGCGCTGCAGAATATAGATCGGGAAGGTGTATTTGCCCAACCATAAAAGAACCTTGTTGCCAAATGTCAGCTTTTCTGCCAGCAAAATAAAGAAAAAGGCAACTGCGAGGGCATAAAAATTGTACAGAAGATTACACACAACATTTTCATGTCCTGTACATAAGATGGCAAAAACAGTACCGACTGCAACACAGAGGATCAAAGAGAAAATATAGTTCTTTTTGCTTTTGCGGATAAAGGCGAAGAAGTGATTTTTGAAATGAGAAAACCACATGCCTACCACAAAACAAAATACAGTATTATAAAAACGGGAAGAATTGTTGGGGGAAAGACAAATCAAAAGGATATATATTCCCACAAGAGCGGTCATTATGGAAAGGCTGCGGATCGGCTTTTTTTCATCGTAACGGAAAAAGGCAATGAACACAATGATATATAAGCAAAATGTGGTGAACATAAACCAGTTGCTGTTTCCGATGGACAGCTTTGACCATCCGATCAGCGAAGTTAATATTTTTAACGGCTTATCGGGACGCTTGAATACAATTCCCATGATGATAAAGAGAATTAACGCTAAATCAAAATGGAAGAGAACTTTTAAAAAGCGATTTTTAAAGATGGATCGCGCATAACTTTGCTTCTTTTTGGAAATTTGTTCCATCATGCCGTAGCCTGAAAAGAAGAGGAAGGTGGCTACTACCGTCTGCCCCATAATAAACCGTGCAGTACCGTAGGCTGTATTGGGCAGGGAGGTTAAATATTTTCCTGCATACTGATAAAAGTGAGTCAGCATAACCATCAGCACAAAAATACCGTTGATTGAGGTCGTTACGGCAGGTGCCAGTGGATTTTCGCCCTTGGCTCTTTTGCGAACACCGATAAACAAGATGCCAAAACACAGAATGAATAAAAAAATCAAGACAGTTTCCTCCAAATGCTGAATCTGCGAAAAGAATCACATAAAGTGGGCTATTGGTAGATCAAGTCCACCACATATCCGAAGCGTTTTCGAAAATGATGAGGTCTTTTAAGAAGGAGACAGCCTTTTCAAGCCCTTCTTTGGGTGCCATGAGGGGATCTTCGTGCTCGATGCTGATAATGCCGTCATAGCCTGCGGCCTTGAGCTGGGAGATGATATCTGCCCAAACTTCGCGGCTGTGACCGTAACCCACCGTGCGGAATTCCCAAGAGCGAGCAGTAATATCACCGTAGCCTGAGGTGTCAAGTACCCCTGTCACACCGGTGTTGAGTGCGTCGATCTTGGTGTCTTTTGCGTGGAAATGGTAGATAGCACCTTTCAGATAACGGATTGCTGCCACAGGATCGATGCCCTGCCAAAACAGATGGCTTGGGTCAAAGTTGGCACCGATGATGTCTCCGACAGCCTCGCGCAGCCGCATCAGCGTGGGAGGGTTGTACACCATAAAGCCGGGGTGCATTTCAAAGGCGATATGGTTTACTTGATGTGCTTTACAAAATTCAGCTTTTTGGCGCCAGTAGGGAATGAGTACTTCATTCCATTGCCACTGCAAAATGCGTTTATAATCATTGGGCCAGGTACAGGTGACCCAGTTAGGGTTTTGACTTTCGGGACAATCGCCGGGACAGCCTGAGAAACCTACGATCGTATCAATGCCCAGCTGCTCTGCCAGCAGGACTGTGTTGTCAAAATCATTTTCAAAACGGTTTGCAATTTCCTTGTTGGGATGCAAAGGATTGCCGTGGCAGGCAAGGGCTGGCAGCTTCATGTTGTATTTTGCAAGCAGTTTTTTCAGATGCTCAATTTTTTCGGGATGGGCGAGGAAATCAGCCGCGTCGCAGTGCGCTTTGCCGGGATAACCGCCGCAACCCAGCTCCAGGGCTTGCACGCCAATAGAGGACAGATATTTTATCATTTCTTCAAGGGAAATGCCGCCAAGCACAGGAGACATTACGCCGAGTAACATAGAATCATTCCTTTCAAATATAGTAAAGCTTTGATCAAACTTTTTCAAAAATTTGCAGATTCTTAAGACGGATTCTTAAGTCGCACTTCGCAAAGTGCGAAATTCTGCTGTCTTGTGTGTATTAGTGTCCTTGCTCAGGCGACGGTGCCCAAGGGCAGGGGATACGGTAACGCACGGGATTATATGCCCAACGGATAGCGTTTTTGATAATACGCTGTACGTGATCGTTGTGGAAGGAGGGATAATCCTCGTGACCCGGTTGAAAATAGAAGATCCGTCCGTTTTCCCGTCTGAAGGTTACACCTGCGCGGAATGCTTCGCCGCCTGCAAACCAACCGAGGAAAATTACTTCATCCGGTTCGGGAATGGCAAAGGGCTCCCCATACATTTCTTCGTGTTCCAGCTCAAAGTATGCGGGGATACCTGCGGCAATGGGATGCCCCGGTGATACTGTCCAAATGCGTTCTCGATCGTTTTCACGCCAGTGCAGATTGCAGGTAGTACCCATCAGACGGCGGAAAACTTTACTGTGATGTCCCGAATGCAATGGGATAAACCCCATGCCGTCCAGCACTCTTCGCCAAACACGCTCCACCACTTCGTCCGGAACCAGATGATGCCCCATATGTCCCCACCAAAGAAGCACATCGGTATTTTCCAGTACTTCTTCGGTAAGACCGCATTCGGGATCGTCCAAGGTCACTGTGTAAACGGTTAAGTCTTGTTCGGATTTTAGAAAGCTTTGGATGTGTGCATGGATTCCTTCGGGATACAAACGCTTGGCTTCTCCATCATACTTTTCATGGAGAAATTCATTGAATATCGTAACGCGGATCATACCGTTAAGCCATTGTGTCGGACAGCTGTCTGCCGCCGAGAATGTGGAAATGCAGATGCGGCACGCTTTGGCAGGCATCGGACCCGCAATTAGAGATTACGCGGTAACCGCCGGTAAGACCTGCGCTTTGCGCAATTTCGGGAATTTTAGTGAAAAGGTAAGCTACTACATTGGCATTTTCGGCGTTGACGCCGTCCACGGAAGGAATGTGACATTTGGGAATTACAAGAATATGGGTGGGGGCTTGGGGATTGATATCATGGAAAGCTAAGATCTTTTCGTCTTCATATACTTTGTTTGACGGAATGATACCGTCGATGATTTTGCAGAAAAGGCAGTTGTTCATAATTAAGACTCCTTTTTAATCTTTTTCCTTATTATACCACGCTGTAACTGAAAATTCAATTGTTTTTTTCAAAGAACGATTGACATTTTACTGCAGTATGGGTATAATAGGGGAAAAGAAAAGAAAACGGAGAATCAATATCATGGTCGTAACCAAAGAAAGCATTATCGGCGATGTTTTGGACGCAGCTCCCGAAACCGCAAAATTCTTCCTTGAGATCGGTATGCACTGCCTTGGCTGTCCTTCTGCCAGAGGCGAAAGCATTGAAATGGCTTGTGCCGTACACGGAACCGATGCCGATGAACTGATCACGCGTATCAACGATTACTTGGCAACCAAGGACTAAAGAAATGGGGCGCATGCCCTTTTTCTTTTCATAGAATTTTTATACAGAAAGAGGACCCATGAAACATATTATACCGGATGCCAGACTGCAAATGGTGGCAACGCTTGTACCCAAAGGTGCGCGCCTTGCCGATATAGGCAGTGATCATGCCTATTTGCCTGTTTATCTGATTCAGTCAGGAAAAATTACCCAAGCGCTAGCTACCGATGTGAATTTCGGACCCATTGAGCGTGCACAAAAAAATATTGCCCTGGCGGGACTGCGGGACAAGATTCAAACGAGAAGATGCGATGGACTTTGCGGCGTGGAGGATTTTGCGCCCGACACTGTTTCTATAGCGGGTATGGGGGGAGAATTGATCGTGTCAATTCTCGATAAAAGTGATTACGTGAGAGAAAATGCTCCCCTTTTGATATTGCAGCCCATGACGCAGATCGCATTCTTGCGCAGATATTTGGCACAAAAGGGATATGATATATTCAGTGAGCATCTGGTGCCTGATGAACACCGTATTTACCAAATAATCGTTTGCCGTTATCTGGCATTGCCCTCAAGAAAACTCGGGGCACTTGCCGAATTGGCAGGCGAAAAAACGAAGGACAGCCCGGTACTACCCGAATTGATGGCAAAGTTAAAGCGCCAGTATGCCGATATTATTGCGGGTAAGAAAATTGCGGGACAGTCCACAACAGCCGAAGAAAGTATCCTGCAGGAGATTTTGGCATATGAAACACATTGAATTATATGAAAAACTGGAACAGCTTTATCCGACGGTATTGCGATGCGAATGGGATAATGACGGCATTATGTGCATGGCGGATCCGAACAGAGAGGTGCGCAAAGTACTTGTTACGTTGGATATCACCGAAAGCGCTGTAAAAAAGGCAATTGACGAGAATTTTGATTTGGTGCTTTCCCATCATCCCTTGATCTTTCGGCGTGTTGCCCATTTGGATGTGAGAGAATCGGTGCCTCGCCGTCTTTTGATGCTGGCGGCACATGGTATTACCGCGCTCTCCTATCATACACGCTTGGATGCCGCCAAAGGGGGCGTCAATGATATGTTGGCAAAAGCCCTCTGCCTTACCGATGTTGAACCTTTGATGGTGGATGGTGTACCCATGGGACGTATTGGCACTGCCGAAAAAGAATTTTCGCCCCAAGAATTGGCGCTGTATGCCAAAGAAAAACTGGGTTCCAGGCAGGTTGTTATGGCAGACGGTGGAAGGTTGGTGCGCCGCGTGGCAGTGGTAGGCGGCAGCGCGGAAGAAGGAATCGCTCCGGCAAAGTGCATGGGGGCGGAGGCTTTTATAACCGGCGAAGCCAAGTATCATACTCTGTCGGATGCTCATTTGGGGGGGATTACGGTGATTGCACTGGGACACTACGAAACCGAGCAGCAGGTATGCTGTGCACTGGCGGATGCGGTAAAAGATCGGATTCCGGAAGCGGAAATTGAAATTTATCATGCAAATACTCTGATTCGCTTGTAAAAAACACTTTACAAACAGAGAAAAAACGGCTATAATAAGAAGTAAGAAACTATACGGAGGAATTTACTCTTGATTATACAGTTGGATGAAGCAAAGCGCACTCTGACCGCACTTGAGGCAGATGTCAAAGAATTGGGAAATGCGCTGAAAATAGAATCACTGAAAGAAAAATTGGCAGAGCTTGAGGACCGCTCCAGTTCTCCCGAATTTTGGGCAGATCAGTCAAAATCGGGTAAGATCCTGCAGGAGATCAAGCGCTTGCGTGATACAATTGAAGAATATGACGGCCTTGTGAAAAAGCATAGCGATACATTTGAACTGTGCGAGATTGCCATTGAAGAAAATGACGAATCCTTTACCGAGGATATTCTTGCCGCTGTGCAGGAGATTGAGGAACAGGAAGAGCGCATGCGCATAGAAGTGTTGCTTTGCGGTGAATACGACGGCAATAATGCCATTCTTTCTCTCCATCCCGGTGCAGGCGGTACGGAGGCGCAGGATTGGGCACAGATGCTCTACCGTATGTATACCCGCTGGGGTGAAAAGAGAGGCTTCAACGTAAAGCTTATTGACTGGTTGGATGGAGATGAAGCCGGGATCAAAAGTGCTACTATCATGGTGGAAGGAACCAATGCGTACGGTTATCTCAAGAGCGAGAACGGTGTGCACCGTTTGGTAAGAGTTTCTCCCTTTGATGCTTCGGGCAGACGTCAAACCTCTTTTGCTTCGGTGGAAGTTATGCCTGAATTTACGGATGATGGATCTATTGAGATTCGGGAAGAAGATCTGGAAATTACAACGCACAAAAGTAGCGGCGCAGGCGGTCAGCATATCAATAAGACCGAATCGGCAGTGCGTATTACCCATATTCCCACGGGTATTGTTGTAGGATGTCAGACCGAGCGCAGTCAGCTTCAGAACAAGGAAACTGCACTAAAAATGCTCAAAAGCAAGCTCATGGAGATCAAACAGCGTGAGCAATTGGACCGTATTGAAGATATCCAAGGCATCAAAACCAAAATTGAGTGGGGCGCTCAAATTCGATCTTATGTGTTTATGCCTTATACCTTGGCGAAGGACACGCGTACAGGATATGAAGAGGTCAACATTTCTTCTGTTATGGACGGTAACATCGATGGCTTTATCAATGCTTATTTGAAAGCAAATTCCAAATAACGAAAGGACAAAGACTATGAATGAAGATAAGAAAACATATAGTATAGGTCCCAGTGCCCTAATATTTTTTGGCTCCGCTATCGGAATGCTGATCAGTTTTGTGATTGCATTGAGCGGGAAAAAGAAAACCTTTGCCACTTTGGCATTTCTTCTTTCTTTCGGCGGTATGCTGTATGGTGCAATGCGTCAGATCGGTATTCTGAAAAGAGAAGAGGAAGAGCTTTTGACCATTGAGTTGGAAGAAGACGAAGAAGAAAATACTTGAATTCTTGATAATAACGGTATAAGAGGCTGTTTCAAATCCATTTTAGGATTTGAAACAGCCTCTTACTGTTATCGTGAAGCCGCGCTGGCTGAATGGATATTATTTCTTTTGCATTTCTTTATAAATATCGCTTTTCCCAACCCCGCGGTCGCGGGCGGCGGCTTTCATGGCATCCATACGGGAAAGTCCGTTTTGCTCATAAAAAGCAACATGCTCGGGAATGGTCATTTCAGCAAAGAACATTTCGCCCTTGGGTTTGGCACCGCCGAGGATCAGTACGTATTCACCGCGAGGGTCGGTTGTTTTGTAGTGCGCAACTGCCCCTGCAAGGGTGGTGCGCATGATTTCCTCGTTGCGCTTGGTTAGTTCTCTGCACAGTGCAATAGGACGATCTTTGCCCAAAGATGCTTCCATATCGGATAGAGAATCTTGCAGACGATGGGGAGCTTCGTAAAGGATCAAAGTTCGTTCTTCTCTTGCCAGTTCCGAAATCCGCTGTTGTCTTCCTTTTTTATCGGATGGCAAAAAACCTTCAAAAACAAATTTGCCGGTGGGAAGTCCCGAAAGGATCAATGCAGTAATTGCCGCACAGCAGCCGGGAACCGATGTGACAGTAATACCGTATTCGGCGCAAAGGCGCACCAAATCTTCGCCGGGGTCGCTGATGGCAGGCGTGCCGGCGTCGGTAACAAGGGCACAGGATTGCCCTGATTGCAGGCGCTCGGCAATTTCTCTTCCTTTTGCAGTTTTATTGTGTTCAAAATAACTGATAACCGGTTTGGAGATGCCCAGCAAGGTAAGTAATTTCATGCTGTTTCGGGTGTCTTCGCAGGCAACAAAATCCACTTCGCGCAGTACTTTTTCCGCTCTTTCGGAAAGATCTGCCAGATTTCCGATCGGTGTTGCTACCAAATACAAAACACCGGGCAATACTTTATTCTTTTCTTCTGCCGATTGGTATACGGAATTGTTCATTAAATTCACCTTTTTCAAGTATGTATGTATATGTGTCAAAGGGCGTACCGTCTTCGCACATGAGAATCAGCGGCGGCGTGCAATAAAGCCCTTCTTTTCCGCCGCGTTTTGCTTCGGTCAGTACGAGACTGGGGGTATGCCGATGGTCACGATATACCATTGTCATGCGTTTGGGCGCAAATCCTGTTTCCCGTAGTGCGGCAAACAGTGATTCCAAACGGTCGGGACGGTAGACGCTGACAAAGGAACCGCCAAATTTGGTAAGCTTTGCGGCAACACGGCAAAAATCAAAAATAGTACCGTTTTCTTCATGGCGGGCAGTTTGACGAGCATCGCTGGGGGACACCTTCCCTTCGCCTGATTTCATATAAGGAGGATTGGAAAAAACGCAATCGACACTGCCCGGGGGGATATCGTTTTGCAGCAGGCGAATGTCTTTTTGCAGGATCGTTACTGTGTTTTCCATTTGATTTGCCGCTACATTTTGTTTGGCAAGAGAAGCAGCGCCGGTTTGGATCTCCACTGCATATATTTTGGAGAAAGCGCGGCGGCGGGCAGCCAGCAACGATACGACTCCATTGCCGGCTCCCAATTCCAAAGCGGTGCCGTATGGCATCTTGGGCAGATAAGCGGAAAGGAGCAGTGCATCGGTTCCAAACATAAATCCGTTCGGATCCTGCAACAGCGTTATGTCATGATTGATCACATTGGTGTGTGGCTGTAATGTCGCTTCGATGGCAAACACCTCCCGGAATGAAAATAAGGGATGATGCACCAAAGGTACGCCATCCCTCATTAAATTTGAACGAATATGCAGAGATTATTCTGCAGAGGGTGCGCCTACAGGGCAAACGCCTGCGCAAGCACCGCAATCCAGACATTCATCAGGATTGATTACGTACGTACCGTCCTTTTCGCTGATAGCGTTAACAGGACATTCTGCAGCGCAAGCGCCGCAAGCAATGCATTCGCTGGAAATCTTGTATGCCATGGTTTGAATACCTCCGTATTTGTTTTCTTCATTCTAGCATATTTTTTTGAAAAATGCAAATGTTTTTTGAAATTTTTTTGTGGAATTTTATGAGGATTCGCCCGATTTTTTGTCTTTTTTGTCACGAGGCGGATAATTCTTTCGATTGGGATGGTTTCCGTCACGTTTTTTAGACGCATTTCCCTCCGTTTTGGAGGCGTCTTTTCCTTTTTGGATGCTGTATTTGCGTTCGATCTTCACGGGCTCTGTCTTATCGGTTTTATCTGTTTTTTCGACTTTTTCGATTTTATCCGACTTTTCGTTTCGAACAGGCTTTTCTTGTTTGGCAATTTTTTCTTGGCGTTCGGTAGATTTATTATCGTTTTCAGGGGCTTTTTTTCTTTCCGATGGTTCAAATTGCCGTTTGCGATGATTGGGGACGGGATTTTTGGATGATTGCTCCGCTTTTATGCCATCGGCAAGCTTGCTTGGTTTTTCTTTTGGCAAAGAGGGAGTCGGCTTGGGATCTTCAATGGGTTCGCCAGGTTGAATTATTTTTAATAAATCTCTGCTGAATACCATGGGAGCTGCATCGGGACTGTTGGCAAGCTGTACTTTTACAAGTCCGAGCAGCGGTTTGGTTTCAACTACGGTGCCTACGCCTTCGGGGGTTCTGACAAGGGAATCGACACGAGGAGTCAATTTCGCTTCTTCGCAATATACATCGTATTCATAGCGCAGACAGCACATCAAACGACCACACGCCCCCGAAATCTTGGCGGAGTTAAGGGATAGATTTTGTTCTTTTGCCATTTTAATGGAAACCTGGACAAAATCGGGCAGAAAGCTGTGACAGCAGAAAGGACGGCCGCAAACGCCAAGTCCGCCTAAGATCTTGGCTTCGTCACGAATACCCATTTGTCTGAGTTCTATTCTGCAACGGAAGACGGATGCCAGGTCCTTGACCAGATCGCGGAAGTCAACACGCCCTTCTGCAGTGAAGTAGAAGAGCAATTTGCTGTTGTCAAATGTGCATTCCACATCAATAAGCTTCATTTCCAGTCCGTGGGCGGCAACTTTCTTTTCCCATATTTCAACGGCATCGCTTTCTTTTTGCCTGTTTTCGGCATGATGGCGGTCATCGTCCGGTGTGGCGACCCGGAGTGCTTCGCGCAAAGGAAGCACCAGCTCAGAGGTAGGAACCATGCGATTGGTCATGGCGACCTCTCCATATTCCACCCCGCGGGCAGTGTCTACAATGGCATGACAGCCAAGAGGGTAAGTCACGCCGCAGTTGTTGAAATAATAGATCTTTCCCGATGTGCGGAAGCGAACCCCGATGACCTCGGTTAGTTCAGGTGTAGGATCGGAGTTTTCCGAATGCTCTTCGGTTTGAGGTTCTGCCGCCGATTCGGTCGTGTCCTCATGACCGATATTGTCGGTAATTTGGATGTCTGCCGCTGTTTCAATCGATTCATCCGAAACGGATTCTTCGAATGTAAACAAAGATGTTATTTCTTCCTGCTCATCGTAGGGTTCATCATTGCGAATGTCGGTGCCGAGAGTTTCTTCTAATACAGTTTGGTTTTCCTGTTCTTTGGGGCGTTTTTTGCCGGGATATCGTCCGTATTTACCGGGACGGCGGTTTTTATTTCCGCCATGCTTTTTGTAGGCGGCGGAAGTGTTCTCGTTTTTATTCTGTTCAGACATAAAATTCTGTTACCTCGGTTTTAATTTTGTATAGCGCGGAACAGTTTGTCCGCAAGTAAAATTTGCGCACCCTTTAAATTGGGATTGCCGGTGAGTTGAAGTCTTGTTTGTTCAATTTCTGTTATGACACTGAGAATAGCGTAGGTTGTCAAATGAAAAGCGGCATTCAGCGCGGCACTCTCAGATAGATATAACTGCATATCAATGGGGTTTCCGTGTCGGCAGGCGAGAATATCGCGAAGACCGAGTGCGGTTTTTAAAAGCAGATAGTCCAGTTCGCTTCGGCTGGAGGCGATCTTGGTACAGTATAAGAGCAGTGGTACGTATTCACCGCTGTCCAATAATGATATCAGTTTTAATGCGTTTTCTTGCATACGCAATTCGTCTTTATCATCGGTGTTATTATATAGGTTCCCGATGCATCCGTTGGCTTTTTTGATGGTACGCATAAAGCCTTCGGGATCTCTTTGCGAAAGCGATTGCCATTTGGGATCTTTTTTTGCATATAGCCCAAGTTCGTTTTCGCCAAAGATTTGCATACGGATTGTTTGAGCACGGGAACGAACGGTAGGCAGAAGTGCAGAGGAACTGTCGGTACAAAGGAAAAAGTATACGTTTTGCGGCGGATCCTCCAAAATCTTCAGTGCGGCATTTTGTGCAGCAGTGGTCATTGCTTGGCAATCGGTTAATATAAAAAACTTTGCGTCCAGTTCGCTTGGCTTGATATAAACGGCGTTTTTGAGTGTTCGTATTGTATCTACGCCAATGGTCTTCTTTTTTTCGGCAAGACCGAAAAACATCAGATCGGGGGAGTTTTCGGAAAGTATTTTGTCGGCAAACTGACTGTCTTTTTCTCTGGTGGCGGCAATTGCTTTTGCAAAGGTTCGTTTTCCGCTGCCGGCAGGGCCTTCCAAAATATAAGCGTGTGCCAGTTTGTTTTCCTTGATTGCACAGGTAAAATAACGAATGCTGTCGTTGTTTCCGTATATTGTATCAAAATAGTTAATCAATGGTTCTCCTTTTTATTCGTGTCAGGCGTGGTGGAGACAGAAGGAGGAAGATCATCGTCTTCATCCGGCACTTCCATAATTTGCTTGACGATACGCAGATAGCGCATGCGTGCTACAATCAGTATATAGGCAACACAACAGAGAAACGTAATGGCAAGTGTCCACAAAAATCCGGAGGAAACCAAAAAATTGCGTAGCCGCCGTGAGAATTGTTCCGAGTGATCTCGGGAAAGGGAGGAGGCGGTGATTAATTCCACCCGCGCGACTTCCTTGCCTTCTACATATACAATTGCTTCTCCAACGATGAGTCCTGCTTTTACGGGAGCTGTCAATTTTTGAAAGTACATATCGGTTTCCACGGCGACGGCGGTGGAAAGATCCAGATACAGCGGAATGTAACAGGATACATCGCTTTTGGGAATGACGGTAATATAGTCGGATGCCCCGGCGAGTACTACTGAGATTTCTGCCAGTATGTTGGTTTTAGAAAGAACGGTTCGGTATCCGTACGCTTGTGAACTCCATTCAAAAAAGGCTTTGGCAATTTTGAAATTTTCAAATTTTGCAGCCCCCATGACGATACAAAGATAATTTTCATTGTTGATGCGTGCGCTGGAAACAATACAGTATCCGGCGTTATCGGTGGCTCCCGCATTCATGCCTGTTGCGGGTTCGTAATAATAATCGGCATAGGTTTGTTTGGACAAAAGATAATTACGGGTGTAGAGTGTTCTTTGCGTATGCTGAGACGTTTCGTCTACGGTATAACGCGCCATGCCCGCCAGCTCCATATATATGGGGTTTTCAAATGCTTTTTTGGCAAGAATCAAAAGGTCGTTTGCGGTGGTAGACGGCGCTTCATCCAGCCCGGATACATTATAAAAAACAGTGTCTTTCATGCCAAGTGTATTGGCAGTGCGATTCATGCGGGAAATAAATGTATCAATACTGCCGTCTATGGCAAGGGCTAATGCGTAGGCTGCATCGTTGGCACCGGCAATAATCATACCGGCAAGCAGATCTTTGGCGGTGAGGGTTTCGTTTCGGCGAAGCTCCATGGAAAGGCCTGTGGATTCACGGATTACTTCGGCAGGAATTGTAATTTTGGTCTCAAGCGCGTCGGGTGAATCAGAAAAGTATTCAATGGCGATCAGTGCTACCATGATCTTGACAGTGGATGCAGGATAGACCAATTTGTCGCATTCATGCGAAAAAACAAGGCTGTCGCTGTCCAGGTTGTAGACAAGGACACTGACAGCGCCGGATGTGTCAGGAGGGGATAATGGCTCAGCGGATGTCGGAAAAACGAAAAATGACAAAAGAAAAGCCAATACCAAGAGATATACTATAAGTTTATTTTTCATGTTCAGTCCCTTAATAGGATCGGATCGGTACTTGCCATTTCATAGGCAGCAGTAATATCGCGGTGTACCGCTTCGGCAAGTGCGTTGCTGTCCCGGAATGCCGTCTCGGGCCGCAAAAAATGAATGAGTTCCACGGTGACTGCCTGTTGATACAGATCACCCGAAAAATTGAGCAGATGAGCTTCCAAAACAGGTTCGGCAGGGCAATCCGAAAAAGTGGGGCGCATACCGATATTGGAAACTGCACCGTATATGCCGCTTTCTGTGATTACTCTGCTATAGTATACCCCGTTTTTAGGAATCAATTTTCCATCTTGAAAAGAAAGATTCAAAGTAGGAAAGCCGAGCGTTCTTCCGATTGCACGGCCGTGGCTGACTGTACCCGTGACAAAATAAGGCTGCTCTAACAGCTCGTTTGCTTCTTGGATATACCCTTGCAGCAGTAATGAACGAATGCGAGTGCTGGATACGGGGCTGCCGTTGATATTGACCTCCGATTGTATCAGAGTGCGCCGCCCCAGTTCGGTCATTAGCCGATGCAGTAAAGCGCTGTCCCCCGCTGCTTGATGACCAAATGAGAAATTGTATCCGCAGACTGCGGTATGACAATTGAGGGTGCGACACAGGATCTCTGTCACAAACTGCTCCGGAGAAAGATCCTTGATTTTTTCAAAATCAGCAAGAATAACACAGTCGGCGCCCAGATGATACAGCAGGCGCTTCTTCTCGTTGGCGGGAGTAAGAAGAGATTGCCCCTTTTTGGCTTCCGGAGAATACACAACAAGCGGAAGAGCCAAGCGGGACGCCTGTTCTTTTGCGCAGGAAAAAATCTTTCGATGCCCCGTGTGCAGTCCATCGAAACATCCCAGTGCTGCCACGCAGCCCGTTGCCGCAATATCAGAGACCGAGATAGGAGCGGACGAGAACATTCAGCAGTTCATCTCTGTCGATCTTGCAGATCAGACTTCTGGCATTGTTGTGATTGGTGATGTAGGTGGGTTCTTCGGTGAGAATATACCCTACGATCTGATTGATGGGATTATATCCCTTTTCCCTAAGAGAATTATAGACATTTTGCAGAGTTGCACGAATTTCTTTTTCTCTTTCTTCCCGAATAGGAAATGTGAGCGTTTTGTCGTTTTTCATAGACTACCTCATGCGCCAAAGGCAATGTAAATATAAAAAACATTTAATTAAAAATGAATCATATATAGAATACACTATTTGTAACAAAAAATCAAGAGAAAATCGAAAGATTTTATAAGTATAGGAATAATAAGAAATTTTAAGAAAGGACTTTACAAAACAAGAAAAACAGTGTATAATAATAAAGAATAGTGCTACACTGTATAGAATATATCAAAGCAATGAACAGGAAAAATCCGTGCAATGATCCCGGTTGCAGAGAATGACCGCCCAGGCTGAAAGCGGACATCGAGGGATGTGCGGCGTGCGCCTGTTGGCTACAGGTGCGAAAGATGATCCGGTAGTGCCTGCCGTTTCCCGCGTTAAGGGGCTCAAGTTACAAATCAGAGTGGAACCGCGGAAACGCCTCTTGGATCGTTTCTGTGGTTTTTGTATTTTGGGAGTGTTGAATTTGAAAATAACCGTAAAAAGGAAAAACAAAATTGTGGCACAGGTGCGCTTGCCGATTGCATTCAATGCGGCATCGAATACGCATGAAACGAAAATTCCGTTTGGCGAATCGGTGCAACAGGATGTGCGGGCGATCAGAGAGCGAGATCCTGCGGCGACCAGCGATGTTGAAGTGATGCTTTTGTATTCCGGACTGCATGCAACCTTGGCGCACCGTGCCGCACATGCGTTGCAGATGAAGGGGCATCGATTTACAGCGCGGTTTGTCAGCCAAAGCGCTCGTATGCTTACCGGTGTGGAGATCCATCCGGGAGCCAAAATCGGAAAAGGCTTATTTATTGACCACGGTACAGGGGTGGTGATCGGTGAAACTACCGAGATCGGCGATAACTGTACTATTTACCAAGGAGTGACCCTTGGAGGAACAGGCAAAGATGTCGGAAAACGCCATCCGACGCTTGGAAATAATGTAATGGTAGGAGCAGGTGCCAAAGTGCTTGGTCCTGTCAAAATCGGTGACAATGTCAAAATAGCAGCAGGCGCTGTGGTACTGCAGGATATTCCCGATAATTGTACTGCCGTGGGCATACCTGCGCGTATTGTGCGAAGAGGTAATATGAAAATTGCGGATCTTGACCAGATCCATATTCCCGACCCGGTTTCTCAGGAGCTGTGCCGCCTGCAACACCGTATAGAACTATTGGAAATGGCGCAAAACAAAATGAAGAACGGAGACGATCAAAATGAAACTGTATAATTCTTTGACAAGACAAAAGGATGAATTTATTCCCCACGAGCCCGGAAAGGTCAGCATGTATACCTGCGGACCTACGGTATATCATTTCGCTCATATCGGAAATTTGCGCAGCTATATCATGGAAGATGTGCTGGAGCGTTATCTGCGTTATGCGGGATACGATGTCACCCGTGTTATGAACATTACAGATGTGGGACATTTGTCCAGCGACGGCGATACCGGTGAAGATAAGATGCTTAAGGGCGCCAAGAGAGAAAAGAAGACCGTTTTGGAGATTGCAAAGTTTTATACCGATGCATTTTTTGAAGACTGCAAAGCGCTTAACATCAAAACCCCCGATGTGGTGCAGCCTGCCACAGGGTGTATTGATGAATTTATTCATACCATCACTGTTCTTTTGGAAAAAGGGTATGCGTATGAAGCGGGCGGAAATATTTATTTTGACACTTCGAAATTAAAGCAGTACTATGTATTTAACGATTTTGAAGAAGAAGATTTGGCAGTGGGTGTACGAGAAGGCGTAGAAGCCGATAGTAATAAACGAAACAAGGCGGATTTCGTTTTGTGGTTTACAAAGTCTAAGTTTGATGATCAGGAACTGAAATGGGACAGTCCCTTTGGCCTTGGTTATCCCGGCTGGCATATTGAATGCTCCTGCATTTCCATGAAGTATTTGGGTGAGTATTTG
This sequence comes from Oscillospiraceae bacterium, assembly GCA_015064585.1. Lineage (GTDB taxonomy): Bacteria > Bacillota > Clostridia > Oscillospirales > CAG-272 > SIG655. The sequence continues at coordinate 19,825 of SVRY01000006.1, forward strand.
GATATCCACTGCGGCGGTATTGACAACGCATTCCCGCACCATACCAATGAAATTGCTCAGAGCGAAGCTTACATCGGACATGAATGGTGCAAATATTGGTTCCATGTGCACCATTTGAATACCAATTCGGGAAAAATGAGTAAGAGCAAGGGAGAGTTCCTGACTGTTTCTTTGTTGAAAGAAAAGGGATATGACCCGTTGGTATACCGCTTCTTCTGCCTGCAATCCCATTACCGCAAGGGTTTGGTATTCAGCTACGAAAATTTGGACAATGCGGCTACTGCATATAAAAAACTGGTTGCCAGAATTGCATCGCTTCTGCCCGAGGGCAAGAAGAGCAGTGTAGATGCGGCAAAATTGGCTGAAATTAAGAAGACATTTGCCGATGCCATGGACAATGACTTAAACACATCTCTTGCAGTTACCGCACTTTACGATGTGCTCAAGGCAGATGCCAATGCCGCCACCAAATTGCAGGCAATTGCGGATATGGATACAGTGCTGCAATTAAATCTGCTGTCGGCTGCCGAATCCGCTACTGAACCCCAAAAGGAAGAAAACGGATTGGATGCGCAGTTGGTTGCCTGGATTGAGGAACGCATTGCTGCAAGAGCAAATGCCAAAAAGCAAAAAAATTATGCCGAAGCGGATGCTATTCGTGCAGAGCTTTTGGCAAGCGGCATTGAGATCACCGATACCAAGGATGGTGTAAAATACAAAAAGATCTGATTGATTAAAAATTGGAAAAGGGGGAAACGTATGAGAATAACTAAAATGATACGGCTTGCATGCCTTGTACTGGCATTGATGATGCTTTTGACCTCCTGCGAAATCTTTCAAAGAAAAAAATCATTCGATACAAAACAGCCCACTGTTTCCGATAAGGAACCGCCTGAGCCAAGTGTTTCGGACGATGATAATAAGGAAGAAATATCCGTTCAAACGCCGGAAGAACTGCTGGACAGTCTTCGCATGTTTGATTTTGAAGGAACAGCGATTATGATTGCAGTGCCTGAAAATGCGTATCTTTTGGCGGATTCGACAATGTCGACTGTTTTGGATGTGATTGAAAAGAAATATAACGGAAAGATCACTTTGAGCGAATACTCCAAGGGTCATATGTATTATGGCGTAAAGAGTATGGTGGAAAAGGTTGGTGTGTCAGAATATTTTGCCGATCTTTTGATTCTGTCGGCAACAGAATATTTTCGGTTCAAAGACGCAGATCTTTTGGAACGATTGGAAACTCTGCCGTTTATGAATCCGAATGACGATTGTTTTGATGCCGCCATGACAGAATTGTTTTCCGATGATACCGGAACATACGGTATTGTGGGGGACGGTTCTCAGCTTTTCAAAAGCCAGATCGTTTTGTATGTGAATTTTGAATTGTTGGCTGCTGTGGATATGAAATTTGACGGTTATGCCATGGCAGAGCGGGGAACTTGGGATATGCAAGCCCTTTGCAAAGTATTGGCGGCGTATGAAAGCGTTGCCGGGAAAACTGCACTTGCCTCTTCTGTTTCGTCAGAAATGATATCCCATTTGACAACCGCATTGGCACAGCAAGGATCGTTTGAAGATCTTTCCATTGAACTGCACGGTGCAGACGGACGTACTGCGTTCATGATGGGAAGAATTCCGTTTTTGATCGGAACGGTGGGTGATATGGAGCTGATGACCAAAGCGAGGGATTCTTACGGTATGTTGCCCGTTCCTTATACCGAAAACGGAGAATACAAAACATTCTACGACATGGACAGTGTATACGTGTTCTGCATTCCCAAGGGAAGCAGTCGTTCGGATTGTACGGGGGCTTTGTTGGAAGCCTACCACACTGCGTCAAAGTATCTGCCGTATCAGTACTTTACAGATAATTTGATTGAAAAATATGCGCGCCAGGAAGGAACGATCAAAATGATCGCCATGATCGGTAAAGAGGGATACCCTTTGCCCCATAAAATTGAAGAATAAGATTGCCGCGGCTTTCCATCATTGTGAAGCCGCGGCTGTGTCTATTATGCAAATGATTGACGGGATGCTATTTCGCGCATTGCCGCCAATACCTCATGGATTCCGCATAGACGGCAATCGATCCCGCAGGAGGGCAGAAAAATCTCCAATTCTGTTTTAGGTTCGAATTTATGGTCATAATTTCCAAGATATGCGGAAAGACTTTCGACGATCAGACGTTTGTAATAAATGTCCATATCGGAGCGCAATGTTTTATTCAGCTTGCTCCATAGTTCGCACGCTTCGTCCAGAGCTTTGTTTGCCATGCCTCTGCCGTCTTCGTAAATTTGATGGATATTTTCGGTTTTCAAACGGTTCATCGCAGCTTGCGGTGTGCCGGAGGATTTTAAAGCGGCTTCGATATGAAAAAGGATATTGTCAAACAGTGTCTTTGCGGTTTCTTCCTTGACAGATGTGGATCTGCCCTTGGAGATGCAGAGAATATTTTCTGCCAATATGTTGAGAATACCTGTGTGCACAGCGTCAAATTCGTCCTGCGTTAATATTCCCAAACGTGCGCCTTCTGCTATCAAAGAGAGAACAAAATTTTTAGGATCAATGAAAAAAGGTTCAGAAATCGTCGGCGTAGGTGCCGGTATAATCGGGAGCTGTGTCATAGTAGTCCTCCTTTCTGATCCGATAGTGCGGATTCTCTTCCCAGTTGTGTTTTCCCTCTTGGATATAGCGAATCAGTATCTCCATGTCTCTGCCAAAAAAGAGTTCGATTGAACCATGGCTGATATTATCAAAAAAATCTACCATGGCGGCAATTACGGCGTTATCGTTGATCTCAAGGGGGGCTTGCCGTTTGATATGGTAAAATGCTTCTGTCATTTCATTCACTATGTCAGCAAAGTTGGAATTGTCCACGTAACAGGATGCGGCAAAGGCTTCGAGCAGTTTGGAAACGCCTTTGCATCCGACCTCTATGATCCGATTTTCGGAAAGGGAGGTTTGAAAGGTGAGAGCAAGCTCCATTGCTTGTGCTTCGGTCAGTACAAGACCGTATTTTTCCGTGCGTTCGTTGGTTTTTAAGAGTAGTTGCTGCGTCGTGTTTGGGGACGGAACGATTAGGCTAAATATGTTTTGCATATGATCAACTCCTTTCATGGTCATTATACAGAATAAATTGTAAAATACAAGTCTTGACTTTTGGTGCGTTTTGTGGTATAATTAGGGCGGTGAAAAAGAGAGAAAAACGCTGTTTTTGTGGATAAAAACGGCGTTTTTTGCATCAAAACGGTAGCATCTGTGCCTGTGCTGTGTTCTTTTTATAAAAAATGCTCAATAAAAAACAGAAAGTTTGTGCAAAAGGTAGAAAAAGTGCACGGACGGCAATATTGCTGATTGAAAATAAAAATATTTTGTAAATTTTCAAAAAATACTTTACAAATCTTTGGTTTTATGGTACAATGCATTTCGGTTGCGCTGACAACCGGAAAGAACGCATCCGCAGGGAACGGATAAAGCGGTTATTTGCCGATCTCACCCACCGCCCCTTCGGTTGACGAAATATTTTATAGAGGTGAACAAATATGTTACTCAAAGACGAAAAGCAAAAGATTATTGAAACTTACGCTACCCATGAAGGCGACACCGGTTCTCCCGAAGTTCAGATCGCTGTTCTGACCGCCCGCATCAACCAGCTCACTGAGCACCTGAAGGTGAATGCAAAGGACCACCACAGCCGCAGAGGTCTTTTGAAGATGGTTGGTCACAGAAGAAACCTGCTGAACTACCTTCAGAAGAAGGATATCACCCGTTACCGTGATATCGTTGAAAAGCTGGGTCTGCGTAAATAATTTTCGCCAAATGAGGGGTGTATGCTGAATCGTACACCCCTTGAAAATATTATATTATAAAAGATATGCCAGGTGGAATTAGCAGTTAAATATGCCGTTTGTTTATATGAACGGTGTATTTAAGTGCTAAACCTGCCGGGCAAGAAAGAAGAGGAAAAGCATTATGGCAATGTCAACACAGCTTGAATTCAAGAATTTTAAGACATTCGAAACCACCGTTGCCGGTAGAACTTTGCGCGTGGAAACCGGTAAAATGGCAGGTCTGGCCAATGGCTCCTGCCTTATTCAGTATGGCGAAACCAGCATTCTCGCCACCGCTACCGCATCTGCAAAGCCCAGAGACGGTATTGACTTTTTGCCCCTGTCGGTAGATTTTGATGAAAGAATGTACGCTGTTGGTAAGATCCCCGGCGGATATCTGCGCAGAGAAGGCAGACCTTCCGAAAAATCCATTCTCACCTCCCGTGTGATCGACCGCCCCATTCGTCCCCTGTTCCCTAAGGATTTGCGTAATGATGTGGCACTGAACTTGATGGTTATGAGCGTGGACTACGATTGCTCTCACGAAATTACCGGTATGATCGGTGCATCTATCGCACTCTCCATTTCCGATATTCCGTGGAACGGACCGATTGCGGGTGTATTTGTAGGTTTGGTTGACGGCAAGATCGTCATCAACCCCACCCAGGAGCAGAGAAAAGTAAGCGACCTGCAACTGACTGTTGCCGGCTCTAAGGAAAAGGTTGTAATGATCGAAGCAGGTGCCAACGAAGTAGACGATGACACCATGTTCGAAGCAATCATGCAGGCACACGCAGAGATCAAGAAGATCTGTGCCTTCATTGATGAGATCGTTGCTGAGATCGGTAAGCCTAAGTTTGACTATCCTTCCTGCGAACTGGATCACGATATGTTTGACAAGGTATTCGCATATTGCGAAAAGGCTGTTATGGAAGCACTGGATACCGACGATAAAAATGTGCGTGACGCCAAGATGCAGCCCATTCAGGATGATATCGTTGAAAAATTCAGCGAAGAATATCCCGACATCGCCGCTATTCTGCCTGAGTTGATTTACAAGATTCAGAAAAAGATCGTTCGCAGATGGTTGCTCGTTGACAAGAAGAGAGTCGACGGCAGAACGATGGATCAGATCCGTCCTTTGGATGCGCAGGTTGATCTGCTTCCCAAAGTACACGGCTCCGGTATGTTCACCCGTGGTCAGACCCAGGTTTTGACCATTGCAACTCTCGGTACTCTTTCCGAAAGTCAGGAATTGGATACCATTGACGAAGAAGTGACTAAGCGCTATATGCATCACTATAACTTCCCCGGTTTCTCTGTCGGTGAAGCAAAGGCAGTTCGTTCTCCCGGACGCCGCGAGATTGGTCACGGTGCATTGGCTGAAAGATCTTTGATCCCTGTTCTTCCTTCTGTGGAAGAATTCCCCTATGCAATCCGTACTGTTTCCGAGGTTATTTCCTCTAACGGATCTACCTCTCAGGCTTCCGTTTGCGGCTCTACTTTGGCACTGATGGCGGCAGGTGTTCCGCTGAAAGCTCCCGTTGCCGGTATTTCTTGCGGTCTGATCACTGCTGAAGACGGCTCATTTGACACCATGATTGATATTCAGGGTCTGGAAGACTTCTACGGAGATATGGACTTTAAGGTAGCAGGTACTCACAAGGGTATTACCTCTATTCAGATGGACCTGAAGGTTGACGGCTTGACTCCTGAGATCATCAAGAGCGCGTTTGAAAAGACCAAGAAGGGCAGAGAATATATCATTGACGAAGTGATCCTGAAGGCAATTCCCGCTCCCAGAGAAGAAGTTGCGGAAACTGCCCCTAAGATGATCACTATGCAGATCAAGCCCGAAAAGATTCGTGAAGTAATCGGTAAGGGCGGCGAAGTCATCCAAAAGATCGTCGCTGAAACCGGCGCAAAGATCGACATTCAGGATGATGGTACCGTATATATCGCTTCTGCTGACCGTAACGGTGCTTTGGCAGCTAAGGCGCAAATTGATGCGATCTGCTTTGAACCTGAAGTGGGTGCTATTTACACCGGTAAGGTTACCCGTATTATCGAATGCGGTGCATATGTTGAATTTGCTCCCGGCAAGGAAGCCCTCTGCCATGTTCGCAATTTGGACACCAAGTTTGTAGAAAAGGTTGAGGATGTTGTCAGCGTTGGCGATGAGATCATTGTAATGTACACCGGTATCGACGATAAGGGCAGAATGAACCTGTCCCGTAAGGCAGCCCTCGGCGGCGGTGAAGAAGGCGAAAGTCGTCCTCCTCGCGCTCCCCGTGAAGGTGGCAACCGTAACGGCGGCGATCGCGGCAATCGCGGTGGTGACCGTGGCGGCAACCGCGGCGGCAACCGTAACGGCGGCGGTGATCGCGGTCCCAGAGCTCCCCGTGAGCAAAGAGAGCCCCGCGCTCCCAGAATGGAAGAGGTAAAGGTTGAAGCACCTGCGCCCAAAGCTGAGCCTGCTCCTATTCCTGCTGTCGAAGTTGCAGAAACCGATGATAAAAAGAACAGCGGCTTCTTCTCCATTTTCAAGAAGAAGGACTAATATAAACGTAAAAAGGAGTTTGTGTTTTGAGCAAACTCCTTTTTACGTTTGTTTTTACATGAAATTCTGTCTGACATATGGAAAAACAAAACAATCGATCAAATGCACTTGCAGCTGACCGATTGTTTCTTATAATGTTTGTAAAAAACCTGCCAGACGGTCGGCAATCAATACATGTCCTGCATCGTTTGGGTGCAGACCGTCGGGACAAAGACGCTCACGATTGCCGTCAAGATCGGGCTGAATGCCCGAAACGGCATATAAATCGAGCACGGGAATGGCATAGTACTCTGCCACTTCTTTGATGATATTCACAAAGGTTTTTAAATTGGCAGTCTCCTTGTAGTTTGCCTTTTGATGACGGTCATTGCGGCAGTGCAGAGGAGTCATAATGACAACAGTTGGATAGGTTTCAGCCAAATAGGAAAACAGCAGATGGCAAGCACCATAAAAGGTGTCGTCTCTGCGATCTTCAAAATGCCCAAGCGGTGCATCGCCATGACCGTAGTCATTGGTACCGCCGAAAAAGATACAGATATCTGCATCGGTATCCATTTCGCGGCAACGGTTGCACATTTCACCGTCGCTTTTGATCCAGTCGACCCATTCTAAGCGTTTGGCAATGCGAGTGGCGGAAATGCCGTAATTGGTTGCCTTTTCAAGATGAAAACGTTCTTTCAAAAGATTCAAATAAATTTTATCGGGATGGGATACCCCCCATCCTTCGGTGATACTGTCGCCGAGAAACACAATCTTTTTTCCTTCAATATTCATAAATACCTCATCGTGTGATTGGATTTCCATTCAGTACCGCATCGGTCAGTTTGTCCCCGCGGTAGATTAGTTTTAGTGAAAAATAAGGAATATCCCGGGTGAGCAGTTCTAAGAATATGCGGTCGCCCTCCCATAGCCGAAGATGTGGAACGTCTTCTTTGGATATCCATTTCAATTCACCTTCGCTACACTCCTGCAATGTTCCGGTAAAAGCGTCAGCAGTAAAAAGATGCATCCATTCACCTTCAAAGGTATCCGAAACAAAGGTTACAAGACCGCGGGCATGGCAGTTTTGTAAAATGAGTCCTGTTTCTTCCAAGACTTCTCTCAAGATGCATTCATCGGGAGATTCGTTTTCTTCGATGTGACCGCCTACTCCGATCCACTTGCCCTTATTAACATCTTGCTCTTTTTTTGTGCGGTGGAGCATGAGATAGCATCCGTCTTTTTCAATATAACATAAGGTAGTGGCCTTCATTCTTTGTCACCCTTAAATCCGTTCATGTCGAAACGGATGATGTTTTGTTTTTCAATTTCTGCCATGGGAAAGATGATGGGAGGGATGCCTGCATTTACTGTAACGCCGGACAGCATGGCACGGGCAAAAGGAAAGAGTTCTTTGTAGGTTTGTATGTGAATGTTTTCTTTGGCAGTGCCTTCTTTATAGGAAAACAGTCCTATGATGACTGCGTGGATTCCAAACATATCGGGAGATTCTTTATGCTGTGCATCCAGTGTCAATTCGCATTGGCAAAGATTGTTGCCGGCATATTTTACATTATACTGAAATTTATGTTCAAGCTGGATCCGGGTTCCGGGTTTTACTTTATTGATAAAACGGATCTCTTCGGCATGCCAGCCTTTCAGGGATACTTCACTCATGATGTTCTCCTTTGCGTTTTTTCTATTGTATCATTTTTTGTTGCAAAATTCAAGTCAAAATAGGAATGATTTTAACCATAGGAGGCGAAATTGACTATAAGTTTGTAGAATTTGCCTATTACATTTTTGGCTAGAAAGTGCTAAAATATAATTAGCAAATATCAGGAGCTTTTTGAGGTGGTTATGAATTATCAAATTGGCGAGGTTGTGCTTTACGGCACGGAAGGGATCTGTACGGTGCTTGGGACCGAAGAGAAACGTTTCGGAAAAGAAGCGCTGATGTATTACGTACTGGAATCAAAGAGCAAAGGTTCGCGTATTTATGTGCCTTTTTCCAATGAAACGCTGGTCAACCGTATTCGCAAACCGCTTTTCGAAAATGAAATGAAAGAGTTGCTTGCAAGTATTGATACAATTGATGAGCTTGCATGGATCGAGAATGACCGAGAACGTAAAACGGCGAATATGGCGTGCGTGGCAAACGGTTCGGCTACGGAACTGCTGATGCTTATGAAGACGATTCAAAGTCGCAGAATGGAGTTGGAAAGCAAAGGAAAGCGATTGTATGCCCATGATGATCGTTCTTACCGCGAAGCAAGAGCGCTTTTGGTGGCGGAAATGACCGCTTCCTTTGGAATTACCGAAGAGCAAGCAAGTATTATGCTGTTTGAAACCTGGGAACCGCTCGGAATAGCGGAATAAATATTTTATTATTATATAACCAAAGAGAGATTTCTTAGCAATGAGACATCTCTCTTTGTTTTGTTTATGGTATTTAAAGTTTCAAAGGTAGGATGGTTTACAGATAATTGACTGCCAGTATGACCGCTCCAAGGACAGTTAGAATGATGCCCGTGGCACGATTAAGGGTTTTGGGTGATGCTTTGTTTGCCCAAAGTGCGGCAAGCCTTGCCCAAAGAAGGGTGAAAACGATGCATAGAAATAGGATTGTCAAATCAGGCATACCGCCTGCAATAAAATGACTGACCGATCCGGTAAAGGCAGTAAATGCCATGATGAAAACACTGGTGCCCACGGCAGTTTTCAGCTCATAGCCGAGAACTCCTGTCAAAATCAATAGCATCATCATGCCGCCGCCTGCGCCTACAAAGCCGCAGATGAATCCGATGAGAATGCCGCAAAGCAAACTTTCGGTGATCTGACGGCGGCGGGATTTCCCGCCTCTTGCCTCTTTTGTGGTCATAACAGGCTTTACGATAAATTTAATACCCAGTATCATGGTCATAAATACCGAGAAATTCCCCATGGTGGAGCGTTCTACCTGATTGGCAACCAAACTGCCAACCACGGTGAACAAAAGGACAGCGCACATCATAACGATCCCGTTTTTGATGTCCAAATTTTTGTTTTTGCCATATGTATATGCCGAAACGGCGCTGGCAAGCACATCGGAAGCAAGGGCGATACCCACAGCAAGGTAGGGATCCATATTCAAAAAGGTGGTAAGCATGGGACTAATGACTGCCGCGGCACTCATGCCAGCAAAACCGGTACCGAGTCCGGCTCCCATGCCTGCAAGAAAACAGATGAAAATCTTATAAACTAACATGTTTTTCTCCTGTATGATAGTAGGAGAATTGTAGCATAAGTTCAAAGAAAAGTCAAGAAAAATGAGCCGCTATGAATAAGCGGCTCAAAACGCATTATAAATTGATGATTACCGGCAGAACCATGGGACGGCGCTTGGTTTTGTTGTAAATGAGATGATTGATGTCGTCGCGGAGTTTGTTTTTGATTTGCGCCCAATCGTTGATTCCCATGCCAAGGCTGTCACTGAGACTATCAAACGCTTCTTGTTTCAGATCAGCCATCAATTCTTCCGATTCTTTGACATATACAAAACCGCGGGTGACAATGTCGGGGGCGGATGCAATGGTGTTGTCATAACTGTTTACCACCGCTACGATGACGATGATGCCGTCCTCGCCCAAATGTTTGCGGTCACGCAGTACAATGCTGCCCACATCCCCGACACCTTTTCCGTCGATCATGATCTTGCCGGCAGGCACTGTACCATTGAATGCGGCAGATTTTTGACCCACTTCCAATACTTTTCCAATGTCGGAAACAAAAATGTTTTTTTCAGGCATTCCCATTTCGATAGCGAGATCTCTGTGCGAACAAAGGTGCTTACACTCACCGTGAATGGGCATGAAAAACTTTGGCTTGATCAGAGCGTGCATCAGCTTGATTTCTTCGCGGCAGGCGTGTCCCGATACATGAACATCGGAGGTCGCTTCACGGTAAACTGAAATGCCTCTGCGGTAGAGTTCGTTTACGATATTATCCACCAGCTTTTCATTTCCGGGGATGGGGTGAGCGGAAATGACTACAAGGTCTTTGCTGCCTAAGATCACGCGGTCGTGCTCGCCGTATGCCATACGGTAAAGCGCAGACATGGGCTCTCCTTGGCTGCCGGTGCAGATGATGGTGAGCTGTTCGGGATTATATCGTTTCATCTCGTTGATGTCCGCAAGTAAGCCTTCCGGCACGTTCATGTAGCCGAGTTCACTGGCGGCGGATACAATATTTTGCATACTGCGTCCCGTTATGGCAACTTTTCTGCCATAACGGGCGCTTTTGTCTATGATCTGCTGTACACGGTGTACGTTGGATGAAAAGGTGGCAATGACAAGACGCTTATCGCGGTTTTGGGAGAAGATGTTGTCTAGTGCCTGCCCCACCGTACGTTCGGAAGGTGTATAACCGGGGCGCTCCACATTGGTCGATTCGCAGAGCATTAACAATACACCTTTTTTGCCGATTTCGGCAAGACGGTGCAGATCCATAACATCTCCGTCGATAGGCGTCAGATCCAGTTTGAAGTCACCGGTGTGCAAAACGGTACCAATGGGGGTTTTGATTGCCAGACAACAGGCGTCTGCAATGGAGTGGTTAACGCGAATAAATTCCACTTGGAAATTTCCGACTTTTACAGTGTCACCGGCTTCTACATCCACAAGCTCGGGAATGAAGTCCAAATTATGCTCTTGTAATTTGTTTTGCAGAATGCCGATGGCAAGGCGAGTAGCGAAAATAGGTATGTTCAGCGTTTTTAATAAATAGGGGAGTGCGCCAATGTGATCCTCGTGCCCATGGGTGATAAAAACGCCAAGCAGTTTTTCCTGATTTTTTTCCACATAGGAAAAATCGGGGATCACCAGATCGATTCCCAACATATCATCGTCCGGGAAACCAATACCGCAGTCAATAATAATCATTTCATCTTTATATTCGATGAGGGTCATGTTTTTGCCGATCTCATTCAGACCGCCCAGCAACATGACTTTTAGTTTTTCTTCGGGTTTCTTTACGTTCTTTGCCATATAGTTCCTTTCTGTAAAAATGTGCAACAAAGCAAAGGGCATTTACTTAACGTCAAATGTCCCTGTAAATGTATTGCGGTGTCCGATACGTTCCAAGCCCACAGAACGATGGCTGTACCGCATTTGTACGATTATCTGTCAAGAGTAATATAACAAATAAATATGAATAAATTATGAACAAAATGTTAAAACAGCACTGCGTACAGGAGCGTGGTCAGACCTACAATGCTAAGGGAAGTGAAAATGCCCAAGAAAAACCAACCAAAACGTTGTCGGATAGGGGAAACAGCCTTTTTGTTTTTTTGATAGACGCGTTGACTCTGTGCATGCTGAATAATACGGTTTGCTTCTTCCACCATAGCGCTGTCTTCCGTATATTCCATTTTGTCTTTTAATATCAAATATACTTCTTCAAAGCATTGGCTGTCATCGGTTTTTAGTACGATCATTTTCTTTTGTAGGCTTTTTTGCAATTAAAATCCCACCTTTCATAAGACGGATAGAATATTCTTTTCCATGCTGAGGAAAAATATTCACCTTTCGGAATAAAGCCGACAGAAAAGGAAAAAATAGTATTAAAAGCGAAATGAAAGGTGAACAATGATGTCAACTGAATTTAAAATGCCTCCTGCCGTGATTCTTGCGGGCGGTGAAGGAAAACGGCTTAGACCGCTGACCGCAACAACCCCCAAACCGTTGTTGCCAATGTTGGGGGAACCTCTTTTATTCCATATTTTACGGCGTTTAGAATCGATGGGGGTGGAGAGGGCATATTTGATGACCGGTTATCTTGGCGAAAAAATAAAACAGGCTCTTACACAGTATAGGGGAAAACTAAAGCCTGTTTGTATCCAAGAAGAACAGCCAAAGGGGAGTGCCGGCTGTCTTACCCTGATTCCCGGCTTGCATACAGAAAAAGAATGTATCGTTGTTAGCGGAGATGCGTATTTTGAATTTGATTTGCGCAGTGCTGTGGCGCTTAAAAGAGAGAAGGAGGCGGCGGCAGTATTGTGTTTGGCGCGGGCGGAAACTCCGATTGGATTTGGATTGGTGCAGAGTGAGGCGGATGGAAAAATCAAAGGGTTTATTGAAAAACCGACCTGGTCAAGAGTTCAGAGCGACTTGGTGAATACGGGAATATATATTTTGGGAGAACAGGCGCTTTCTATGATCTCAAAAGCACGATTGCCGTTGGATTTTGGCGCAGATGTTTTTCCGGCGTTGTTGCGAAGCGGCGCTTTACTGTACAGTAAAGAAGGGCAGGGGTATTGGTGCGATGTGGGCACTCCTACCGCTTATCGCATGTGTAATCTGCGTCTTTCCAAAGGTCAAAATATTTTAGGGCGAGGGGTCAAATTGGCAACCACTGCATCCCTTAGCGAAAGTGTTTTATTTGATGCAGTCCAAGTTGGAGCGGGGGCTACGGTAAAGTGCAGTGTAATCGGCGAGAATACTATTGTGGGAGAAGGTGCTACGGTGGAGGAAGATACTACGGTGGGCGCTTCTTGTGTGATTGGTGAACGCAGTTATGTGGGAAACGGTGTTTCTTTGCCTGCGGGTACGATTGTTGCGGCACGTTCTGTTTTGAAGGCTGATTTCAATATGGAGAAACAAGGACTTTTTACGGATGGTTGTTTGGTCTTGCACCCATTGGGGAATGCCTGTCGTTGCGGCAGACGTGTTGGCAGAGCATTTGCAGCATGCGCGGGCCAAGATGGGAGTATTGCACTTTTGCGCAGTGAAAAAAAGGGACAATCAGATTTTGTGAAGGGGTTGGCAGAGGGAATTCTTGCCGGCGGCATTGGTTTGAAGGATTGCGGGTGGGGATTTCCTGCCATGGCTTCTTTTGCAGCGCAAAGCGGTAAGGCGGTTTATACTCTGTTTTTGGATGAAACGAAGGATGCAGTAAAAATTTGGATCTTTGATAGAAACGGTTTGTATCCCGATGCTCGTTTTGAAAGAGAGTTTTCTGATAATGCAAGGGAAACTCCTGCGGAAGCGGAAAGGGCGGGGGAGATATCTACTGTAAAAGAACTCAAGGATCGGTATTGCCTGTCGCTTGGTCTGATGGGAGGAAACACGGGATCGCTACAGGGAATCACGGCATATGTCGCCGAAATCGAAAGCCCGGTGGGGGCAGTTCTTGAAAAGGCGCTAAAAATGCAAGGCGCTGCTATTTCGGAGAAAGCAGATATTTTCTTTTGGCCAAGCGAGGATGGCAGGCGGGTGGACACAACGATATGCGGTGTGCATGCCGGTTGGTGGCAGATTTTTATGGTATTGGCTCTTGAAACAGCAAAATTGAACGGAATGGTATTTCTTCCGTATTGCTGCCCTGAAATAATTAAGAGAGCGGTGACAGGAGCCGGCGGAAAGATAATACATTATATGATGTATCCTGAAAATGATGCCGAAACCAATTTGCGTATGCGGTTGCTCAGAGAACAGCCATGGTTGCAGGACGGGCTTGCCGCTGCCATGATGTTTTCTTCCATGATCGCTTCCGGCTCTTTGCATGCGGCAGAGCTTACTTCCGTTTGTCGGGAGATGACTGTGAATGAAGTGAATGTTGATGCATGCGATACCGATACCAAATTGCGCATGATTGTTTCTCACAAACAGGATTTTGACGGAGAAGGAATGTTGCGCAAATACAGGGAAGGCAATGTGCGTATCATAGCTAAATCAGAAGGAGCAATGCATTTGATGGCGGAAGCGGCGGACATGGCAGATGCGGCGGAGCTGATTCGAAAGGCTAAAAAAGAAATTTTAGATTTTGGTGTATAAAAACCAAATATTGGGGGAAAGATACGTCAGATCATTAAAAAGAGGTGTAACTAAAATATGAAAAAAATACTGATACTATGCCTGGGGATCGTAATATTTTGTTCTGCTATCCTGTTTTTGCCCACTTCGTATGACAGAGCGATTTATGATAAGACCCTGAGATTGCATGTGCTTGCCAATTCGGATTCTGAAGAGGATCAAGAAAATAAGTTGGCAGTAAGAGATCGTGTTTTGGAGGTGTTGTCCGAACAAATGCAGGCGTGTACTTCCCGTAGCGAGGCAGAGGGGATGCTTTTAGAAAAAGAAGAATTGTTGCTGTCAGAATGCAGCGAGGTGCTTTCGGAAAAAGGAAGCAGTCATTCGGTGGCACTGAAGATCACTGAAGAGTACTATCCTACCAAGGAGTATGATGATATCGTATTGCCTGCAGGTCGGTATTTGTCCTTGCAGATTTGTATCGGAGAAGCGAAAGGCAGGAATTGGTGGTGTGTATTATATCCGCCGGTTTGCATGGGTGCTTGCTCGGCAAAAGAAAAATTACAGGGCGCGGGATTTGAGGAAGAACAAGTAAAACTGGTCAGCGAAGAAAAAGAGATTCGCTATGCTGTAAAATTCAAGATTTTAGAAACAGTTGGAAAATTTTTTGGCAGTTTGTTTGGATAAAATTTGGGTTTTGATCCATAGGAAGTTTTGAATAAAAGAAAAGCGTTCGTGATAATAAATCGCGGACGCTTTTTGCCAATTGCCAGGAAACAAAATAAACGATAAAAGTTCACAAGTTTGTCACATATATAATATTGACATTCTTGCGAGAATATAGTACAATTACTATTATGGATAATTTTAATGTGTCGGTATTTGTCAAATGGATGACAATGCTTTTAACCCTTGCCGCACTGTTGTGGATCGGATGCGGTTGTGAAAAACAAAATGATAAATTCCCGGGCGGAGAAAACGGAAATGAGACGTTTTCTTTTTCCGGTGCGGAGCAGACAGAGGAAGAAGGCTTTGTTTTAAATACTGCCTCTTCTCGTATTCATGTGCCCGATTGCCCATATGCCGAGCGCACTGCCAAGGAAAATCGGCTATGGGTTTCCGATGTGAAACAAGCTTTGGCAGAGGGATATGATTTTTGTAAGCATTGTCTTGGGGAAAAGTCCGATGCAGATATAAAAAACGAGGAACAGCAGAATGCAAAACAGTAATAATAAGATGAAAATTAGCGTTTCCGGTATAAAACGTCTTTTGATTTGCGCGGTATCAGTGGTACTGCTTGCGGCATTGGTGATGGGTATTCTTGTGGCGATCAATGCATACCGCAATAGCGGTAAAGGCATTCGAAATGTGACTGTGTTGAAAAGCGAGCACTTTACGTTAACATTGCCTATGTATACTTATTACTATCGTTCCATGGGTGAAGGCGCAGATTATGATCTGGTGGCAATGGCATTGTCAGAGCAAATGGCGCTGTATGAAGCGGCACTGGCTGACAACAACAGTCTGTCGCAAGAACGGAAAACTGTGTTGGAAGCGCAACTGCAGTCTATTGAGGAGGCTGCTGAAGAAATGGAAGTTTCCTGTGATGAGTATTTGGCAGTAACCTACGGAAGAGGTGTCAAAATCAGCGATATTCGTTCTTTGCTCACAATGACAGCGCTGGCTGATCAAAAATATGAAATGATTTGGGAATCCATTGCGGTTTCGGAAAACGAAATGGCGGATTATTGTAAAGAGAATGAAGAGGCATTCCTGTATTGTGATTATTTATTCTATGTATTTTCTGTCCCGTTGACAAAAGATATGAACGAGGATGAGCAGGATCAGTTAATTGCACAATATGAAGCCTATGCCAATCGTTTGGCGGAAAGCAAGGATGTGCAGACATTCTTGGATATGGTGGTGGAATATGAGGAGCAGTTCGTCAAAGAAGAGGATGAAAATGCTTCTTTTACCGAAAATGACATTGCTTCTATCCGTAAGTCGGTAAAATATGAACGCATGCCCTACAGTGAATATACAGAGGGGAATGCAATTGTCAAAGAAATCAATCAGTGGCTGTATTCTACCGACCGCACTGTCGGCGATCATATGGTCAATCCGTATACCAAGCCGGAGAATAATATTGCTACTTTTGGGGTGTATTATATGACCCGTCCACTGTATACCAATACGGATCTGACACACACCTTTTACGATATTCAGCTGCTGTTTTCCAAGTATACTGAGTCTGCAGCTGAATCGGGCATCAAGCAGGCAGAAGCGCTCTATAAAAAGAATCCCAATGAAACTACTCTGCAAGAGCTTGCCAAACAGTATGGAGGCGGTCTTTGCCGGAATGTGGCGTGTACGAACGCTTTGGATGATGCGTTATATACCTGGTTGAAAGAAGAGCGCGCTTCAGGGGATGTTTTGGTATACAAGAGCTCAGACGGTTGGCACATGGCGTGCTATAAACAAGCAGGTATTCCCGAATGCTATGCGCAGGCAAAGGCAATTTTGGAAAAAGAAGCTTACGATGCGCAAATGGGAACCTATAGAAAGGCACATGCGGTAACTGTTACCCCGAACAGTTATTACGATCTGCCCGAACTGAATTACGGTTGGCTGATGATTTGATGAGGTTTGGATATGAATAGAATCCCGCAGAATGATCCCGGTTTTTTGGCATTTCAAAGAAAACTGAGATCTGAAAACAGAAAAAGACGGTGGAAACGTACAGCAGTTATTTCAGCGGTTGTGGTGCTTATTCTTGGATTGTTGGCAGGTGGAGTGATTTGGATTTACCGTTCTGCTGATATACCAAATGCAGAACCTAACGACGCTCCTTTGCATGAAACACCAAATGACACCCCCTCTCTTGAAACAGGCGA
This sequence comes from Oscillospiraceae bacterium, assembly GCA_015064585.1. Classification (GTDB taxonomy): domain Bacteria; phylum Bacillota; class Clostridia; order Oscillospirales; family CAG-272; genus SIG655. The sequence continues at coordinate 36,881 of SVRY01000006.1, forward strand.
TGGGGGAGATGAGAATAATCAACCTCCCAGCACGAGTACACCTTCCAATGATGATCCCGTGGATCCTCCGAATGATCGCGATGACGGCAAAACCGTTGTATATATAGATGCAGGACACGGGTTTGCCAATTCCTACGGTGTTGCGGACAAAGGTGCGGGTGACGGTACCCCCTATCACGAGCTGACAGGTAAGCATGAAAGCGATCTGAATCTGGATGTGGCTTTTAAGTTGAAAGAGCTGCTTTTGGAAAAGGGATATGAAGTAATCATGATGCGGGAAGGCGAGAGCGCCGAGCATGTAACGGTTAACGACCGTGTAAACAGAGTAAACAATTCAATCGCTGATATTTTTGTTTCGATCCACGCGAACAGTAGTGATACGCCCACTGCTAGCGGTGCGCGCTTATATTATAGCACTCTGAATGTGGCTGCCATGAAATGTCAGAAATACGCAAGCGTTATGGCGGATGCTTTGAATGCCACCGAAGGAGCGTCACTGAAAAAGGTAAATGTGTTTACCGACAGACCGGACGTTGCTGTAATCAAAGGTATTAGAATTCCCACGGTTCTTGTTGAAACATGCTTTATGACCAGTGCAGAAGATGCTGCTTTGGCAGCGACCGAGGAATGGACTGTGGCAATGGCCACAGGTATTTGTCTTGGTATTGAAAACTACTTGGCACAGACTGCCGGCTGACGGGGTGGAAGGAGTCAGAATGCAAAATAAAGTTAGATATCTTTCTCTTTTCTGTGTATTTTGTTTTATTATCAGTGCGGTTTTCATGCTTTCCGGATGCGGTTCCGGAAAAAATTCTGCGGCTGACGATAAAGTTATGTTTTCGGTTTTGCTGCGGGACAGCGAGAGAGGAACACATTATCAGTTTGATATTAAACGTTCGGAGTGCTCGGCTACACAAGCATCTGTTTTGGACAGACTGGAAAATTCAGGTATGCGAATTGCGGTGTCTGTTTCGAAATCCCCCGACCAAATGACCGATAATGAGCGTCAAAAGCTGATTTCGGCAATTATTGAGGAATATCGAAGAATAGAAAACGAAGAAAATAAGAATAATGGAAGTACTGTTACACCGGAAGATCCCACTCCCGGTATGGATCCGATGAAAGAGCCGGTTACACTCTCGTTGTCAGACGCGGAAAGCGGAGCGACCTATTCATTTACGTTTGACGCAAGCGAACTCAGCGATGAAGATAAGGCGTTGATCACTGCGCAGATTGAAAGCGGAACGCTTATAATGGATATCCAAGAAGATCCTGCAGAGATGACCGAAATACAAAAGCAAGATTTGTTGGCAAAGATTATTTCCATACTCAGTTATGTGCCGCCTGAGCCCATTGCAACGGTGCTGATCGATGCAGGCCATGGGTTTGCCAATTCGGAAGGCGTGATTGACAAAGGAACCGGCCACGGATCTCCGTACTATGATTTAACAGGAAAGTATGAAAGCGATCTGAACCTTGCGATTGCATTGTGCTTGAAAGAAAAACTGATCGATGCGGGTTTTGCAGTGATTATGATCCGCGAAAGTGAGGTTTTTGAGACGCTGGGTATCAATGACCGTGTGCGCCGTATCAATGCACTTGGGGCGGATATTATGATTTCGGTACATGGAAATGCGGCAGGTGCTACCGCAAGCGGTGCTCGCGTATACTGGAACAGAAAGAACAGACATGCCGAAATATGTGAAGCATATGCCCAAACAGTGACTGATGCCATTAACAGTGTGGAAGGAACCACTTTGGTGGAGGCAAAAATGTATGAAGGTGACTATGCAGTGGTGCGCGATGTACATATTCCGTCTGTTCTTGTGGAAACCTGTTTTTTGACCAACCAAGCAGATGCGCAAATGGCAAGCGATCCAATTTGGGTCGAACGTATGGCGGACGCTTTGTGTCTTGGCCTTCAAAATCAATACGCAAGTTGATGAGAAATGAGGTGTGCGTGTGAATCGCGAATTTGATGAACGTGATCCGGATAAAGAACCCGATGATCTGAATTTTGCAGAAGATGGATCCGAAAATGATAAAAATGAAAAAGAAAATGATGCCGAAGAAGAGCTCGGGTTTGAAATAACTGAGGTTGATGATGCGGAAATTGCACCGGTAATTGTTGATAATGATGCCAAAGAAGCTGAAGATTCCGCTTTGGATCAAGAACTGTTGGATGAACTTGTGATTGCAACACAACAGTCGGATAAGAAAAAACGAATCAAAAAGATTCTTTTGATCGTTGCAGCGGTATTGCTTGGCTTGGCATTGACGCTTGGTGGTGTAGGTGTTTTCTTGTTTTATCATTATTATAACAAGATTGATTACCAAAAGCCGGAAGAGATTGATGCAAATGAGCGCGATATCAAACTTTTTGACAGCTTGACCGGGAGCAGATATACATTTACCATTGACTTGATTGGATTGACCGATGAAGAAACTTTGTTGGTGGATATTTGGTATCTTTCCAATAAAGAATTGGTATTGGAAATCGGCAAAGATCCCGCAACGATGACCGTTTTGGAAAAAGAAGCACTCAAAAAATTAATTCTGGAAGAATTGCGCAGATTACAGGTGCAGGTTGAGGTAAAACTGCCGGTAATTACTGTATACAATACTGTGGATGGCAAGGAATATGCTATTGAGATATCGCGGGAATTATTACAAAACGCTTCGGACTATGCGGTAATACTGGAATATATCGCTTTGCATGGCGAGGAACAATTGCTGATTGCTTTTGAAGGTCAATTTAATACAATGACCGATGAACAAAAGACGGCATTGTACGCCAAGATTGCCGGTGAGATCCGTGACAGACAGAAGATAAGATATCCGCTCAATTTGCAGGATGCGGTAAGCGGAAAACAATACGTGATGTATTTATATGAGGAAGAACTCAGCGAAGAACAGGCAAAACAGATCATGGCAATGACAGATGTACTGGTTTTGGATGATCTTTCTGTAGATCCTGCAGAGTTGGATGCTGAGGCGCGCTCTGCATTCATTGTAAAGATTTTTGATAAGATTCAGGATGCGTCTATTGCTCGATATACGATTTTACTGCGCGATCCCGCTTCCGGAACGGTATATTCCTTTGTGCTTAAGCAAAACGAACTGACAAATGTACAACTTGTGGAGATTGTAAAACAGATCCACCGCGGTATGCTGGATCTGCCCTTGTCCTCGGATCCCAATTTGTTGGATACCGAAGGTAAACAACAGGTTGTTCAGGATATATTGAAGGCAATCGAACTTCTGGAAAATCCTCCAAAGGTCTATCAGATTACAATTAAGGACCGTACAAGCGGGAAAATGTATATTTTGTCGTTTGATGAAAATGAGGCGACTGATGATCAGTTAATTACGTTGCTTACCAAGATCAGTGAAGGGGCTGTAATACTGGTTCCTGTTTTGGGCGATCCCGCATTGATGAATGCGCAAGAAAAGAAGGCATTGATAGAAGAAACCGTCGCGGAGATCTTGAATCCTTCACGTGCGTTGTCTTTGATGGATCCCGCAACCAAGCAAACGTATACTTTGTATTTCAGAGATACCGATGTAAGTGCATCTCAGCTTAGTTATTTGGCAGCTCAGATGCAAACAGGAAAGCCTTTTGAGATAAATCTTTCTAAAGATCCTGCAAGCATGACTGCAAGTGAAAAGGCAGCTTTGTTGGAAGCGATTATAACAAAATTGCAGGCGCCTCCGGTGGTAGAGTATAAATTCCCTGTGCGTGACCCCGAAACCGGTACAGCGTATATTTTGGTGTTTACCAAAGATGAGATCGGTGATGAGTCTGTGTTTGGCTATTTGCTGGAACAGGCACAGAAGGGAACTGCGTTGGATGTGGCAGTTTCTATGGATCCTTCTAAAATGAGTGCGGAAGATCGCAAAGCATTGTTTGCGGCTGCCGTGGAAGCGATCAAAAATGTTGAAAACAATAATGAAGATCCCGAGTTACTGGAAAAACTGCTGGAACATCTAAACAGTATTGCGCAAAATCCCGTTCAGCACACCGAGAACATTTACAATGTACTGTTGGTTGGTACTGACGAACGCGAGAATTATACTGCGAAAAACTCGGATACCATGATTGTTGTGACGCTGAACTACAAAGATAAGACGATTACCCTGACTTCGCTGCTCAGAGATACTTGCGTAAAGTTCAAATATATGTCGGGTGGAAAAGAACGTGAAGTGGTTACACGTCTGAACAGCGCATATGCAATTGGCGGTATCAAAACGCTTATTTCGGCGATTGAGTCAAATTACGGACTTAAGATCGATAACTATGTCAGTGTTAACTGGTTCTCTTTCCTGGATGTGTTTGAGGTGTTGGGCGGATTGGAGATCGATATTCCTCAGTCGGAAATTTCGAAGATCAATAAGGTAATTTCCTTACAAAGTCCCATTACTATCGGTCATAACGGAAATGCGGATCTTATAATCAAGAGCGGTAAACAGATGCTGAATGCCAATCAAATCCTTGCGTATTGCCGTTACCGTGATACGCAGGCAGACTTTGCGCGTACGCAGCGTCAGCGCCAAGTGTTAAAACTGGTGTTTGAAAAATTTAAGGACAGTGACATCTTTACGATTAATGAGCTGTTGAATAAGGTGCTTCCCTGCATTACCACCGACTTGACGGAAGGGAACTGCGCCGCACTGTTAAAGGATTTTTTGACGATCATCAATTGCAAGATGCAGGATCTTCGTTTGCCTGCATATCTGGAATACACGAGTAAAGACGGTATGCTTTGGCCTGATTGGGAAAAGACTTTGAAGAGAATGTACGGATTGGCGTACGGATCTCTTTGTCCCGAACAGTATAAATAAGTCTGTAAATAATATTTTAGGGAGTTGGCTGTAAAGTCAACTCCCGCGACTTTTTTTGAAAAAAATAGAAAAGGTACTTGACAAAGCGTCTTTTGTGTGATATTATACTTTAGGTTTCCGTAGGATGCTTATATGCGGGTGTTGTTCAATGGTAGAATTCCAGCCTTCCAAGCTGGCTGCGTGGGTTCGATTCCCATCACCCGCTCCAAATGTGCCCTTAGCTCAGTCGGATAGAGCAACTGCCTTCTAAGCAGTAGGTCGGGGGTTCGAATCCCTCAGGGCACGCCATATAATACGGTGGAATTAGCTCAGTTGGTTAGAGCGCCAGGTTGTGGCCCTGGAGGTCGTGGGTTCAACTCCCATATTTCACCCCAGATTAAAAAGATCGCCGGATGGCGGTCTTTTTGCTTTTGGGGGACTTGATTTTTGTTCCTGTGTATGATATTCTATATAGTAGAAACAGAAACAAACGGGAGGTATTGATTATTATGGGTAGAGTGCTCTATTTTGTTTTAGGAATAAAGAAATTCATGGGTCCTGCTCTTCTTTTGATCGCGGGATTGATGATTGCGTTTTGTGTTGTAATGTTCTTTGTGGGTCTTGCACAGAAGGCAAAGCGCCGCAATGACGGATTGGCACAAAAGTCCAAGTTGCTTGAAATGTACGCCGCTGAAGAAAAAGAACGGGAAGAGCAAGAAAAATTGAAAGAATCCCAAAAGAAGCAGTCGGAAGAATGATCGATGCGGGAGCCGTAAATGCGGTTTCCGCTTTTGTTTTGCATAAAACGCGCTAAAACCGCATAGCTTTATACAAAAGTAATGTGCGGAGGTTGACGCAATGGCGGACACAAGCATTTATCAAGATATTGCAAAGCGTACGGGCGGAGATATTTATGTGGGAGTGGTTGGTCCTGTGAGAACAGGAAAATCCACACTGATCAAAAAGTTTATGGAGGGGCTGGTGCTGCCGGGGATTGCCGATGAATATGACCGCAAGCGGGCAAGGGATGAACTGCCGCAAAGTGCAGGCGGAAAGACAGTGATGACAACGGAGCCGAAATTTATTCCCGATGAGGCGGTGGCATTGACGCTGGACGATATGTCGGGGGTGAGGGTGCGTCTCATTGATTGCGTCGGATATGTTGTTCCCGATGCGCTGGGGCAAACCGAGAACGGTGAGCCGCGAATGGTGCACACCCCTTGGGATCAAGAACCCATTCCCTTTGTGGAAGCGGCAGAGATCGGTACGCGAAAGGTTATTACCGATCATGCTACTATCGGGTTGTTGGTTACCTGTGACGGCAGCATTTGCGAGATCCCAAGACACTCCTATGAAGAAGCGGAAGCGAGGGTGGCAAATGAATTAAAAGGATTGGGAAAACCGTTTGCCATTGTTTTGAATTCAGCACATCCCAATGCACCGGAAAGTATTGCGCTGGCAATGGAACTGGAAGAAAAATACGGCGCGCCTGTGGCGCTTGTCAACTGCACCGAACTCAATGGAGAGGATATACGTCACATATTGGGTATGATCCTATTGGAATTCCCTGTAAAAGAACTCAAGGTGGAACTGCCTGCTTTTACCTTGGCGTTGGAGGAAGATCATTGGTTGATGCAAAGCTTGCATGAAAGTATGATCAAATGCGCTTCGGAAATACATAAAATGGGGCAGGTTACGCATGCGGTGGCGATGATGGGAGAGAATGATAGCGTAGGCAGTGTCAGACTGAAAACTTTGGATATGGGCAGCGGTATTTGCCGAGCGGAAATTCAGCCGATTGCCGGATTGTATTACAGAGTGCTCAGTGAACTGACCGGTTTGCGCATTGACAGCGAAGAACAGCTGGTGTCCATGATGCGGGAATTGGCAAAGATCAAAGAAAAATACGATAGAGTGGATGAGGCACTGAAAAGCGTTGAAGAAAGAGGTTACGGTATTGTGATGCCTGATGTATCAGAGCTTCGGCTGGAGGACCCGAAAATTATGAAACAACCGGGAGGCTATGGCGTAAAATTGCGTGCTTCTGCTCCGTCTGTGCATATGATCAAAGCGGATATCGAGACAGAACTCAATCCCATTGTGGGCAGTGAACAGCAATCGGAGGAATTGATTCGGTATTTGATGCGGGAATTTGAAAACGATCCCGCAAAGATATGGCAGACTAACATGTTTGGCACAACACTATATGAATTGGTTAGTGAAGGTTTGCATTCCAAACTGCAAAATATGCCTGAGGACGCCAGAATAAAACTATCTGAAACACTCTCGCGTATCATAAATGAGGGAACAAACGGGCTGGTATGCATTTTACTTTGAAGTGTATGCGGCTTTCCGATCTGCGCTGCCGCGAGGTGATATGTCTTGCAGACGGCAGGCGCCTAGGGTACATCAGTGACTTGGAGATCGATCTATCCTGCGGTAAGATTATCGCCTTGATTCTGCCGGGCCCCGGAAGATTGAAAGGACTGCTTTCAAACGGCGAATTCAGGGTGCCTTGGCAGGAGATTGCCAGCATTGGAGCTGATTTGATCCTGGTTAACCGATGCGAAGAGTTGTGCACAGATCGTAAAAGAGAAAAACGAAGCTGAATTTGTAATTGTAAATAAATTGTAAATTTATAAAAATGTCTTGCTTTTTGCCAAGATGTGTGCTAGAATAGTTCGAAATTCACACACGGGAAGCACTTTCGGTGCCTATGGCGTATGCCCCGTGGTGGAAAAACCGAAGGAGGACATGAAACATGTCGATTATTTCTATTAAACAACTGCTTGAAGCAGGCGTCCATTTCGGACATCACACCAGAAGATGGAATCCCAAGATGGCTGAGTACATCTTCACCGAACGTAACGGTATCTACATCATTGACCTGCAGAAGACCGTTAAGAAGTTTGACGAAGCTTACATGTTTGTTCGTGAACTTTCTCAGAACGGCGGCAGCATTCTGTTTGTTGGTACCAAGAAGCAGGCTGCTGAAGCTATTAAGGAAGAGGCTGAAAGAGCCGGTCAGTACTATGTAAACGTACGTTGGCCCGGCGGTATGCTGACCAACTTCAAGACCATCAAGCGCTCCATCAACCGTTTGAACACTCTGGAAAAGATGCAGGCTGACGGTACCTTTGATCTGCTTCCCAAGAAAGAAGTTGCTGCTCTGGTTAAGGAAATGAACAACCTTGAAAAGAGCTATGGCGGTATCAAGACCATGAACACACTGCCTTCTGCAGTATTCATTGTTGACCCCCGCAAAGAACACAATGCTGTTCTGGAAGCAAAGAAGCTGGGCATTCCGGTTGTTGCTATCGTTGACACCAACTGCGATCCTGATGATGCTGACTATGTAATTCCCGGTAACGATGACGCTATCCGCGCTATCAAGCTGATCTCCGCATCTCTGGCTGACGCAGTGATCGAAGGCAGACAGGGTGAGCAGACCGAGGCAGAAGCTACTGAAGCTCCCGCTACCGAAACTGCTGAATAATTATTGTATTCTCAAAATACAGGAGGAAAACCAAAATGGCTCAAATTAAAGCTCAAGACGTTGCTGCTCTGCGTGCTAAGACCGGTCTTGGTATGATGGACTGCAAAAAGGCACTGGTAGAAGCAGAAGGCGATATGGAACAGGCTATTAAGATCCTGCGTGAAAAGGGTCTGGCTACTGCTGCTAAGAAGGAAAGCCGTATTGCGGCTGAGGGTATTGTTGACATCATGACCGAAGGCGATGTTACCGCTATGATCGAAGTCAACACCGAAACCGACTTTGTTGCAAAGAACGCAAGTTTCCGTGAATTTGTTAAGAGTGTTCTCTCCACCATCATTGCCGGCAAGCCCTGCTGCCTGGAATCCTTGATGGAGATGACCTGTGCCGGTACTGAAATGACCGTATCTCAGGCTCTGGTTGAAAAGATCGCTCAGATCGGCGAAAAAATCAGCATTCGCCGTTTCACCGTTGTAGAAGGAACCGTTTCCACCTATATCCATGGTGCAGGCCAGACCGGTGTTATCGTTAAGTTTGAAGCTGAAGATGCTGCTAAGGCAAATGAAGGCTTTGCTGAAGTTACTAAGAATATCGCTCTGCAGATCGCTGCAGGTACTCCTCCCACCTATGTGGCAAAGGAAGATGTTCCTCAGAACGTAATCGATGAGGAAATGGCTATTCAGGTTGCAGCTGCTAAGAACGATCCTAAGTTGGCAAGCAAACCTGAAAACGTGCTGAAGAACATTGTTGCCGGTAAGCTTGGCAAACTGTTCTATGAAAAGGCATGTCTGCTGGAGCAGGCATACGTTAAGGAAGACTCCTTGACCGTAGGTAAGTATCTGGCACAGGCATCCAAGGAACTCGGAGGCAATGTAAAGGTTGTTTCCTTTGTGCTCTTTGAAAAGGGCGAAGGTCTTCAGAAGAGAGAAGAAAACTTTGCAGACGAAATTTCCAAGATGGTAAATAAGGGCTGATTTTAGTTTCTAAGATCCAGGAATCAAAACGGATGACAGAATAACTGTCATCCGTTTTTCAAGTTACGATAGTTTATTCAAAAAAACGAAAAAATTTTATAAATTTGCAAAATGCTGTTTACAAAATGAAGAAAATACGCTACAATAAAAAAGAGCATACAATTAGAAGACTATATAGGTAAATGAAGGAGGAAAACTCCATGGCGGAAGTGAAATACAAGAGAATTCTTTTGAAACTATCCGGTGAAGCAATGAAAGGGGAAGCCCCAAAAGGGCTTTACGATTATGCAGTGCTTGACAAGATATGTGATGTGATTTCCAAGCTGACTGCAAGCGGTGTCCAGGTAGCTATCGTTGTAGGTGCCGGCAATATTTGGCGCGGCGGCAGATCAGATAAGAAGATGGACCGCACCAGAGCGGATCATATGGGCATGTTGGGTACTACAATCAATGCGCTTTGCTTGAAAGACTGTTTGGAACATGTGGGCGTGGATGCTCGTGTGATGACAGCGGTGGAAATGCGAACCTTTGCAGAGCCTTACGTTAAAGACGATGCCGTTCGTTATTTGAATGAAGGCAAGGTAGTTATTTTCGGATGTGGAACGGGTAGCCCTTATTTTTCCACTGATACAGCGGCAGTACTTCGTGCGGCAGAGATTGGCGCAGACGCGGTTCTCTTTGCCAAAAATGTAGACGGTGTATACACTGCAGATCCCAAAGAAGATCCTGCTGCACAGAAGTTGGATGAAATTTCATATATTGACATTTTGAAAAATGGTATGAAAGTTATGGATCTGACAGCGGCATCTTTTAGTATGGACAATCATTTGACTATACTGGTATTCGGTCTCGATGATCCGGAAAACATAATTCGCGTTGCAAATGGCGAAGCGATAGGAACGATTGTAAAATAATTGGAGGATATAAATATGAAACTTGATGTAAAACCTTATGAAGAAAAAATGAAAAAGAGCATTACCTCTTTGGAAAATGAAATGGATTTGGTAAGAGCCGGCAGAGCAAACCCCGGTATTCTGGCACCGGTTATGGTGGAATATTATGGCGCACCCACCCAAATCAATCAAGTAGCTGAAGTTAAGGTGACTGACGCGCGTACTATTACCATTACCCCTTGGGAGTCTAGTTTGTTGCGCGGTATCGAAAAGGCTATTTTGGTGGCTGACATCGGTATCAATCCTCAGAATGACGGTAAATCTATCCGTTTGTCGTTCCCTCAGCCTACTGAAGAACGCAGAAAAGAACTTTGTAAGCAGGTAGCCAAGATGGGCGAAGATACAAAGGTTATGATTCGTAATATCCGCCGTGACGCCAACGACAAGGCAAAGGATATGAAAAAGAAGAGCGAAATGACCGAAGATGAACAGAAGCAGTCTGAAAAGTCTGTTCAAGATCTGACCGATAAGTACATTAAGCTGGTGGATTCGGTAGTGGATAAAAAATCTAAGGAAATCATGGTCATTTGATCGGATTTTCGGGATAAATAAAAATGTTTTTCAGACAAAATGAGAAATTCCCCGATCAGAAATCTGAACACGGGGTAAGACATATTGCTTTCATCATGGATGGAAACGGTAGATGGGCGAAGAAACGGGGAATGCCCAGAGAATTCGGTCATCGGGAAGGAGCCAAGGCTTTCCAGCGTGTTGTGGAGTATTGCGGCGATATTGGCATTGAATATGTTACGGTATATGCTTTCTCCACCGAAAATTGGAAAAGACCTGAAAATGAAGTGAAAGCAATCATGCAATTGTTTACCGAATATATGTCGGAGGCATTTCGGGTATTTGCTGAAAAGGGATTACGGATTCGTTTTATCGGAGACCGTTCCCGTTTTGATGCTGATCTGCTTTGTGAAATGAATCGGTTAGAACAGGATTCCAAAGATAATAAAAAAGTACTGAATGTCGCTTTTAATTATGGTGGCAGAGAAGATATTCTGCATGCTGTGAAAGTATTGGCGTCGGAAGGAAAAGATTTTACCGAGGAAAACCTGACAGTGGCACTTTATACAGAGCAGTGTCCCGAGCCGGATTTAATTGTGCGTACCGGTGGAGAAATGCGAATTTCTAATTTCCTTCTTTGGCAGTCAGCTTATGCGGAACTGTATTTTACCGATACCCTTTGGCCCGATATGCAGGAAAAAGATGTGGACGCGGCAGTCGCAGAATTTGCGCGTCGTAACCGCAGGTTCGGCGGTGTCTGAAAATTCGGAAAGGATAAAGACTATGAAAACAAGAATCATCACGGCTTTGATTGCTTTATGCTTGTTTTTGCCGTTTCTCTATTTTTCCGATACACTTGCATTTTTGGTTTTGATACAATTGCTTGCATTTGTTTCAACCTATGAAATATTGCGTTGTATTGGACTTGATAAACACAAAGCACTTGCTATTCCTTGCTATATAGTATCAATTTTGGTACCGTATTTTTGCCGCTATTCTGAAAAAATGTATTGCGGTCGTATGGAGATAATATTCCTCATCTTTTTTGTGCTTGCATTTTATATGTTGTCAGCCGGTGTGTTTTATCGCGGAAAAGTTGACCTCTCTTCGATTGGCACGCTGTTGACAATGGAAATGTATGTGGTATTCGCCGTCAGTTCTATCCTACTTTTGCGTGATATGCGTTTTGGTCAGTATGTGTACTTGTTGGTATTTATATCTGCATGGGTAACCGATACGGGCGCATATTTTGTGGGAAAGAGCCTGGGGCGTCATAAGCTGATCCCCGAAGTCAGCCCCAAAAAGACAATTGAGGGTGCTGTGGGCGGTTTTGTTGTAGGTGTTATTGGGCTTGTGATCTACGGTGCTGTGATTGGCAGTATATCGTACGCAACACCGCAATATTTGTATTTAGCAATTGCGGGCGGTGTTATGTCGCTGGTATCTATGCTGGGTGACCTGATTGCATCGCTTTTGAAACGGCATTTCGGAATAAAAGACTTTGGATGGATATTGCCGGGTCATGGCGGCGTTCTGGATCGATTCGATTCAGTATTTGCCACAGCCCCTTTCCTCTTTTTCCTGTATTATTTTATTCCCGACTTTGCGCTGTTTATTTAACAAATTCGGGGTTGTTGCTTGGCAACAACCCCTCTGTTTATTATAGATGTATTTTATGAGGGAATGTATGAGAATTGCAATTTTGGGATCTACTGGTTCCATTGGACGGCAGACGGCGGATGTGGCGGCGTTTCACGGTTATGAAGTGGAAGCCATTTGTGCTGCGCGCAGTATTGATATTTTAGAAGAGCAGATTCGTCGTTTTTCCGTAAAGTATTGCGGCGTTTTTGATTCCAAGGCGGCGAATGATTTAAAAGAACGCATTTCGGATACCAAAACACGTATATTTGCGGGTGAAGAGGGTATCTTGGAGATGATTGATCTTTTGACTTGTGATACAGTGGTCAACGCTATTGTCGGAAAAGCAGGTTTGCTTCCTACATTGGCGGTGATACGAAAAGGCATCACATTGGCACTGGCAAACAAAGAGTCGCTTGTTTGTGCGGGTGAACTGGTGATGTCTGAGGCGGAACGCATGGGTGTTTCTATTTTGCCGGTTGACAGCGAACACAGTGCGATCTTTCAGTGTTTACACGCGGGCAGGCGCCAGGATCTGAAAAAAATCCTGCTAACGGCATCCGGAGGGCCTTTTTGGGGAAAAACGAAAGAAGAACTGGAAAACTGTACCCTTGCAATGGCGTTGGCACATCCCACTTGGAGTATGGGGGCTAAAATTACGGTGGACAGCGCTACCTTAATGAATAAAGGCTTTGAGGTCATTGAGGCGATCCATCTATTCAATGTGAAGCCTTCGGAAATTGAAGTGTTGGTGCATCGTCAAAGTATTGTGCATTCCATGGTGGAATTTGCCGATCATTCGGTGATTGCACAATTGTCATTGCCTGATATGCGGGATTGTATTCAGTATGCACTGACCTATCCCGAAAGGCATCCATCGCCTGTGGCGGAATTGGATTTGACAAAAATCGGAGCATTGACTTTCCAACATCCCGATACAAAAGCATTTCCCATGTTGCCTTTGGCACTGCGTGCCATCACTGAGGGGGGCGTGCGCCCTGCGGCATTGAATGCCGCAAACGAGGCGGCAGTGGCACTGTTCCTTGCAGGTAAGATTCGATTTGTTGAAATTTTTTCACTGGTGACCGATGCGGTAAATGCCGCACCAATGATAAAAAAACCAAATTTAGCGGATATTTTAAACGCATCCGATGCTGCTTTTGCGCATGTGCAGATGGCAGTAGGCGGATAGTTAGGAGGCGTTTTGCTAACACTTTTACTTACTGTTCTGATTTTTGGCTGCTTAATTCTGATCCATGAATTGGGTCACTATTTGTTTGCCCGACTGTTTGATGTTGCTATCACTGAGTTTGCTGTGGGAATGGGTCCAAAATTGTTTTCCCGCGTATCTAAAAAGACAGGTATTCGTTATTCTTTGCGACTGATTCCGTTTGGCGGTTATGTCAGCATGGTGGGAGAGGATGAGGCATCGGAGGATGATCGCGCGTTTTGCAATAAGGCAACATGGAAGCGAATGATCATAACAGTGGCAGGTGCGACGATGAATCTTTTGCTTGGCTTTATTTTAATGACAGGTTATGTCAGCACTTACCCGATGTACGGCACTACGGTACTTGCCGATTTGGAGAATAGTGTATTAAAAGAGCATGCTCAGGTGGGGGATGAGATCGTTGAGATCGATGGTCATAATGTTTATACAGCCAATGATCTGATCTATGAGATATTTCGCCTTGGCGTTGAGCCTGTAGATGTTGTCCTTTTACGCGACGGTAAAGAAATCATTGTTGAAAATGTTCAGTTCCCCGTAACCAATGAAAATGGAATTGCTGCCGGTATGTATGATTTTAAAATATACGGCAAAGAGAAATCCTTTGGAGAAGTACTGCGTCAATCGGTTTTTCAGTCCAGGCTTTCCGGAAAAATGGTATATGAGTCGCTGTGGGATCTTATGACCGGCAGATATGGCATGGAGGCAGTTTCCGGCCCTATCGGAACGGGAGAAGTGATCGGAGAAGCGGTGCAAAATGATAGAGAAACCGGCGGATACAGTCTACTGTATTTGTGCGCGGTGATTACTATCAACCTTGGAATTTTTAATTTGCTTCCGATTCCTGCGTTGGATGGCGGCAGATTGTTCTTCCAATTGATCGAATTGATACGCAGAAAGCCTATTAACCGTAAATATGAAGGGTATATCCATGCAGCCGGTATGGCACTGCTCCTTTTACTGATGGCTCTTATTACTTTTAAAGATATTATAAAACTATTTACGTAAAGAGATGAAGAGTATGACTAATTACAATCAAATTCGCAGAAAATCAAAAGAGATCAAAATCGGAAAGATTGCCATTGGGGGAAATAATCCCATTGCAGTACAATCGATGGTGAATGTCAGCGGTTATGATGCGGTCTATTCTCAAATGAAAGAACTGGAAATGGCAGGGTGCGATATTATACGCATGACTGTGCCTGATGCAGATGCGGTAAAGGTGCTTGCCAAATTAAAGGAATCTGATTTGACCATGCCCATTGTGGCGGATATTCACTTTGATTATCGCATGGCAATTGAAGCTGCAATGGCAGGCGCCGATAAGATCCGTATCAATCCCGGTAATATCGGGTCGGAAGATCGGGTAAAAGCCGTGGTGAATGTTTGTCGTGCCAAAAATGTACCTATTCGAGTGGGCGTTAACAGCGGCTCGCTTGCCAAGTCTAAGCTTGAGGCGTTTGGCAGGGCAAGTGCTGCGGCGCTGGCGGAAAGCGCATTGGAAAACGTCAGATTGCTTGAAAAATATGATTTTGACGGAATTGTGGTGGCAGTGAAATCCTCTTCTCCGTATACCATGGTGTCTGCCAATAAGATTCTTGCCGATGCTTGCAAGTATCCGATTCACTTGGGGGTGACCGAAGCCGGAACCCGTCATGGAGGTATTTTGAAAAGCGCCGCCGGAATTGGCGGTATGTTGTTACAGGGGATTGGTGATACGATCCGTATTTCGTTGACCGATAGACCTGTGGAAGAAGTAAAGGAAGGTATTGCGCTTTTAAAATCCCTTTCTTTTTACAGTAAGCCTACGTTGGATATTGTTTCTTGTCCCACTTGCGGCAGAACAAAAATTGATATTATCTCACTTGCCGCGGAATTTGAAGAACGGACCGCAGGCATTGCGCTGAAGCAAAACTGCAAGGTGGCAATTATGGGATGTGTTGTAAATGGGCCCGGAGAAGCGGGAGATGCAGATTTCGGAATTGCGGGCGGCGTTGGCGAGGCAGTTTTATTTAAAAAAGGCAAGATTGTATGTAAAATACCGGAAGATTGCATTGTTTCGACATTGCTTGGTGAACTTGAACAGTATAAGTAAGGATACGTATGACCGAAGAAAAGAATTTTTTTACGCTGTTTGCCAGATACCATCCCAAAGATGAATTGGCGGAAATACTGGCGCAGGCAAAAGATATTGTACGGCGGCTGGATGCAGACCGCCGTATTGTTGAAGTAACTTGCCGCTTTCCCAAACTGATTGATAAAAGTAAGATCTACCGTATTGAAAAAGAGATAGAAGAGGCATATCAGCTCACACGGTGTATCATGCTGACTCGCTACGATGCGCAGCTCTTCACGCCTGAATATCTCCCTCAGATCATTGAGGAGGCCAAACGTGTCAAAGCGGTATCCAATGGCTTTTTGGATGATTGTAAGATCTTGGTGGAAGGGACTGATATTACCTTTTTCATTGCCTATGGAGGCGGCAGTGTGGGACTTTTGGAACGGGCAAAGGCTTCCGAAATGCTGGAAAATATTATTCGTTCTGAATTTGGGATTGATACCAAAGTACATATCCGCATGAGCGAAACCGCAGGTGGATATGAACAGTACCAACAAGCCATGAATTCCCGATTGTTGGATATTCGTAAAACCGAGCAATCTGCCAAAGCGGCTGCAAAAGTGCAGGCAGAAAAAGCGGCGGCAGAGACGGAAGCGATGAAAGAACCGCCCAAAAAACGCGTTACCATGGTAAAAGAAGGGGATGAAATGCCGCAGGCGACACTTGGTGCCCAAGAGGGGATCTACCGTGTGGGGAATATGACCTTTGATCTGCGCAGTCCCGAGTACATATACGGGGAGGGTAAAATAACTTCTTCTCCCACACCGCTTGGGGCAATTACAGGTGCGGCGCGCAGTTTGCTGGTTTGCGGACAGGTCAACTCCTTTGACGCACGCGCTAACAAAGGAGAAACCAAGCTGATCCTTTCTATCGGTATTACCGACAATCAAAGCTCCATCAATGTAAAACTCGTTATGGATAAAGAAGAGGGCGATGGGCTTGCTGCCATGATCCGCAAAAGCGGCAGAACGATACGCCGCGGCGTGCAGGAGGTTGTGACGGTATATAGCATGGTGCTGGCTGTACATGGTTATGCCAAAGAGGATAAATTTGACGGCGAACTGGCAATTACGCCTTCTGCCATTGCCAAGATAACCAAAATTGATCGAATGGATACTGCCCCGGAAAAACGCGTAGAATTGCATATGCATACCAACTTGTCTACAATGGATGCGCTGATTTTTCCCGAATTTGCGGTAGATACTGCTGAGCGATGGGGATGGGATTGCCTTGCGGTTACAGACCACGGTAATGCACAAGCATATCCGTTGATGCTTGACTATACCGTGAAAAAAAATATCAAGATCTTATACGGTATGGAGGCTTATTATGTAGATGATACGGCGCGGGCTGTATACGGAGATCAGAATTCGTCTTTTGATACCGATGAATTTGTTGTCTTTGATATTGAAACCACCGGGCTTTCGGTAACGACCTGTAAGATCACCGAGATCGGGGCGGTGAAGGTTAAAAATGGAGAAGTGTTGGAACGGTTTAACACTTTTGTTGACCCTGAGGGGCATATTCCCGAGGAAATCACCAAGCTGACCGGTATTACCGATGAAATGGTGGTAGGTGCACCGTCACAGCTGGAGGCTGTACAGGCGTTTTTGCAATTTGCGGGCAATTGTCTCTTGATTGCGCATAACGCAACCTTCGATATCGGCTTTATCCGCCGTGTTTGCGAACTGAACAAGATCCCTTTTCCGTATAGCTATCTGGATACGGTTCCGCTGGCGCGGTTTGTGGCGCCGGAACTAAAAAAATACAAATTGGATTCATTGGCAGAGCATTACGGTCTAGGTGATTTCAACCACCACAGAGCCAGCGATGATGCGGAAATGCTTGCTATGATCGTCTTTAAAATGGTGGAACAATTGAGGCGCGAAGGCGTACACACTATTGCGGAAATGAATGCCGCTATGAGTGATAAGGCTGATCCGCTCAAATTAAAGCCATATCATATGATCCTGTTTGCCAAAAATCTTGTGGGACTGAAAAATCTTTATAAGATTATATCCATGAGTTATCTAAACTATTACCACCGCGTGCCTCGCGTGCCCCGTACGGTATTGGATGCACACAGGGAAGGTATTATCGTCGGTTCCGCCTGTGAAGCGGGCGAAGTATACAATGCTCTGCTTGCCGGCAACAAAACAGCGGATGAGATTAAAAAAATCGCATCGTATTACGATTATTTGGAGATTCAGCCCCTTTGTAATAACCGTTTCCTTGTGGAAAACGGCACTGTTTCGGGGGATGAGGATCTAAGAGAGATCAACCGACGTATTTGCCGCTTGGGTGAGGAGCTGGGGAAACCGGTCGTTGCTACCTGCGATGCGCATTTTCTCAACAAAGAGGACGATATTTACCGTCAGATCCTGCAAAAAGGCATGAAATTCGCCGATGCTGACCGTGAAAGCGGTTTGTATTTGCGTACCACCGAAGAAATGCTGGAGGAATTCTCCTATTTGGGTGAAGAGAAGGCATATGAAGTGGTTGTAACCAACACCCGCATGATCGCGGATTCCATTGACAAAATGCGCCCGATTCCCGACGGTGCTTTTACGCCCAAAATGCCGGGCGCGGAGGAAGATCTGCAGAATATGTGCTGGGAACGGGCGATGAATATGTATGGCTATAACGGACAGATCCCCGAAATAGTCTCCAAGCGTCTTGCTAAGGAACTGGATTCTATTATCAAAAACGGCTTTGCCGTACTGTATATGATCGCGCAGAAACTGGTGTGGTACAGCGAATCGGAAGGCTACCTTGTGGGCTCCCGCGGTTCTGTCGGTTCTTCTTTCGTTGCTACTATGGCAGGTATTTCGGAAGTAAATCCCCTGCCGCCCCATTACCGTTGTCCGGCTTGCCGTTACAGTGAGTTTATTGAAGACGGATCGGTGGGAAGCGGGTTTGACCTTCCTGACCGTAATTGCCCCAAGTGTGGCGGCAAAATGACGCAGGACGGACATGATATTCCCTTTGAAACCTTTCTTGGCTTCAAGGGCGATAAATCTCCCGATATAGACTTGAATTTCTCGGGCGAAGTGCAGGGAAGGGTACATAAATACACCGAAGATTTGTTCGGTTCGGAAAACGTGTTCAAAGCAGGGACGCTTGGTACCCTTGCATCCAAGACTGCCTATGGATATGTTATGAAGTATTTGGATGAAAAGGGAATTTCGGTCAATTCTGCAGAAGTTAACCGATTGGTCAATGGCTGTGTGGGGGTCAAACGCACCACAGGTCAGCATCCCGGCGGTATTGTTGTTATTCCCAGAGAATATGATGTGTATGATTTTACCCCGGTACAGCACCCTGCTGATGATCCCAATTCGGATATTGTTACCACCCATTTCCCGTTTGCATTCCTGCATGACACCATTTTGAAACTGGATGAGTTGGGACACGATATTCCTACCAAATATAAATGGCTGGAGCGATTCTCGGATCTTTCGGTGATGGATGTTCCCATGAACGACCCTGCGGTTTATCGTTTGTTTACCTCTCTGGAAACACTGGGACTGAAACAGGGGGATATTGATTGTAACGTAGGAACCTATGGACTGCCCGAATTTGGAACCCGCTTCTCTCAGAAGATGTTGGAGGATGCGCAACCTAAAAACTTTGCGGATCTTTTGCAGATTTCGGGACTTTCTCACGGGACTGACGTTTGGACAGGCAATGCACAGGATCTGATCAAATCGGGTACTTGTACTATTTCCAATGTTATCGGATGTCGTGACAATATTATGATCGACTTAATTCGTTACGGACTTGACAATCTGATGGCTTTCCAGATCATGGAAAGCGTGCGTAAGGGCAAGGGCCTGAAGCCCGAATGGGAAGAAGCGATGATTGCCAGCAATGTTCCCGAGTGGTATATCGGTTCTTGCAAGAAGATCAAGTATATGTTCCCCAAAGCCCATGCAGCGGCATACGTAATGTCGGCGATCCGCCTTGGGTGGTTTAAGGTGCATAAACCCCTTGTGTTTTATGCGGCGTATTTTTCGGTGGCGCCCGATGGATTTGTGGCAGATGTGGTAATGAAGGGACGTGCTGCGGTCAAAGCCACCATGCGTGAGATTGACGATAAGATCAAATCTAAGCAGAACAGCCAAAAGGACAATGATATTTTGTCTGCCCTGCAGCTGGTGGATGAAAGTATGGCAAGAGGTATTTCCTATTTGCCTGTGGATCTGCATCATTCAGATGCCATTCGCTTTGTTCCCGAAAACGGGCGTATTCGCATTCCTTTCAATGCTCTTGACGGGGTTGGAGAAAATGCTGCGCAAAAAATCGTGGCAGCGCGAGAGGAAAGTGAAATTTTCTCAAAGCTGGAACTGCAGGAAAGGGCAAAGCTTCCGAAATCGGTTATGGAAATTTTGGAAAATAACAATGTTTTGAAGGGGCTTTCCGAAACCAATCAGATTACGCTCTTTTAATAACAAAAAGGCACGATTGCGCAACTTCTCTATGAGAAGTTGCGCAGTTTTATTCGCCTTTGGCGAGTTATATTGCGTTGCAGTGATATTCGGCATTCGCCGAGTGGTATTCGCTACGCGAGTTTTATGGCGAATAAAATATCACTGTGAGGCGCAACCGAACAATATCACTACACGGCGCAGCCGTATAGTATCACTCCGACGAAGTCGGAATATCACTCTTGCTTTCTCTGCTGATTTTTGTTATAATGGGGTTAGATCGTAGGGGAGTATTCTATATGCTTTCGATAGGGGCGGATATGGAATCCGCCCCTACAGGGTATGGGCTTTGCCCGAAGCCTTTGTAATACAAAGGCGAAACTTGCGATAAATAAAATAGGAGGTTATCAATGGGACACATTTTACCTGAAGAGCAGTTGATTGAATATTTAAAGCCATACTTAAAAGCAAAAGGATTTAAGAAAAAGAATAAACGTTGGACAAAAGATACAGGTGAATTTACCCTCTGTTTTTATATCCAAGGTAGCTCTTATTCAAAAGAAGATTATTACATCCGTCCGGGAATTTTTATCAACACTTTGATGCCTTGCGACGACTTTTACGGTCATTTTATGTTTGAAATTGCCCCCACCACTCCCGAAGATGTGGCAAGAAAATTTGACAATTGGTGTGAAGAATGGACAAACAAGTCTTTAATCAAAGAACGTCTGCTTGCGTTTATTGAATGGGATAAACGAAATCCTTTAGAAAATCGGAGAGCAGGATTGGTTGATTATGAGGCAGATCCTGTTCCCGCACGCGAATTTTTTTCAATTACATTATCAGCAAAGCAGTTTATAATAGATAACTTTTAATATGCTAATACCCCGACAGACTTTGAAAAATCTGTCGGGGTTAATATTTGTTTTCTGCGATTCAATTTTTATTATCCGTAGGGGAGACCTGAGGTCTCCCGCGGGCGAACGCAGTTCGCCCCTACCGAATCTTTAGACAAACATCCTTATGAGAAGTCTGCATTTTCCATGTCTTTTTTGTTATTTGTAAAACTTATAAAAGTCGTTTTTTGACATAATACAATTTCATCTACATAGGTTTCAAATTCTTCTATCATTTGAGGATCCAGCTTGATATACGTAAATTCACCGCAGATATCCCGCAATTTTCGAAAATCGTATTCATATACTACCCTGAAATCTGCCGCAGTGCCTCTTTTTAGAATGAGGCGGTTGGTGGATAATTCGGGAGTAACGTATTTCATGACCAAAACTCCTTTTGCCCTGTTATTGAAGTTCAAAATACTCTTTTCCGTGCTGACAAAGCGGGCAGAGATAGTCTTCGGGAATTTCATCACCCTCATAAACATAACCGCAAATGGTGCAGACGTACTGCTTTTTTTCAGTCTCCGGAGCTTTTGGCTTGGGCTTGACCTCGGCGTGATACTGCGCGTAGGTGAGGGAAGGGGTGTTTTCCATAACGATGGCATCGGTCAGTTCTGCAATGAACAGAATATGACTGCCAAGATCCATGTGTTCGATAACCTTGCAGGAAAGATACATATTGGTGCTTTCCGCCAGATACAGTATGCCGTTTTCCGAGCGAAAAACAGTGCGCATGCCTTCAAATTTGTCGGTATTTCTGCCCGATTGCATACCAAAACGGCGGATGAGGTCAAAGGTGACGGTGTTGTCAAGGGCAGAGAGATTGAATTTTCCGGTATTTAAGATCATGTCGCAGGTTAAATTGCCCTTGATGACGGAAATGCTGATGCGCGCAGGATTTTCGGCAATCTGCACGGCTGTGTTAATGATGCATCCGTTATCTTTTCCGTTTTCATTGGCAGTGAGAAGATATACTCCGTAGGAAAGGTTGTAAAGCGCTTTATTATCCATTTTGACCTCCGTTTTTACAAATAAAGGATATGTTACTTTTATGATATCATATCTCATGGGGGTTGTCAATGAGGACAACATGTTTTGATTATAATTGTACTATAAAATTTTACTTTTCTTGACAAAAATAATAAATTTTATAACTTTTTATTGCGTTTTTTGACATTTGCTGTATAATGATTTAATAAGCTTGAATTTATGGGAGGCATTTTTATTATGAATGATCGTGAACTGATCGAAAAATGGCTTTTGGTTTTTGGAAAGGACATTGATAAGGACCTGATCGATACGTATGTTATAGGCGAGGGAGCGTTCTTGTGGCATTTGTTTACTTGGGGGAAAGTTTCGTGTCTGAAAGGCAATGCGGCGAAAAAGACTTTTGATAAGTTGCAGTATACAAAAGCCATCCGATTTTACGGCGGTTACTCAAACCGTATCGAAGGTGTTTCTTTGATTGAAAAGATCTCCTCTAAAGAAGTAAAACAAGACCCAAAGAGTGATGTCTATATCGTGGCAGAAGATTTTTCATGGACATATGTGCGTACACATGAATGTGATTTGGGACCGTATCTGTGTATTAAGAGTGAAGAGCTCGGGTATCTAAAATTCAAGTATGCCAAACACTGAAAGCGACGCATCGAAAATTTTACATTTTTATGAAATAATGAGTTTGGAAAATAAGAATTTGTGAAACGGAGGTATATGTAATGAAAAAATACACATCTCGTGCAACAAAATGGTTAGCAATCCTTACTATTATTAGTGTCGCAGTTTTGATTGCGGGCATTATTTGCATTCTTCCACATTCATCAAATGTTGGATTGCAAATTGGACTAACAATGCTTGGTGGTCTAATGAGTATTCTTTTTCTCGCTTGCTATTTCGTAGAAAAAAGTCGATACTTAACAATAGACTGTGAAAAAATCGTTCTGCCAAGAGGTGCAGACAAAAACGGAAAGATGTCTTTTCAAAAAATTGTTATAAATATTAACGAAATTCGCTCGATTAAGAGTGAATTGTACAAAGGTGATGGAATAATTTCAAAGGATACTCTTTTTCACAAATTGAAATTAAAAGATGGCATAGCAATCAAATTTACCCTTTATGCCTATGGGAAAGATGCTGAAAAAGAAATCTTAGAAAGCATTAAAAAACACGTTTAACAAATTCCAATTTGCTCGAACAGATCTAAAAGGGACTTTTTTACAGCTCTTTGTACTTCTTGAGGTGCTTTTTTACAGTGCCTTTAGTGTTGCATCACATCAATCAAAGCGAAGCGATTGGAAAATTTACAAAATTATGATATAATATCATATATGCCTGTCATATTTGAAACAAAATGTTGACTTAATAAGTGAAAGGCATAACGCGCGGTGTCAATTGTCACGGAAAGGAGTATTATGGATGATAACAGAATAATCGAATTGTTGTTTGAGCGTGCCGAAACTGCGCTCAATGAAGTATCCCATAAATATTCCCGACTGTACAAAGGGATTATCAGAGAAGTTCTGAGCGATGAATGCGATATCGACGAATGTGCTAACGACGTTCTGCTTGCCGTGTGGAATACGATTCCCCCAAACAGACCGAATAGCCTTACGGCATATATCTGCAAGATCGCCAGGCGCATCGGAATAAACAGGCTGAAATATAACACAAGACAAAAGCGTAACACCGGTTACGTAGCGATGCTCTTAGAACTTGACGATTGTTTGCCGTTTGTCGAACCGATTGATGATAGCGACGAACGCAGTGAACTCATTCGCTCGGTTCTGTCTGATTTTATTCGAAGTCTTGATCCTGAAACAGAAATCTTGTTTGTGCGCCGATATATGTATCTTGAATCAGTGACCGATTTGGCAAAACGGTTTGAACTTGATGAAAATCGCATTTCGGTAAAGCTGTATCGCGCGAGAAAAAAGCTAAAAAAGGTGCTTGAAAAGGAGGGTATCAAAGTATGAAAAACTCTCGCAATGAAAGATTGTCCGAACACTTATTGAATGTCGACGAAGAAATTTTCACGAATGCACATGATATTGATGACGCTGAAAAGCTTAGGCAATATATCAAAACAAAGAACGCAAAGACTAAGAAACCGTTTTATATGACTTCTGTGTTTCGCAGAGTAGCCGCAATTGCAGCTTGCTTTGTTTTGATCGTTGGAGTAATGTTCTCAATTCCTGCGCTGTTTAACAAGGGGGGCGATGCTCCTAATAATAATCCTGATGATGATCGAAACCACCTTGAAGAGGTTACCCCACCTTGGTTAAAAGGAGAGGAAGACTATCTCACGATTAACAGCATTGATATGTTGAATTACTATACCGCAATGAAGGTACTTGCAGATCCGACGAATGCGACAAACACAGCGTCTTACAAAACAGACAGTGGAATAACTCTTCTTTCTGCAAGTGTAAACGCCAATGCGAACTCGTATGGATTTACGCTCCTATCTAATACAGATAGTGATGTTGGATACGACACGCCTCCTGAAGGGTATAATCCTGATAATCAAGAGAAGAACGAAGAAAAAGTTTATTATTACGAGTTGGATCCAAATGAAGTCTTCTCGGTATCAAGAGTAATTTTCTTTCAGATCGAAATTAAGAATGCTAACGGATTTCTGGCTTCTAAGGTTGGAACAGGCATCATTGATGTTGTAATTACCGAAAACAGCTTGGAGCCTATGATTACCTTCAGAAATGGCGACCGTTACTATTCATGCTGTGAAAACACGCTCCTTGATAATGGAAAATTGTACTCGACTCACAAGTATATTGAAGGCTTCTATATTGTCAAGAATTTAGAACAAGAGAACTATTCCTTTAGCGTTGAATACGATAATTTCAATCTCGACTATGTGAATGTGATCGCAAAGAGCGTAACGTGTGATTCGTATAAAAACGGTGGAAACATCCCCGATGGTGAAATGTCAGTGATTAGCAAAACGTATTTTTCCAATCACTTTGTAGAAATGACTATTGCCGATCTTGAAGAATATTTCAATACAGGCAAGTTTACCGAGGGAATGGAGGATCCTTCTCAATCAGAGAAGCCTCCCGCAGTGACACCTCCTGCTGAAACAGCAGATTTTTATACCAACGGACAGTATGTCTTCGAACTTAAAAGCGACAATACCTTTGCTTATTACAGAGCCGATGAAAAATCCGCAGTATACCGTAAAGGCAGCTATTCGTGGGGCTGTAGTGCGATTGAATTCAGATTCACGCATGAAGGTGAGGTTGTCGAAACAGTAAGCTGTGATCTCCGCGGACCAATTGGCTTCATATATAACGGATTGGAATATGCTAAAGAGCTGTCCGAAGGTGAACAGTCGTGAAAAAACATCTGATTTACCTCGGAATATTCCTCTTATCTATTGTCCTCTGTCCGCTTGGTTTCGCCCTCATGTCTCAGATCGGCGCTTGGGAAGAAATTGCATTCAGAAGGAAGTATGATATAGTAGAAGAGGTAAGGACGGACTGTACCATTTTCCGCTGCGCTGCGTTCCACGGGGGAAAATCAACGGAAAAGACGAAGCATAGACGCCTTTTTCTACGATTTCAGATATTTCTATGCAAGATAGTTGAATGCATATGGTTGACGTTTTGCCAATCCATCCGAACGAAATAATAAATGGAGGAAACGATGAATAAGTGTATTGTAAGAACAAAACGGGCAGTGGCGGCGCTGTTGGTGCTTCTTACCCTGCTGACCTTGGTTTTGACGGGATGCAACGACAATACGGTCGGTCAGCCTACCCCGCCTTCGGTTTTTGAGGAACACGATGACAATACGGTCAGTCAGCCCACCCAGCCTTCGGCAGGGGATGAGGACGGATCTGAAGTTCCCATTTCCTATCCCTTGTGGTTTTTTCTGGCGAAATGGAAAGAGCAGCCTCTTACCGTATCAGAGAAGCTAAAGCTGATAAAATTGGGAATGAGCTATGCGGAAGTATCGGAGATTTTGGGAGGCA
This sequence comes from Oscillospiraceae bacterium, assembly GCA_015064585.1. Lineage (GTDB taxonomy): Bacteria > Bacillota > Clostridia > Oscillospirales > CAG-272 > SIG655. The sequence goes on from SVRY01000006.1 coordinate 62,930, forward strand.
AGGGTAAAGAAACCGAGGAATTCCTTGTTTATGAGTGGGAACTTGACGGCGGAGATCTTTTGAAGATCGCCTTCAGCCATCCCACCTGGCTAATTCGCTATGAATATCCTGGTGACTTGGTGCTGAAAAATATGCGTATTGTCCCGGCGGAGGAAGGAGCGCCTGTGCGCTACTCGATTTACGTTCACCGCAAAGACACAGTGGAGAGTATTCTTTCAAGCTTTTATGGGCTTCACGGATTCAACGATGCCGATATTGCCAAAAAGGCTTTTGAAGAATTGGATATTTCAAATACCGATTTTTGGTTTAAGGATCTGCTTCCAACGGTAACGAATGCGCCGTCCTATAAACGCTTTGAAGGCTATTTTTTGGAGGGATTTTATTTCTACGATAGCTATGAACCGACCGAGGAGGCATACGCCGAGGCGGTAACAAATTTGCTTTTGGATATGCTTTCCTATTTTGATCAGAAGATTGGTGATGATCTGCTCACTACCCATCAACAACATATGCAAAGGTATTATCCGGACTACACCCCTCTTTATTCCCTTGCTGAAATCGTCACGATGGCATCGTTGATTGAGAGTGACATAGGGGAGATTCGAGAAGAATACTATTATATGACTTTGGCGGCAGAGTATCATAAGCGCTTGAATGATGAGAAAACGGGCGGAGTGATTTGCAGCCCCGGGTCGCTGACGTACGGTGTGTGGTTAGCTGAGGGTCATTTCTACGTAAGAGTAGAGGAATATCTGGATTATGATAGTGCTTATAACACCTATAAAAACAAGGGACTTCCCCCCTCACCCATTTGTGTGCTGAGCCTTGATGCGATCGAGGCGGCAGTAACGCTTGCGCAGCATGCTAAGAGATGATGATTTGGCGAACAAGCCAAGTGCATTTGACGGGATTTTAATCCGGTGTTTTGGTAAAGGATGATGGACCATGTTCGTTTCTGTAATATCTTCTAACAAAGAGGACGACATAAAATGAAAAGCAGTATATAATTGACCTTTTGAATAATGATTCTTGGGTAAATGACCTCTCAAACTGTGGTAGTGATTTTGTATTCTATACCCAAGCACGAGATATTAGATACCATTCTGAATGTGGAACTTTTAATGATTATACAAACCAAAAAAGTATGACCGTTTCTGAGGAACAGCGAACCACTATCAATGCGATGTTAGGTATCAATTAACTTGTCAATTCCAATTTTCTCGGACAGATTAAAAGAAACCAAGGCACATTTCTGAGCCTTGGTTTTTTGTATGGAGGAAACCCTATTATCTTTATGCCTGTTCTTCAAATGCGCTCTTGTCAAGTCCGCAGATGGGGCAGACGAAGTGTTCGGGCGAGAATTTGCGCGTTTTATCATTTCACCCGGAAGCATTGAAAAATTCACATTTTTATGCTATAATCAGTTCGATATACTTGAATTTAACGGAGGGAAAGGCGCTTTGTATAACGAAATTAAATCATCCGAAGATATAAAAATTTTTCTTGAGAAAACAAATATGCTTCATGACGGATACATCATTGATGCTCAATACAAGTATTACGGTATAGAAAAGACGGAAGACGGGCTTTGTTTTTGTCCCGAAGAAAAAAAGCTGACACTTCAAATATTAGTTACAAGCATTTTTAATACCGTTGTAGAAATCGAATTTGAAAATATTTTGGAATGGCAGATGAAAAGCGACACAGAGTACATATTCTCTACTTTCGTTGATTTCATTGAGCCTAAACGAATTGTCTGGTCCAGTGAGTTTTTTACAAATATGGATTCGATAAAAAATAATTCCTACGTAATTGCCAAATCCATGAAGTGGCGAATTGTTGGAGAATTTTGATTTTAGAAATTTTACGTTACAATCAGATGAGCAATTCCAATTTACTCGAACAGTTTGAAAGCGGAGGCACGTGCCTCTGCTTTTTGTTATTTTTTGGTGCCGACTCAAAAAGAAAACAGAGCACCAAAGGTGCTCTGTTTAGGTATGGAGGAAAAACATGTGTGTTGTTTTTTATTTATGCCTGTTCTTCAAATGCGCTCTTGTCAAGTCCGCAGATGGGGCAGACGAAGGCTTCGGGAAGATCTTCCCATTTGGTGCCGGGGGCGATGCCGTTTTCGGGATCGCCTACAGCGGGATCGTATTCATAGCCGCAGGGGCAAACGTATTTCATAGTAAAACTCCTTTCACTTTATGTTATTTTACCCAAAACTCTTATGTAAAGTTTTGGGAGTTCCAAGAACCTTTTTTCAAAAAGGTTCTTGGTGGGGTGTGGGGCAACGCCCCTATATAATCAAATTACTTTCCGAAATATCTTTCCAGCAGACCCTGGAAGGCTTTGCCGTGTCGGGCCTCGTCGCGTGCCATTTCGTGTACGGTATCGTGGATAGCATCCAGACCCTGCTGTTTTGCCATCTTGGCAAGCTCAAACTTGCCGGCGGTAGCGCCGTTTTCGGCGGCAACGCGCACAGTCAGATTTTCTTTGGTAGAGGTGGATACACATTCGCCCAACAGTTCAGCAAATTTAGCGGCGTGTTCAGCTTCTTCAAAAGCTGCCTTTTCCCAGTACAGACCGATTTCAGGATAGCCTTCGCGGTGAGCAACTCTCGCCATAGCCAGATACATCCCAACTTCGGTGCATTCACCTTCAAAGTTAGCACGCAGACCGTCGATAATTTCCTGAGGAACGCCGGGTTCCTTGCCGACGCCAACGATATGTTCTGCTGCCCAGGTCATGCCTGCTTCTTCTACAACTTCCACAAATTTTTCAGCGGGCTGTTTGCAAAGAGGGCATTTTTCAGGGGGGGTAGGACCTTCAACGATTTCTCCGCAAATTGTGCATCTCCATTTTTTCATAGTAATAATCTCCTTTTACATTTTAAATATAATTTTTTAGATTTGTTTTTCGCATTTGGGGCAAACGTGATATACATTCAGTGTATAGGACGTGGGAATAACCCCCGTGTTTCTGCGTACGATTTCCGCAATATCGGGAAGGGGCAGATCGGAGAGGGAATGGCATTGCTCGCAAATCACATGCGCATGGCGGGCGGGATTTTTATCAAATCGATCGGCTTCGCCATCCATGGGGATCTTTTGAATGAGTCCCTCTGTGACCATCAGGCCGAGATTGCGATATACAGTTCCCACAGCAATGCTGGGGTACTTGGATTTGGCTTCCAAATAGATCTCATCTGCCGAAAGATGTTCTTCCGAAGTGCAGATGATATCGTATATGATCTGTCTTTGCTTTGTCATTACTCTCCTCCTTTCAGAATAGGAATTATTCTTAATCTTATTATAACAGTAAATTTTCATTTGTCAAGAGGAATTTTGAATTTTTTTGAAAATTTAAATCTTTTGTTTTATATCCACAAAACGAATGCCTGCGTTTTGTTAAAAATAGATAAGTGACAAAACAACATATATGATATGCAGTAAGTAAAGAAAGATCCACTCGTATTGGTGATCAATACGAGTGGATCTCTACTGTTATTTTGCTTTTGGGAAAACAGTCAGGCGCACTTTGGCACAGCCATAGGGAACAAGCGTGATGGTTTCTTCTTCTCCAAGACCGTTTTTCTCCATGAAAGCGTCGGTGGGAAGGGGCGGGGTGAAGAGAAAATCGCCTTTTTTGGTTTCCCTATCCCAAGGACGCTTATAGAGATTGTGTACGGCACGAATCTTATTGCAACGCAGCAAATCCCAGTTTTTGACCTCTTTGACTTTTACGCTGACAGTCATAGGCGCGGCTTCAATTGACCAAGGTTTGCCACTCATGGTGCGACGTTCCAATGTCATCTCACCGATTGAAAGGGCATAATTCCATTTTTGATCGGGATAGATGTTATAGGCAGGAAATGAGTCATTGCTTTTGGGGTCATTTTTGTCAATTTGACGATCACCGTGCATACCGTAGGTAAACAGTAGCGGACCGCGTTCTACGTATACACCGTTTTTACCGTAATCTACGGTATGAAGTTCGGCGGGCAGATGCAGTTCCAGCGTATCGCCATCAGTATAGATACGGTTGACTGAGGCAAAGCCGTTTTTAACTGTGAATTCTGTTTTCTCACCGTTTACTGTAATTTGGGGCTCATGGCACCATGCGGGAATGCGCAGACCGAAATTCAGCTTGCGTGCTTTATCGGTGCGGAATACGAAACGAACAGTATCTTCAAAGGGATAGTTGGTGTGCTGTTCGATGGTGAGCCCTGCGAAATCAACCGAGCTTTCGCCATAGAAAACTGCCGACAGAGCACGTCCCTTTTTCATATACATTCTGCCGCAGTAAAGAGGGAAGAAGCGGTTGACATTTCCCGCGCAACATTCGGTACCGGGATTGGGGCGGTAGGACATCCATTTGTCACCTTTAAAAAAGTCGCTGTGATTGGAGTGGCTGTCCATAACCAGTTGATTGACACAAGAGAAGTATTGCAGGGCTTTGAAGTCTTCGGTGACAGATCCGATGCCCGCATTGAGGATGCAACGCTCGATTCTGTCGGCATATTCACCCTTGCCGGTTGCCATGAGTACATAGCCCAGTGCCCAGGTGTAGTCGGCAATGTCGCAGGTCTCGTGGGTCTGCATCACATCATTATCCAGTAAAAATTCGTTGGAGCAGTGAAGCCCGTCGGGAAGCATTTGGTAACGGTCGATTTTTTTATATGCCTTGAGGGTGGGGGAAAGATATTCCTTTTTGCCGGTACAAATATAGAGAAGAGCGCCCAACTTTGCATATTCATTGTAAGTAACGCCGTGAGCGTACGCCTTTTTATTGGAAAGATGCGCTTTTGCACAGTTGTCATCGGTGCAACGTTCGTTATAATCCCAATAACTTTTTTCAGCAAGGGAAAGCAGGTTAAGATTGCCGTTTTGCAAATATGCCCAGAGCATGATCTCCACATTGATGACATCACGGAAGTTTGAATAGTCGTGGGGGCTGTTCAAATAATGCTCGGTGATGAGTTCGGGAATGCGCTTGTCTCCGGTTGCCTGGTAGCGTGCCATGAGGGAACGGAAGAATACCACGTGGGGCCAGCGGTTCCAACCGTCAGATTCTTTTAATTGCTTGGGACCAAGATAACCGTCGGGATCGCGGTGGGTGATGGTATAGCTAAAGGATTTTTCGGCACTATGGCGTAGCGTGCGGTCGCGCAGTAACTGACCAACGCGTTCTTTGCCGTCCAGCCAGTAGGCGGTCTGCTCATATGCCCACCAACCGGGATTTCCGCTGTCTGTGGTATCCACGGCGAAACGATCCCAACCGATACGGTCAAAGGGGTAGCCTGCCACTTCCAGGTGACCGGTCAGACCTTCTTTTTGTAAATGTAGGTATTCTTTCATCCATCCGCCGATATGCAGTCGAGAAAGGGAGATTTCCTCTAATTTAGCGTAGTTTTTCATAAAAGGCCTCCTTTATTTTTATATCATTTGATACATCAATTGGGTATTTGGGGAAGCAGTTTGGGAAGCGCTTCATCCCAACTGTCCCAGCAGTGTGATCCGGGAGATTCTGTGTAGCTAATATCATAGCCGAGATCATTTAGGTGTTTTTGCATACGGCGGCTGTGATCCAGGATAAAGTCACTTTCGCCGCACCACATGGTAATGCGGGGGAGGGAAGCACCTTCGGCTTTGCGTTTTTCGGCAAGGGCGAATACGTCCTCATCTGAACCGCGTACTTTGGAAATATCGCCCAGAATACTTTGCCACCAAATTTTCCCTCCAAGGAAGGCATTTTCAGCCATTCCGCATATATCGAATGCGCCTGAAAGGCAGAGAACCGAACTGTATTTTTCGGGACAGCGAAGAGCCGCTTTCAGTGATCCGTAGCCCCCCATGGAAATGCCGCCTATATAGGTTTTTTCTCTGTTGGTGGGGAAATTGGCAAAGGTGTTTTGCAGTACACAAGGCAGTTCTTCAGTGATAAAACTGAAATAATGTCCGCAGCCGGGGGTGTCGGTATAGAAACAGCGATCCCCGTTTGGCATAACGACCATCAGTTTTTCTCTTTCCGCATAGCGTTCGATGGAAGAACGGCGAAGGAAGATGCTTTCATCATCGGACAGCCCGTGCAGAAGATATAAAACGCCGTTTAAGTTGCCATCGGGCCGCACGATGTTGACGGTGGTATTTTTGCCAAGAGATGCGGATTCAAAACGCAAAGTGATCAATGCCATGGTAAAACCTCCCAAGTATTGTAGTTACAATGACAGTATACTACAGATTTTCCCAAAATGCAAGCAGAGAAAATACAGATAAATGAAAAAGGTTTAAGATTTGTTCTTGAAATGTACACAATTTTATGCTATAATGATAAACGTTAAAATAGGGCAGGTATATTTGTCCTTGGAAGCCGAAAATTCTTTGTTCAATGGAACAGTATGGAGGTTTACATATGAAAATAGATATGCAAAAAGTTTTAGCACTGATGAATCAAAAAAAGAAATTGATTTTGTCTGTGCTGATAGCAGTGGCAGTACTGGTGCTGATAACGGTCGTGATATTGGTATCCTGCGGCGGGGAAAAGGAGCCGAATAATTTGGTGAACGATCCAAACGATTCGCAGGGAGGCACCACGCCGGGAACTACGCCCGATTTGGATTCAGTAATCGAGATCAAGGAATCAGATGCGTTTGAACTTGAACAAACCAATGACGATCACCATTTTTCGATGACTGTCGGAAATGCAACCGAACTATTGTATTTATATAAGTATGTTCAGGTGAAAGATGGCGTGGATTGGGAACTTTCTCTTGATATTGAGTTTACAGGAAGTTCTACCATTGCCAGTAAGACTGTACAGTTGAGCGAAGGTGAGAACACCTATTATATTCTTTGTACAGATGATGCAGGATTGTTTGAAATTTATAAGCTGTCTATTTACCGTCGCAAACTGTTTACGGTTTCTTTTGAGAATCTGACCGAAACACAGCAAATCGAAGAAGGCGGTATGGCGGTTTTGCCGAAGGAAAAACCTGAAAAAACCGGGTATACCTTCAACGGTACTTGGAGTTTTAATTTTACTACCCCGATTACCGAGGACATCACCATCAAAGCAAACTGGAAAGCCAACACATATACAATTACTTACGATGCCAACGGCGGCTATGTTTCTCCCTTGACCCAGACGGTTACCTACGGCAGTGATGTAAAATTGGCAATCCCTTCTCGTAGCGGCTACGAGTTTCTTGGTTGGCAGAGCGGCTCGACTACCTATGCCGACGGTGTTTGGGAAACAGCATCGGATGTGAATTTGACCGCAATGTGGGATTACAGTTCGTTCACGGTAACGCTTGATCCTGCCGGCGGAACGCTGGAAGAAACTACCGTTTCTGTTCGTTATGGTATTGCTTATGAATTTCCCATTCCCAATCGCGCCGGATATGTATTTAAAGGTTGGTATAACGGCGATGAGTTATTTGAGTCGACGGGCGTTTGGAACCGCTTGGCAGGCTTGAAGCTCACCGCAAAATGGGAGACTTCGGATATGGGAAGCATTTCCTGTACCATGATCGGCAACGGTGGTACGATTCTGCCGCAGACGCAAATTTTGCCCGTAGGCTCGGCATTGCCCACACCCACAAGAAAGGGATATACCTTTGGCGGGTGGTTTGCAGATGATAAATTGACAATTCCCGTAACGGGTATTACAGTGGATCTGATGGAACAGTACGGCAGCAGCCTGCGCTTGTATGCATGGTGGGAAGAAGAAGGCAAGCCCGGCGAATTCATCTATGAACTTTCCGGAATTTACTGCATGGTGACCGGATATGTGTCTGCCACTGAACCGTACCCCACCATTCCCGAATATATCGGCGGCAGAGAAGTTATTGTGGACATCAAACCGCCTAAGAATCCCAATGCGGGCATTACTGTAAGCCCCACGATCACGCTTACTGTGGGAGATGCAGTGGCGATTCAAGCTACCTTTATTCCCCCATATGCCACTGACAGTAAGGTGTTGTATTTTAGTACCGATTCAGACTGCATCCAACTGGGTATCACCGGTGCTGTAACAGCGCTCAAGCCGGGTACTGCCGTTGTTACCATTCAGAATGAAGACGGCAGTTATATGAAAACCTGTGTTTTGACCATCCTAGGCAAACTCAATAAGAATCCCGGTATCACAGTAAACAATCCCAGTGTGACTGTGGAAGAAGGGAAGCAGACATATCTTGATATCATTTTTGTGCCTACCCGTGTGGGGGATAGCACCGAACTTATTTATACTGTTGATGGCGAATATGTAAAGGTTGAGGATGGTTTGCTTACCGCACTCAAAGTCGGAACAACAACCATTACGGTTAAAAATATTACCGGTGAGTATAGTGCAACAATCGAAGTAACGGTGACAGAACGCCTGCCGAACCCAGGTGCCGGTATTACTCTTGATAGAAACTCTATTACATTGGAAGAAGGCGGCACCAATAAGATCATAGCGACCTTTATTCCCATGTTTGAAACAGATGATACTACTTTGATCTACATCAGTTCGAACCCGCAAATTGTAACGGTAGACCAAAGCGGTAATATCAAAGCCCTCAAATACGGTACAGTAGAAATTACTGTAACAAACAGCAATAATCAGTTTATTGCTGTATGTACAGTCACAGCTACCGAAAAGCCGGATCCCAATGCAGGTATTATTCTGGATAAGAGTTCTATTGTTTTGGAAGAAGGTCAGACAGACAAGCTTACCGCATCCTTCATTCCTGTATTTGACGCGGATAACTTGACTCTTACATTCACCAGTTTGGATCCCAGAATTGTTACGGTTGACAAAGACGGGAACATAAAAGCGGTGCGATACGGTGCCACTGTAGTGATGATCACCAACAGCGACGGTAAATTCAGTGCTATTTGTATCGTAACCGTAACTGAAAAGCCGGATCCCAATGCAGGTATTATTTTTGAAAAAGATGAGATCACGTTGGAAGAAGGCGCACAGGGAAATGTTAACGCAACCTTTATTCCTGTATACGATGAGGATGATACCTCGCTTGTGTATCGCAGTTCTGAACCTGATATTGTTTTTGTGGACAGTAACGGTAATATTACAGCACTGAAGCCCGGTACAGCGATTATTACGGTTCGCAATAAAGACGGTAAATTTGATGCAGCTTGTACGGTCGTTGTCACTGAAAAGCCGGATGATAATGCCGGCATCACACTTGAAAAAGATGAAATTTCGCTGAATGAAGGCGAGGATGGAAAGATCAACGCGACCTTTGTTCCCGTATATGACGAGGACGACCGCACTCTTTCTTATGAAAGCTCGGATCCCGAAATTGTCTATGTGGATAATGAAGGCAACCTCATTGCGAAAAAGCCCGGAACGGTGACGATTACTGTTCGCAATGTAAATGGTGAGTTTAGTAAGATCTGTAAGGTGACGGTTATTGAGTTGCCGGATCCCAATGCAGGTATTACTCTGGATAAAGACAAAATCACCCTTGATGAGGGAGAAGAAGATTCGCTTCATGCTACCTTTATTCCCGTTTATGATGCGGATGATATCACGCTTATCTATGAAAGTTCAAATCCCGAAATCGTATATGTGGATGAAGAAGGCAATATAAGAGCATTGAAGCACGGTACAGTAATCATTACCGTTAAAAACAGCGACGGAACCTTTAGTGTTTCTTGCGAAATCACTGTTATTGAGTTGCCGGATCCCAATGCAGGTATCGTAATTGATAAAGAAGAAATTACTGTACAGGAAGGGGATAAGGTTGAAATTCCTGTTACTTTTATTCCTGTATATGACGATGATGATACCACGCTTACCTACGAAAGCTCCGATCCCGAGATCGTATATGTGGATGAAGAAGGAAATATCGTAGCAATCAAGTACGGTACAGTGATCATTACCGTTACAAACGGCGACGGTACATTTAGTGCAACGTGCACAGTGACAGTTACCGAAAAGGCAGATGAAAATGCGGGAATCACCCTTGACAAGCAAGAGATTTCCTTGGAAGAGGGCGAAAGCGGAAAGATCAACGCAATTTATGTACCCGTATTTGATGATGACGATACTACTCTTATCTACGAAAGCTCCGATCCCGAGATCGTATATGTGGACGAAGAAGGAAATATTGAAGCGCTGAAGTACGGCACAGTGACCATTACTGTTACAAACAGTGACGGTACATTTAGTGCGATGTGTACCGTGACGGTTGCCGAAAAACCGGATCAAAATGCGGGTATTACATTAAATAGATCTGAACTTACCTTGTATATTGGAGAATCCTTCCAATTGGAAGCTGAGTTTATTCCTGTTTTTGATAATGACAGTCGTTTGCTATTCTATTCCGTTTCCGGATCTGCTGTTATTGTGGACGGAACAGGGCTGGTATTTGCCAAAGAAATTGGCAGTGCGATTATCACGGTTGTAAATTTGAATGGTGAATTTACTGCAACATGTGTTGTAACTGTTTCCAACAGACCCAACGAAAACGCAGGAATCACCCTTGAAAAGGAAGAGATCACCCTGGAAGAGGGCGAGAACGGAAAGATCAATGCGGTTTTTGTTCCCGTATTTGACGAGGACGATACCACACTTACCTACGAAAGCTCCGATCCCGAAATCGTATATGTGGACGAGGAAGGTAATATCGAAGCATTGAAGCATGGTACGGTGACTGTCACTGTTACAAACAGCGACGGTACATTCAGTAAGACTTGTACGGTAACAGTAACCGAGAAACCCAATGAAAATGCAGGAATCACCCTTGAAAAGGAAGAGATCACCCTGGAAGAGGGCGAGAACGGAAAGATCAATGCGGTCTTTGTCCCCGTATTTGACGAGGACGATACCACACTTACCTACGAAAGCTCCGATCCCGAAATCGTATATGTGGACGAGGAAGGTAATATCGAAGCATTGAAGCATGGTACGGTGACTGTCACTGTTACAAACA
>SVRY01000007.1 GCA_015064585.1 Oscillospiraceae bacterium
CGCCCACCGTTATTACGTTATAACCGTATCCGGGTGAGGTGACATGCTGATTCGGATGTCGTGTTGTATTTCCGGCAGATTTCACCACCGTGATCAGACTGGTATATATTTGGTAATCATATACCGCATCCACATCGTATCTGTATCCGGTGCTGCCAATACCAATACTGCAGTTGACTATATCACAGCCCTGTTCAATGAACCAAGCAACACCTTCAATTCTCTGTCCTATCGTATTTGGAGGTAAATGAGCAAAATAGAACTCGGCATCGGGTAACATTAGTGCCAAAATTGAGGCAATCGCTGTGGCATGGGTCACTCCTGTATAATCATACCCTGGAAAACCTTCTCCTGCATTTGGTCTAACAGTTAATCTATTATCAGTAACAAATTGAACCAAATTAGGGTTTGCAGTATCGCAAATATTGGCATATGTATAAGGACGAGAATCAATCTGGATAGTAGTACTTTCATAAATCCCAACTTTAATGCCATCCCCTGTGTAAGTCGCATTTTGCACAATGTTTTTGGCGCCAATACATTCCAGTACATCCAGCCAGCCGGTTTTGGAAGAATTGTTCATGGTAGGATCGGTATCGGTATCGGACTCCGACACCACCTCAAAGCCGTCGGTCAAGGAAATATGCAGAATATTTTCGTTTTCCGCAATTTCGGACAGCACTTCCGTATCAAGCTGTACTGCAGGCACGGTGAGGGTAACGAAGGATGAATAGTCAATGGGATGTGCGTCGGTATAAGGAATATCCGAAAGCAGGGGCATATTCTCTTCGATCAGTGCCGCGTGATAACGCTTAGAGTAGGCATTTCTGCGCGTCTTCAAAAGATCTCTTTCTTCGGCACTCTTTACGTTTGCCAAATCTGCCGCCAGCGATCTATACTCTTTAGTTTCCATATAATCAGCGGCAAACTGCACGGTTACATACACGTTTTCATCCGTAGCCTCGCCGCTTCGGGCTGACATGGCGGCAGATGCAGCGTAATCACTTTTGACAGATGCCACAGCCGATTGCAATTCAGCCGCATCATCCATATATGCGTGCTCGGGGGTGTCGAAATAAAAATGGATCTTATTGTAAATATCGTCACCTGCAATCGGTTCTTCGGGTATGGAAAGGTCGGTATTTTCACTTGCCGCCAAGTCCTGTGCCAATGCCGAAAAGCCGTTTCCTGCGGTAAGAAGGATACAAAAAATCAAGAGAATGGCTAAAAATTTCTTTTTCATGGTCATATCCTTTCTTTTTTTACGGATGATTGCAAAATATTGTTTTAACTGAAGATATCACTTTCCACGGGCATTCCCTCCCTAACTCTATTTATACATTTTCATTATAACACATCTAAAGGTGTTTTTTGAAAACTATTTGTTAAAAAATGCAACCGCAGGAAAATTTCTACCTTTTGTACAAGCAGCAGGGGGGGATTTTTGTGCATTCAAACAAGAAAAGCTCTCTCACCGAGAGGCGTAAATTTCCCCGCAAAACAAATATAACCGAATTATAAATAATTTTTACAAATTCATCTGCCACAGATACTTTTTTTCAAAAATATCTTGACAAATCAAAGCGGGAGTGCTATACTGACAAGGCAAACGCATAGATGGAATTATGTATCGTACCGCTTAGCGCAGAGAGCCGACGGTTGGTGTAAGTCGGTGTAAGAGGACTGTACAAACTCGTTCCGGAGCGGAATGTCCGAACTCTCAGTAAGACATTACGGATTGCCCCGTTATCATGGCAACGAATTTGTTGGAATTCGGACGAAGGTGACTGTTTTACAGTAACCGGGGTGGTACCGCGATACTATCGTCCCCGGAGCAAGGATTGCTCCGAGGTTTTTTTATTTTATAAAAGGAGAAACAGTATGTCGATCATTCAACTCACCGACGTAACCCTGTCTGCCGCCGCAAACGGCAAACAGCACACACTTACTTTTAAAGAAACCATCGAGATCGCAAAGAAATTGGATGGACTGAACATATCTGCCATTATGCTTCCGCAGATCAACGGCTCCAAGACAGAAGCTCTGTTGGTGCGTACCATTGCGGGGGTTCTGAAAAACAGCGCCACTGCCCTGACCGTAGGCATGACCAAGGCTTCCATTGATGAAGCATGGAAGGCAATTTCTTTGGCAAGAAAACCCCAATTGACCGTTTCCCTGCCCATTTCGGCAGTGCAAATGGAATATATCTGCCATATCAAGCCTGCCAAAATGCCCGAAAAGATCAAGGAACTGGTCTCCTATGCCGCAAGCCTTTGTCCTAATGTCAACTTTACCGCAGAAGACGCCACCCGTGCCTCCTTTGACTATCTTGTGCAAACAGTAACCACCGCACTGGAAGCAGGGGCAACCTCCATCACGATCTGCGACACTGCGGGTACATCTCTGCCGGATGAAATGGCACACATTGTCACCGCACTGCGTGAGCAGATTCCCACCCTCAAAAACAAGACCTTGACCGTTCGCTGCATGAATACGCTGGGGCTTTCTGCCGCTTGTGCCATTGCCGCAGTAAAGGCCGGCGCTTCGGGTATTGAGGTTGCCTGCCAGGGCGATGCCGCTTCCTCTGTGGAATCCATCCTTGCCATCATCGCAAACCGCGGTGACAGTATGCACATTTCTTCGGCAACCCCTGTTACCGAACTGCATCGCACAGTCGATCAGATCCGCAATATTCTGCGCGAACAGCACGCCACCGTTGCCCCTGTTATCGCAAGAGGAGGCAGTGAAGGAGTTTACTTCGACCGCAATGACAGCGCCGACACCATTGCCAAGGCAGTGCGTCAGCTGGGCTATGATCTCTCCGACGAAGACAACCAAAAGGTATACGATTCCTTTGCCCGCGCCGCATCCAGCAAGAAAATAGGCACCAAGGAATTGGAAGCCATCGTAGCGGCGGTTGCTCTGCAAGTGCCCCCCACCTACAAACTTATCAACTTTGTCATCACCAACGGCAGTCAGTTCGGTGCTACTGCCACCATCATCACCGAAAAAAACGGAACCGAACAAACCGGACTTGCCAAAGGGGATGGCCCCATTGATGCCGCCTTCCTTGCCATCGAACAAATCGTGGGCAGCCGCTATGAACTGGACGATTTCCAGGTGCAGTCTGTCACCGAAGGCAAAGAAGCCATGGGTACAGCCCTCATTCGCCTGCGCGCAGGCGGAAAACTGTATTCCGGCACCGGCGTTTCCACCGATATTATCAGCGCCTCTTTATACGCTTATCTTGCCGCGATCAACAAGATCGCCTATGAAGAAAAAATCTGACGGAGGTATCTAAAAAATGAAACTCTCCTTTTCAACCAGAGCCCTCACGGGGTACAACTGGGATAGTTTTCAACAGCTCGCCCGCGATGTGGAATTCCAGGGTATTGAGTTATACGATATAAATGACCCCATTCTTTCCGCCAAAGGCAGTGTGTTTGATCCTGCTATGGTTACTGCCACCCGCCGCAAACTGGTAGAAAGCGGCCTAACCATTCCCTGCATCGACACTGTTTCGGATATCTCCGATCCTGATCTTGTGAATGTTTCGGTGGATGAAATTGAAAAAGCCATCGGAATCGCCGCTTCCTTGAAAATTGAAAACGTGCGTGTTCGTGCCAAGTACGGCAATGAAGAAACGGTTCGCAAGGTGCTCGCCTCAGTACTGCGCACTGCCGAAGAAAACGGTGTGATCATCCTTGTAGAGACCTGCGGTATGTACAGCAACACTAAAAAACTAACCGAAATGCTGGACAGCTTTGCCTGTGACAACATCTGCGCTCTTTGGGATATGCACAATACCTTCCGCGAAGGCAAGGAAAGCGCCGAGCAGACCATCACAAACCTCGGTGCATATGTCAAGCATGTTCATATCAAGGACAGTACCGTCAACGAAAACGGCGAGATCGAATACTGCTTAGTCGGCGATGGCGATCTGCCTCTCTTTGAAATGATGTACGCTCTGCGCTCGGTAAACTATGCGGGATTCCTTAGTCTGGAATGGGATCTGAACTGGATCGACGACATTCAAGATATGGAAATGATCTCCCTGCATTTCATTCACTACCTCTCCCGTTTTGACGCGGAATACAAGGTTTCCAAACCCTTCTTCTACAATCGTGCCAAAACAGGACGCTATCTTTGGAAACAGCATGAGCTGATTGAAAAAACATTCTCCGAAGTACTGGATGCCCAAGTTGAGGCATTCCCCGATCAGCTCGCCTTTAAATATACTACCCTCGACTACACGCGTACCTACTCCCAGTTCCGTGACGACGTAGACGAATGCGCCGCCGCCTTGATCTCGCTTGGCGTAAAGGCGGGCAGTAAGGTCGCCATTTGGACTACCAATGTTCCCCAGTGGTTCATTACCTTCTGGGCAACCACTAAGATCGGTGCCATTCTGGTTACCGTGAACACCGCCTACAAGGTACACGAAGCAGAATACCTGCTCCGTCAATCGGATACCCATACGCTGGTACTGATCGAGAGCTGCAAGGACTCCAATTATCGCGAAATCATTTCTGAGCTCTGCCCCGAACTCAAAAGTACCAAGCCCGGTGAACCGCTCCACTGCAAGCGTCTTCCCTTCCTGCGCAACATCATCACAGTGGGCTACCGCCAGCAGGGATGCCTCACTTGGGAAGATGCCATGGCACGCAGCGGCATGATTCCCCGCGAGGAAGTATACCGCATGGCAGAAAAGGTCAGCATCCATGACGTTTGCAATATGCAGTATACCTCAGGAACAACAGGCTTCCCCAAGGGCGTTATGCTGACCCACTATTCGGTGGTCAACAACGGTAAATGCATCGGCGACCGCATGGATCTTTCTACTGCTGACCGTATGATGATCCAGGTGCCTATGTTCCACTGCTTCGGCATGGTGCTTTCCATGACCTCTACCATGACCCACGGCGGTACTCTCTGCCCCATCCCCTATTTCTCCCCCAAATCCTCCCTTGCCTGCATCAACGAGGAGCGAATTACCTGCTTCAATGGCGTTCCCACCATGTTCATTGCCATGATGAACCACGAAGATTTTTCCAAGACCGACTTCTCTTATATCCGCACCGGTATCATGGCAGGGGCAGGCTGCCCCCCCGAACTCATGCGTCTTGCCGCTGAGAAAATGAACATGACCGAGATCATATCGGTATACGGTCAGACCGAATCCTCTCCCGGCTCCACCATGTCGGATGTCAACGACCCGCTGGATGACCGTGTGGAAACCGTCGGCCACCACTTCCCCCACGTGGAAGCCAAGATCATCAATCCCGAAACGGGTGAGGATGCCGCCGACAATGAGATCGGTGAATTTGTGGCAAGAGGCTACCACCTGATGAAGGGCTATTATAAGATGCCCAACGCCACCATCGGCACCATCGACCGCGACGGATGGCTCCACTCGGGCGACCTTGCCTGCCGCAACGAAAAGGGACTTTACGTGATCACAGGACGCTTAAAGGATATGATCATCCGCGGCGGCGAAAACCTATATCCCAAGGAAATTGAAGAATTCTACCTGACCCATCCCAAGATCAGCGATGTACAGGTCATCGGTGTCCCCGACAAGCAGTACGGCGAAGAAGCCATGGCATGGATCGTGCTGAAGGAAGGCGAAACCTCATCTGTGGAAGAAATGAAGGAATACGCCCTTTCTCATATGGCGCGCCACAAGTGCCCTCGATACATCTACTTCACCGACACCTTCCCCATGAACGCCGCCGGTAAGGTACAGAAATTCAAAATGCGCGAAGCCGCCCTTGAAATTCTGGGATTGAAATAAGATGTAGCAATCATTTATAAAAGTTTTGGTCAAGCTTTTTCAAAAGCTTGCGGATTCCAAAGGCGCCGCCTTTGGTTGCGCTTTGCAGAGCGCAAACCTCCCCTCGCCGCTTCTCTTTTTGCCAAGCTTTTTCTCTTTCGGCATGCTTAGCCAAGAGAAAAAGCGGGCAAAATTGTATGATCGGACGCATAGACACACGAAACTCTCGCAAATTTTGCGGGAGTTTCTAATTTTTTATAAACCCGCTGCAATAAAACGCTTTCCCCGTGCATTTAGTAAATGAAAGGACGATGATGTATGTTTCTTGTGTGTTTGAGCTCAACATATCTAAAAACAGACAACGGCAAATCAGAACTTGACAGTCTGCTATCTGCCATCGCTTGCGATGACAAAAATGCGCTGTCAAAGCTCTATACGCTGACAAGCGCCGCTGTTTACAGCTTCGCTCTTTCGATTTTGAGAAATGAGGAAGACGCAAAGGACGTGTTACAGGACACTTTTGTTACCGTTTATCGGCAAGCATCCGGATACTGCCCCCGCGGAAATCCCATGGCATGGATTTTGACCATCGCCAAAAATTTGTGCCTGATGCAGTTAAGGCAACGCAAAAAGACAGCAGATACCCCGCTTGAAGATCTTGCCTTTTCCCTTGCCGCCCCCGAAGGGGTATCGACGGAAGATAAGCTTGTGATCGAAGGCTGTCTGAATCGACTTACCGGTGAAGAGCGGCAGATCGTGATCTTGCATGCCGTGGCAGGCATAAAGCACCGTGAAATTGCCAAGCTTTTGGATCTTGCCCTTCCCACCGTACTCTCAAAATATAATCGCGCACTGAAAAAGATGCGCAAAATGCTCAATTGAAAGGATGGCAAACATGAAACAACAAAACACAAAAATCGAAAGTACCCTACAGGGGGCTTTCCAAAACGCAACCCCCGATCTTATGGATTCCATCCTTACCGAATGTGAAAACGAGAAAGGAAGGATCATTACCATGACAACGGAAAAGAAATTCACAAAATTCCAAAAGTCTATCGTTACCGCTGCTGCGTGCTTTGCTATGATCATTGGTTGTGTTGCAGGATATGCGGCTTTCACATCTCCTGTGGCACCCAATACGCCCCCTAACAATAACCAAATCACCTCCTCCAAAGATACAGTTGTTGCCACAACCGTCATGTTGGATGTAAATCCCAGTCTTGAAATCAAGGCAAATAAAGAAGAAAAGGTACTGGATGTAATAGCTCTCAACAAAGATGCCGAATTGGTAATAGGCGATATGCAATTTGAAGACAGCAGTCTGGAAGTGACTGTCAATGCTCTGATTGATTCCATGCTTCAAAACGGTTTTATCAATGAAATCACTAGTTCCGTTCTTGTAAGCGTTGAAAGCAAGAATGAGGATGAGGAAAACTACATCAAAGATAAACTGTCTGCCAAAATCACTGCCAAAATCGACACAGAGGAAATCAAGGGATCTGTCATCAGTCAAACCATCTCAAGCGAAGATACAGAACTGGCAGAATTGGCACAAACAAACGGTATTTCCCTTGGAAAGGCTAAATTGATTCAAAAGATTGTTATAATCAATCCCGCCAAAGAATTTTCCCAATATGCCAAGCTGTCCATTACCGAACTGAACAATATTATGAATGCATCGGCTACCGAGCCTGATGATGAAAATATTTATATCGGCGAAGAAAAGGCACTGGAAATTGCTCTCAATTGGCGAAACATAACCTTGGAAGATTTGTGCGCTGAGCCTCACATTTCTATCATCGTATCAAGAGGCGAAGTTTGCTATCAGATTCAATTTAAAGAAGAGCATATTATTGATGAAAATAATTATACTTCCAGCACCTATGTTGTATATGTCAACGCACTCACCGGAAAAGCCCCCGGAGCAGATGTAGCCACCCCCAATTTCACCACGGAAGAAGCTTGGACCTTCGTGTGCGAAGAATTGGGTGCTAATGCCAAAAATGCAAACATTTTGATGAAACGATTTAACAATATGGAAAGCAGTCTTCCCATGACATATTCATTTTATTTCGAAATTGAAGCCAAAGAATATGTAGCTCTCGTAGATGCTATGAATGGCGTTATCATCAGAATAGAGAATATGTAATCATACCCAGTGTAAGCGCGTCACGGCAAAGTGACGCGCTTTTTACTGCTATTCTCGTCTTTTTTCGACAATTAAGTTATTATATATCCGAAAAGGACATTTAAATCCTTTCAAGATATCCGAATCGGATATATAATAATTTATATGAAAATTATGGAAAAAACGAGGTAGCGTATGGAACTGGATTATAAGATCATCGGAGATCGTATCCGTGAGTGCAGAAAGAATAAAAATTGGACCCAGGCAATGCTTGCCGAAAAATCCGGTATTGAGCCTTCTAATATTTCCCACATTGAAAGAGCGGCGACTAAATTAAGTCTTGCCACCCTAGTCAGCATCGCCAATGCATTGGAGGTAACTTCGGATGAACTGATCTACGGAAATCTCAAAGTAAGTTCACATATTTCCATCAAAGCCATTGATTCTTTGCTCTCTGACTGCACCGCCGATGAACTGGAGGCTTTATCGCTGGTTATTCAGACCACCAAAAGCATTCTGCGCGCCAAACGGTAAAATTCATTATGCTAAATCGCATTCGTCGAGATCCGCTCAGTACCGCCTGCGCTGTATCTGTCATTGTTGTATTGCTGTGCGCCAAAGCATCCGTCACACAGCTTATCATTACGGGAATTGCCTTTGGAATCATCGGCACACTGCTCATTCTGCTCTCTTTTCTTTCTATAGGACGCAAACTTCGTCCGATACGAAAGAGTTTCGTATTTTCGATCCTATTCGCACTGATAACGCTTTGGTCATGTTACTATACCGGCCATGTGCGCAACACACTGCCAAGAGAACTTGTTACCAAAGAAGCCGAGTGCGTAATCAACGGTTATGCCATTGAAGAAGGAAACAACAGCTTATATGGGAACACAAAGGTAGCTGTCACTGCCGTGAATGGAGAAGAGTGCAGTTTCCGGTTATTGCTTTTGCGCACCCATCTCACCTCACCTGATCCCTACCGTTATTTCACGGCAAAAATCAGCTTTGATATAGATAAGCTCCCGAATAATTCATATGCAGACGAAAACATTGTATGTTGTGCTTCGGTAACAGAGCTGACTTTGCAAGATAATTACGTGCAAACCCCTGCGGCGTTTATGTATCGCGTATCTGCCAATATCAAAAAGCAAATGGACGGCAATTTAAATTCTGATTCTGCCGCAATGGCAAATGCGCTTTTGCTTGGTCAAAGCGAGGCTTTGCCCGATACACTGATCAGAGATTTCCGTACCCTTGGCATTTCCCATACGCTAGCTGTCAGCGGCATGCACCTCACAGTGCTTTTGACAGGCGTGCTTTTGCTGTTGGGAAAACTGCGGGTCAAAAAAGTGCCGCGTATGCTCATCGCCATTGCCGTGATTCTTCTGTATAGCGGCATTTGCGGTTTCACGCCTTCCATTCTGCGCGCCGCACTGATGTCTATTTGTCTTTTGGTCTCTCATACCGCAGGTGAGCGTGCCATCGGTATACGATCTCTGCTGCTATCGGTGACAGCCATTTTGATCATTCAACCCTATTTGATCTTCTCTCTTTCTCTTCAGCTTTCAGCACTATCTACCCTTGGTATTCTTCTGCTGTATCCATTGTTATACAAACAAGCCTCCTCCAAGAAATCCCTGCTATATCGGTTTGGTAAATTCTTATTTGCGCAATACATACTCACCCTTTCCGCCACAGTTTTCACTCTGCCTGTCATGTATTACCATTTTGGCAGTGTATCCCTTATTTCGCCCCTTGGTAATATCGTTTTTGTTCCTTTGATCACCGCACTGCTTTACCTGCTTCCCGTCTTCTATTTCGTAACATTTCTTCCCTTTCTCCCCCGCGCCATTGGCGGTATCATTGAATTTATCTGCGCCGTTATCAAGCAAATCGGAACGCTTGGCAAATACTGCAAAGACCTGTACTGTCCGATTCCTCCTATTATTTTGATATTGATTGCGCTCATTCTGCTTATGATACCGATTCTTCGCCGTTTACGCGTCAAACATGCCATTGGCATTTCCATCCTTGCCCTTTCGCTCTCGCTTTGGATCAGCCTTCCCTTCTCTTTAATAGGAAATGCCGAGCTGTCTTACGGTTACGACGGAAAGCGCGATACACTGCTGATGAAAGACGCAAACAGCGTACTGCTGATCGAAACCGGGAATGCATCGGGACAAAGTGCTTATACCGCTCTTTCCCAAACTGCAAAAACACTAAATGAAACAGGTATTGATTATTTGCTCTTAACCCATTATCATAATATCACCCCAGCATTTGTCCGATACCTCTCGGAAAACACCTATTTGGAAACGATCTATCTGCCAAAGCCTGCAAATGAGGAAGAATCATCTCTTGCATCTTCCATTTCGCAAATTGCCGCAAAGCAAAACACCCAAACCGTGTTTTTCGAACAAGAAGAGGTCATATCTGTTTCGGGGTTTGCATTAAAGGTACATACCGAACTGCTTTCCCGTTCCGAGCATCCTGCCCAAGCCATTGAGATTCGTTATGAAAACAGCCGTGTGCTTGCCGCCGATCCTGCCATCTTTGAACTGGATGGGATTGGTGCAATCGATCTTTCGGGTGTGGATCACTTGCTCTTTTTATCCTCTCCTCCCATAGATAAGTATCCTCTGCCGTCCTTTCCAGGACAGCAAAAAGTAAACGCCGTCTATACCGCAAGCGCGCAATTTTCCGTCATCGGCTGCCGTTTTGGAAGGTATACCATTCTTTCACCCGATGATCCGCAAATAATAATATGTTTCTAAGATAAAACGCTCACGGTCATTCGACCGCGAGCGTTTTGGATTTATCAGTGTTTTTTCTTTTTCAAAATCACCGCGATAACTACCGCGCCAACAATCGCCGCTGCAACTGCGGCTAAACCGATCAACAGCACATTTCCCATAGGGCCGTCGAAAGGACCTGTGAAATTATCGGGAGGCAATTCTTTGTCGATATTTTCTTCCGATGTGGGAGCCTTTGGCTTTTCAATGGTAATTTCCACGGGCTGTTCATAAAGCGTGTAGGTCTCTTCACCCATTTTGGCAGTATAGGAAGCAAGCAGAACAACCTTTCCTTCGTTTTCTCCAAAGGTCAGTTTTCCGCCTTGGATCTTGACCAGATCCTCGCCCTCCAGAATTTCCAGTTTGCATGCCCCTGTCACATTCATTTCGGCTCTTGCCCAGGTTGTGGCAGTCACGGTATAGGCAAGTTCACTGCCGGGTTCTACTTTGGTTCCGTCTTCCACAGAAAGAACAATTTTCTTTTTCAACGCACCGATAAAGTTGCAGTAATTGGTGGTAATACTGCTATGACCGTAGGATAGAAAAGTATAGATCTCAGATTCACTATTGATGGTCCAAGGATTGGTCATCATGCCGCGCAGTACCGAAAGACGAGTAAATTCCGCAGTGTAACCGCTACGACTGGGATTATAAGTGGTATTGTATTTCTGAATCGACGAAAGCGGTGCTTTCAGCGCATCGGGGCCCGATAAACTATTGGTACTGTCGGTAAGATAACCAACCGGCATCTCGGGCAGAACATCCATCAATTCTTCAAAAATACCCGTACGGCTAAATGTAATAATATAGCACTGATCGTAAACATCATACTTATCAATCGCTTCCTTCAAAACAGAAACGATCTCGTTCTTAGAGCTCTTGATCTCCACCACAATAATGACATCCTTGCCCTTGAACTCCATAAAGAACTCATCCAAAATGGGCATACGGTAATTCTGATCCTCAAAGCCCTTGAATTTCAGTTCCCGCAATTCGGACATTTTGGAATTTTCAATGGTCAGATTCTTGTCAAACATTGCATCGGTTGTGGCATTATGACAAACTGCCAATTTTCCATCCTTGGTGAGATAAATATCCACCTCAATGGCATTGGCTCCATTTTCATAGGCTTCTCTAGCCCCTTCCAAAGAGTTTTCGGGGAAGCTGCCGCCGGGATAACCGCGGTGACCGATATTCAAAGGAATACGGGTCATCGTGTTGGCCAAAAGGCGGTTGTTGGCCACACTCCAAACAAGACCACTGTCAGTGGTAATAATACCGTAAGCACCCGACAGCAATTCGGTCAAAATCCCCGCTTCGGCATCAGTCCCTGCCGATACCAGCCATGTGGTCACTTGATAATTATTCAGCCGATTGATCACTTCGGCATCCGAAAAGCTTGCGGGAAGCATTGCAATGCGGCAGGGGGCAGTGTTCACCGCTTTACGGATAGCAATCACGGTATCTTCATCGGGGGTCTTATTCTCATATGTTTTGGTCAAATCCAATACGCCGCGCAAAAGCGGATATGCATCGCGCACCGCTTTGATAATCGCAGAATCGGCACTTACAACAAAAGCATCCTGCATTTTCACCTCAGTTACATATTCCGTAAGTGCCACGCCTGCCTTGGCATCCAGCGGACGGAATGCGGGTATAATGCCCTCTAATTTTGCTAAAACATCATTGACTGCTCCCATGGACGCGCCTGTTTCGTTAAGCACTTCCATTTTTTCATTCACAGAAAAAATAACAGTTGCAGGCAGAATTTCCGCATCGGCATATTTATTCAACTGTTCTTCGCTCTTCAATTCTTCAATCAAGGCAATGTCGCCGATAATGTTGGTTTGGGGCTGCTTCACATCCACAAAAGGCATGGGCGGAACATAATTTTCATCAAAATTCTTATCCGCCTTGGCATTCTGCATTACTTCTGCTTCGGTTAAGGCGCGGTTATAAAAACGCATTCCCTTAAAATCCGTTGTATGCAGCTTGGTAGATCCCGCATGTCCGAAAATCAGATTGCCGTCCGCACCCACAGCTTTCGTGACGCTGGTCTTGCCAATTTGTACGCCATCCACATACAAAGTACAAGACTTGCCTACCTCAAATGTAACGGTAATAGTGGAATTTGCAAAGTATTCCTTTCCGCCCGGCACTTTGGGACGAGCGTTGGTATTGGTTTTAACTTCGATGTAATCCCCTGCATTGCGCAAAAACAACGCAAAATTGTCATTTTTATCGTTACACATAAGTGTAGAATACGAGCTTCCCTGCGGAATGAATTCTCCGATAACCAGTTCCACGGTAAAAGCGTTTCCGTTGATCACATCCAACAGTGCTTTAGGCATGGTGAACTGCTTTTTCGAAACATGAAATGCTGTCTCGGTAAAATAAGCGGAAGCATTTTTGGCAACGGTAATATCATTGGAGCCCGCCAGATCCTCCCATACCGTGGCATTGGCATCATGACCTTTACGTGTGTTCATGTTGCCGTCATATCGGGAAACCAATCCCTGCGTTACTAACTTTTGCGTTTCCTCAGCTCCGGAAGTAAATACAACCCCCGGAATCAGTGAAACGACCATCAAAATCGCAATTAAAACCGATAAAGCTCTTTTCATTGTCCAATTCTCCTTTCAAGCTTATCCAATTCATTTTCTTTATTGTAGCAAAACTTTTTAAAAATCGCAACCCCTCCCAAAAAGGAATCTGATTTTTGGGAATATATACAAATATACGCTCTATAATCTAGTTAAAAACACCATACAAAAAGCAGATGCCCCAATTTACATCTGCGTTTTGTATTCATCTTCTGTCGGGACGCATACCGCCGCCGCTTGGGGGGGGCATACCGCCGCCCATGCCGCTTCCTGATTCGAAAATCAAAGAGGTCATTTCCACAGTTGCAATCTTATTACCGCCCAAAAGAGTACTATTTTCAGCAAACCCATTGCCGTTTGCATGATCAACACTTCCCCCCGTGTATATCGTATAGGTGCCTCCTTGCACAATACCCGGTGCGGTGATCACTGCACACTGATAAGACTTAGGCGGCGTAAAAGACGCAATGACTTTACCATTTGCATCACACACCGCAATATTAGTCCACGCCGAACATGACCCTGTGCTGACCAACACAGATCCCTGCCCTGTGGCGCTGCGGAAGTTTTCTGCCATACCCATAGAACCTACAGCGATCAAAACACCGCCGCTGACATTGGCACTGCAACCTTCGCCATAGTCAAGCGCACCGTTTCCGCTGTTGGTAGGGCCGGATACCAACACAATACCGCCCGTGAAATCGAAATTTCCATTAGAATCTAAACCGTCTCCACCGGCATTTACGAACAAATACCCGCCGCTGATCTGCAGATATGCTTCGCTGCCGCCCATTCCGCCCATCATTCCGCCAAAACCACCCATAGAACCGTTGCCATCCGAAGCGTTTAAGCCGTCATCCACGGAAACAAGCGAGATATTTCCGCCCTTGATATAGATCTTATACGCTTCCAATCCTTCATAGCTCTTAGAAATCGAAAGGCTTCCGCCCGCAATTTCAAGCATACTTTCGGCGTGAATACCATCATCACCCGAAGCAATTTGCACTTCTCCGTCACCCATACCCACATCGGAATCAGAATGTATACCGTCATCATAGGCATCAATTTGCAATATTCCGCCGTTTATTAGCACCGTAGCACTGCATTTCAGCCCCTTACAGCTGATTCCATCAGTGGCGCTATTTGTGTTATTTCCGCCGGGTCTGAATCCGCCGCCCATCATATCATTTCCTTGATTTTGGGGTGCGGCATCGGCTCCTCCGCCTGTTTTCAGCATGAATTCGCCGCCGCTGATCTGTAACAGCGTTTCAGCTTGTATGGCATCGCCCTTAGCGTTTACCGTTATATTTCCGCTTTCCACATACACAAATCCTCTTGCCGCATCCTCTGTATTGGTGGATCGGATACCATCGCCCGAAGATTCAATAATCAGTGTCATTTCCCGAATCTTCACACAGTCTTTTCCTTCTGCGCCTACACCCTGCGCGTTGATCATTACACTGCCACTGTCCGAGAATATCAGATCGTCTTTAGACACAATACCATGCTTGTTATTGCCATTTACGGTAAGTTTCCCGCTTCCGTTAATCGTCATATCCGCGCGGCTGAAAACAGCGCCGTCCACATTGGATTCACCTATGGTCTCTGTATAGGAACCGCCATCGGAAATAGTGTTTTCACTTTCCTCTGCCAGGGTTAAAAACACCTTATCCCCTTCACGAATAAGCAAAGCCGCACCGCTTTGGCAAGTAAGATTCAGACCGTTCAAAACCAGTTTTGCCTTTTCATTTTCGCCAATATTCACTGTAATTTTGCCGTCAGCGCATTTGCCCGATAGAATATACGTTCCGGCGGATATAATCGAAAGCTGTGTTCCGTTCGACAAAGCACCCTCACCGCTTATTGTAATGCCGCTATCGGAAAACACAACTGCCACAGCATCGCTGTCATAAGAATCGTCGCTGTCTTCACCTGAAAAATCAAGATCAAGCGAAGGGATCGTTACCTTCTCAACCTCCCCGGGCTGTGCACCGTTTTGACTTTCCCCTGTCGCTTTATCTTCTCCTTTCGCGGAAGAAGCGGTATTGTTTTTCTTTTTACAAGAAACAGCAGATAATAGCAATATAAAACAAAGAAATATACTCAAAATTCTTTTCATTATCAATACTCCCTTCTTTGTTCATCTTTGATACTGACAGTATACACCTTTACCGTGTTTTTCACTTGTTATAAAAATGATTTTTTGGTGAATATTTAAAAGTTTTTTTAAAAAAAGTATTGACAATCGTCCTCTCATTGTGTATAATATCCGTGTTGTCAAAACAACATTTGCGAGAGTGGCGGAACTGGCAGACGCGCACGTTTGAGGGGCGTGTGGTTTACACCGTACGGGTTCAAGTCCCGTTTCTCGCACCATGAAATGAAAAAAGAGCACAAAGTGCTCTTTTTTCATTTCATCGTACAAGTCAATGACGCAGAGCCCCTAAAATCCGCAGGATTTTTTGCGTTTTGCGCTTTTTAAAAACAAAATAAACCAATCGGCATTTGCGCAAAACAGGGTTCAAAGTCCCGTTTCCTCAGCGCACAAAGTGCTCTTTTTTCATTTCATCGTACAAGTCAATGACGCAGAGCCCCTAAAATCCGCAAGGATTTTTTGCGTTTTGCGCTTTTTAAAAACAAAATAAACCAATCGGCATTTGCGCAAAACAGGGTTCAAAGTCCCGTTTCCTCAGCGCACAAAGTGCTCTTTTTTCATTTCATCGTACAAGTCAATGACGCAGAGCCCCTAAAATCCGCAAGGATTTTTTGCGTTTTGCGCTTTTTAAAAACAAAATAAACCAATCGGCATTTGCGCAAAACAGGGTTCAAAGTCCCGTTTCCTCAGCGCACAAAGTGCTCTTTTTTCATTTCATCGTACAAATCCGTGGCGCAGAGCCCCTAAAATCCGCAGGATTTTTTGCGTTTTGCGCCTTCTGAAAATGAATAAACCGATGAAACTCAAATGCATTTCACCTACTGTTGGAGGAAACCAAAATGAAATATGATTGGATCGATTACAATTCAGCATACGAAGAAACTGTTGATTCTTGGCTTGACGAGGATGCAAAGCGTTTCACAGGATGCGATGAAGGATTTGAGGAATATTATCAATACTGGGTGAACGATGCCGATACGAAGCTTGGCGAGAATTTTTGGGCAAAGATTATTATAGCCGATGCTGAACCCATAGGGATTGTTACACTTGGACTATGGGAAAATGTTTTCACTATATCGGAGTTTATTATCCGTCCCGATAGACGCGGCAAGCAATTTGGATCATCAGCTCTTGCAGAATTGATTGCTCACTCAAAAGATATTATCGGAGTTAAGATTCAAGAGGCGAAGGCAGTAATATTTCCCAATAACATTCCTTCACAAAAAGCATTTGAAAAAGCAGGGTTTACATTCCACTATGAACATCCCGATGGGGATGCGTGGTACTATAGATATCAAAAAGCTTGAAACATCCCAAGATAAGGAGATTATGTATATGCTAAACGCAGATCAGATTACAATTTCTAATATTCCGGAAATATCGGCAATCTACTTTGCGCTGCTGCAAAGCGGATATGACTATTATGCTATGGAGCGAAGCCGGAAACATATTTCATATATTCAAGGGTATATTAGCGCTGATAATTCCACTCCTTTTTTCGCAAAGGTAAAGCAGAACACCTGCGAAGTTTATCCATATTGGCCCCGTGCTGCAATTTTGGAAACAACCTCGTTTTATTTATCGCCAGATCGTTCACACATCCGAGACTATGATGCATTACGCAATCAAATTATGAATGCTACCAACATTGCAGACCGTGAGCGAGATCAAAAATTGTGGAATTGGATAACAGGCTTTCCAACAGCACTCTCCGAAGTTTTAGCCTGTGATGCTTTCAAGAATTATTTTGAATGGGAACAGAAATGGCTTGCCACACAAAATACTAAGCATGAGGCAGCGCTTCGGGTAATTGAAAACTGCTTGGATATGTGCGTCACCAAGTACGGCTCCCCAGTGCAGAATATTCGGATTGTCATTAATCCGATCAAGTGCGTTTACTCTGCAGACTTTCACATGGTCGGAAACAGTTTTATTTTCTGTTCCGGTATGTTCAGAACAGAGTCTGTAATACATGAGTTTTTGCACCATGTTGTCCATCCCGCCGTCATAGATATTGCTGATATTGTTGCGACAGCCAAACGTATATATCCAGGCATTGATGAATCCTATTATTTATCCGGTGATAATGCGGGCAGACTGAATGCTTTTGAGGAATATGCAGTTCGTGTTCTGACAGCCGATGTAATGAATAACAAATTTCCCGATGATCTTATTTCTTACTTGAAAGATTTGGTATTATCACAATGAAAAGAACGGTGGCGATATGGAAGAATTACAAATAGCAATTCAAAGAATGAAAAACAAAATAGCGGAAATCCTTGCCCCTTGTATGCCCTCCATCTATTTGCACGGTTCGGCGGCTGTTGGAGACTTTCGTCTTGGTTGGAGCGATATTGATATTTTGGTTCTGACAGAATTAAAGATCACAGAAGAACAGGCAAAAATGCTTGTTGGACTTCGCCAAGCTATGCTTGCAGATAATCCGAGCAATCCCTATTACCGTTCCTTTGAAGGTGGTATGCTCACCTTGGATGCGTTCCTCTCAAAGAAACCCGATCGAGTTGTTTATTGGGGCACAAGCGGTGAGCGAATCACAGATAGCTATACATTTAACAGTTTCGGCATGGCAGAGCTAATTGAAAGCGGGGTTTTACTTTACGGTAAAGATATTCGAAACCAGCTAACGAAACCTGAGTTCAGAGCCCTGTATGCCGATGTAAATAAACATTATGAAACCATAAGAAAATATGCGCAAAAGACGGGACGTAGCTTCCACTCGTTTGGTTGGATGTTGGATATTGCAAGATGCATCTATACTCTGCGCACCGGCAAGATTATCGCGAAGACTAACGCTGCAGAATGGGCTTTGGAAAATAACCTTTGCCCCGATCCGGATGCTCTTAGATATGCGCTGAAGGTTCGCAGAAGTCCGTTGGAATACAAGGACGATAATCAGACCTTTGACTACGCGGAAACACTTGCAGAGCCAGTACAACGCTTTGCAGATGCTCTGGAGAAGGAATTGAAATCAGTTCTCCCCCGCTCTTTTCTTGGAAAAACCGTGGATATACTGATTGACAGACCTCTCGGAAGTAAACATCCGAAATACCCCAACATCATCTATCCCATCAATTATGGATATATTCCGGACGTAATAGGCGGGGATGGAGAAGAACTTGATGTGTATTTGCTTGGTGTAGATACTCCGGTCAAGGAATACTCTGCTCGTATTATTGGAATTGTTCATCGTCATAATGATGTGGAGGACAAGCTGGTTGCCGCGCCGGAAGGAATGCACTTTTCTGCAGAAGAAATCGAAGAAGCAGTTATGTTTCAAGAGCAATATTTTGATAGCGTAATCGAACTTATTTAATGATTACAAAACAAGGAGCTGATACAATGGATAGACGCCTAATTGGGAAATGGTACAAAGAAGATATGGGCGAAACCATCAATATTTTTGATGAAACACCGCTTCGTATGAAAATGTCTTTTTCATCAAGCGGACATTATAATTTTGAGCCAAACTGTGTTTATGAAAAAGACGGTTATTTGTGTTATGAAATCAACGATGAATACTACCGCATGGTTTATCACATTCAGTATGTGGATGAAGGACTTGAAGGCTTTTACGTGCGACACGGAAAATCAACACCTGTTAAGTATGTAAAACTCGATGATTCCCCTGAGGATGCGCCGTATAAATATATCCCGGTTGAGGTATATGTTCCTAACACAGATAAAACAAGAATTGAAATCCTGAAGCAATACGCTGAATACGACAGAAGCAAGGAATATGGCTACGGCAATGAATTTGTTTTAGGTGGAAACATTCCTGAAATACTGGAAAAATATAATTATTCCACATACATAAACGGCGTGGATAATACCAAAGACGAAATTGTTTTTAAGCTGCTTGATTTTGTATGCGATCATTTTGGTCACAACGGCTCCGGCGGTATGGGATTTGGTAGGAGCATAACCGATCTGATTGAGTTTTGTGAAAGAAACGACAGCAAGTCCAACTGCCGAGGTTTAGCTACTCTTTTAGCCTCTCTGCTTCGTTTAAACGGAATCAAAGCACAGCATATTACTTGCTTACCTTATGAAGAACCGTTTGAGGATTGCCATGTTGTGGTAGATTGTCTTTTACCATCCGGTAAACGTATTATGCTTGACCCTACGTGGCGTTTGTATTTGAAAGATAAGGGTGGTAATTACGTTTCGCTTTCACATTTAAGAGAGCTCTTGTTAGCTGATGAGCCAATATTTGAAAACCCTACGGCTGATTATAACGGAACCGGATTTGATAAAGAGTATTACAGAAACTATATGACCAAAAACACTTTCCGCTTTGCTCGTTGCACTCTTAACAAGGAAGGCGTTGACGGACGGACAGAGATATCAAGGTATATAGAATTGATTCCTAAGTGCTATCCTACAAAAAACTTTTCCGAGAAGGAAAAAGCCGATTTTGTTTATAACGATATTGAGTTTTGGAAAATGTGAGAGTCACTTTAACCACGGAACCCACAAATGGTTTTTATAACAAAACAACTAATAGATAAAGGTTGGTCCGGAGATAAAAAGTATTGTGTTCCCGATGAGAAGGAAGAGAATGCACACAGGTTAACAAGTGACGAACAGTATTTTTATGGTTTTGAAGCAGGACGAATACTGAAAAATAATACTATATCATTCCCCCATACGAAAGAAGATTAGCGTGAAAGATTGATTTTAGGCATCTTACATTTATCGATTCACGCTTGGAATTTTAGGAAATACGCCTGCGTTTTTCCAAAGTGAAGCCCGTCCCACTTTTGCCGCAGGGCGGCACAAAAATTCAATTGTACTATTTGTACTGACGCTATGCGTCAGAATGGAGATTATAATGGATCCGCTCAATGAACTGATCGCTTCGCTTGCCAAGCTTGAATTTGGCGGCAAAACCTCTATGGAAGAAAAAGATGAAGACATTACCAAGCAGCTTGCCAATCATTATTTGGCTTTGATCAAGACCGTCAAACAGAATTACACCGCTGTTTCTCTTGACAAAAACAGCCTATTCTCAATTACCGTCGATCAAGCCCACTACGATCTCGATTTACTCATTTCACATGATGATCTCGCAAACAAAAAGCATCGCTTGGCAATCGAATCCGTTCTGTCTGAGCTTGCCGAGGATGGAGAGGACATAAACGAAATTCTTTCCGAGGTAGAAACAATTTTGAACAATTTATAAAAAGTGAGGAGAATCGTAACAAATTCTCCTCGCTTTTTTATTGCCAAATATCCCGATGACGGCGAATACCCGCCATATCAAGAGTAGAAACAAATCCTGCAATATCATATACGGTAACTTTTCCCTTTTGACCGCCAAGAACGCTTCCGTTATCCAGCGTCACGCCGCCCTTTCTGTTACCCAAGCGCCATATGGAAGGACGGCGGGTGAGAACCACCACTTTTTCGCTGTCCTCTTTTTGCGCTCTCAAGCCCGCAAAATCCAATTTATGCTTTGGGAAGTACACATTAAAAGTAAACACCTCAAAGCGGTAGCTGTCTTCATGGGGCGAAAAATACAAACGGCTGATCTTGCCGGGAACAGGCAGTAAACATCCCACAAAGGTCTTTTTATCGGTTGTCACCGTAAATTCTGTCTTGCCTGTACAGACAAGCAGACTTTTAAAAGAAAAACGATATGTAAACTTATATTTGTGTTTGTCACAAACTTCTTTTATTTCCCGTATAAATTTTTTCCTTCTGCGGTAGCTTCGCCAAAGTCGGGTCAAAAACCAAAGCACCAAAGCCGTTACCAAAACAGCAATAACCTGCGGAAGAATGACCAAAAACACCGATAAAGCATTCAGCGCCGCTAAAAGGTAGGTCATTCCGGCAGGCAGCAGCAGCATGCCGAACCAATATAAAAGAATGTTAATAACCAGCTTTACGTAGTACTTCTTTTCATTCACAACGCCTTCCCGAAAACGGCGCAGCTGTCCTTCATCCAGATGATACCACTCTTCCGCCCACAGCCGCCTAAGTTGCGCTTCGGTGTGGCAAAACAACAAGAGCATGGGCAAAACAAACAAGAAAAAGGACACTATGTATTGCAAAATCACCAAATCAGTCTTATAACCGATCATGTCGCAAACATTTTCCCGCACAGGCGTCCAATAGGTCGCAGGCAACAGGATCAAAAGCGACTCGATCCAAAAAAATCGAAAACAAAGCGTATCCCGTACACTGTCCTTGTAAGAAAGATCGGCAGGAATGATGCCTGCCAAATGCCGTTTGCGAAGGACACTTCTTTGCAACACCAACCGCCACAGCACCACGATGCCCACGTACATGGAAATCAGTTCTACCACAAGGAACATCCATTCGGATTCCTTGGGCAAAGACAGCCCATACAAGGTTCGTTTCACTGTCTCATCGGTATAGAACATGATATATCCGTACAGCAAGAAAATACCCACCGTCCTTAGAAGGATCATACCATATTCCTTTAGCGTCTTTTTCATATCAATCTCCTCTGTAAAGCTGTTCATCGTCCCATTTTTTACGGGCGGCAAGCCACAGTACAAAATTGGTTGCCGTTCCAAACACGGCTAAAACAATCAAAATAAACACCATAGGCAGCCACATGGAAAGAAAAGTCAGTCCCGTATTTCCCAAAGGGTTGGCAAGGATCGACGCTTTCACGCAGTAAGGAAGCGAAACACAAAACAGAACGATACAAATGGTATACAGCGCCCAATTTTCGATCCAGAAGAAGGAAGAGTGCCATGTCGACTTTGCCTCAATCTGTCTGTCATAGCGTCTGCCCTCGGCTTTTAGCATGGCAAGGTATTCTCTTTTGATCTCCACCTCTTTACGCCGTTCCCACCAAAGAGGCACGGCAAAGGAAGCACCAAAAATGCCGATTGCCAACAGGCTGACAATTCTCATACCCACAATTTCCGATAGAATGCCACCCAGCAGTAAAAGCCCCACCGAGGATACCACATAGGCAATGGGTACCCCTACCGCAAGGTTCCGTACGTAAATAAACAGATTGTGCCAGTATCTTTCTTTCATTAAATCTTTTTTAGTTGGTTTTTTGTTAGGTTCCATATATTTCTCACTCCGGGCTTAGTTTTCTTCTTCCAATCGGTATTCCCTTTGGTTGTACATCAATACCGCTTCCTCTTCGCCTTCATATTTCACTATATAAAAGAGGTCATCCACAAAGGTACAGCGACAGGTGCTGCCGGTTACCACCACTCTGCCCGTATCTCTGAAATAGATCACGTCCTCCTCCACATGGCGGTATCTGCGTCCTCTTAATAGTTTTTCTTTCAATGACAGATATCTGACCTCATTCTCCGAAGTGCGAAGCACGCGGTCTTCCACGATGCGGTATTTCCCTTGGCGAAATAAGATAAGTTTCTTTATCAAATAATATCCGTAGTAAATATCCAAGAACGCAAAGAACAGGATCGCAATAACAGACCCTATCTGATACGGCAAAGCCACCAGCGTCATGCCCCACGCAAGGAAAGCAATGATACTCCCCGTCAACACATACATCACCATCGTGGATACGATGCTGAATTTTAGCGTCGACCATAGTTTCTTCACAATGATTTCTCTTGTTAAAATATCTCTTTCGTCTGTTTTCATCATTTTGTCTCACTTTATCAATGTATACCCGCATTTGCGGCAGACATCCTCTTTTACCGAATTGGATTCCCCGCAAACGGCACAGCACACACTTTGCGCCTTATCGTCCGGCAGAACTACGATATGTTTTGTTCCGTAAAGATGGAATACCTTTGCGCCAACCTTGTAAGCATTCTCCGCAGTTTTTACAAAACTTTCCCCTTCAACAGCATAAGTATCAAACATACCGTTTTTATCTGTGGCAGAGCCTTTTCTTCGCACCTTGATCGTATGACGCTTGTCACTTTCTTCTTCCTTTACAACAAGGGATACCGTAACAGCGGTATAATGTCCTTCCAGTGTCGGCTTGAAGGGGCGTTCATTTTCAATGGAGGTTTTCACCTGTACTTGTTCTATCACACCAAAGTAGGTTTTGTCAAGCAGTGAAAAAGGAATTTTTGTCACAAAAAACGGAACAAGGAGCAAAAGTACCCACAGCACGTACAGCACCACCCCCGTACTGCTGCCAAAAAGGGTGTCCCCCCACAGAATAAGCACGGCAATCAGCGCCGCCTCCATCAAGGAAAAGAGGGCGATCTTTTTGAAAATGTAGGTCTTTATATGCTTTTGCAGATCTTTTGGAAATCTTCGGTCTTTCATTTTATTGCTCCTTTCATCCTTGAGGCTCTCTCAAACTCTGCCAAACTTTTTAAATGATTGTATATCCAAAAATGTGACGGATGCGGTGCGTTTTTCACACCGCATCCGTCATTTTGCTGTTTTATTCTGCGCTCTCGCCAACGGCAATTTCTGCCACGGGTGTTTCCTCTGCCTTCTTGCCAAGGAAGTTCGGCAGTTGCATGCCTGCCAGGGCGAACACCTCATCCAGAGGAGGAACTGACTTCATCATACCCGAGATAAAGTTTGCGGTAGAAGTCTTCCCTTCTCCGTTCTGGCCGCCGTCCCAAACGGTTACCTTGTCGATCTTAATGTTCTTGACTGCATCCACCTGTACGCGCATCAGATCTTCCAGCTTATCGGCAATCAGCAGTTTCAGAGCCGCATCGGCATCCCCGCCGGCAGACTTCACGATCTCGGCAAAACCAGCCGCCTGCTTTTTCAGAATTTCTTCCATACCGCGGGCTTCCGCTTCCATCTTTGCGTAAATAGCATCAGCTTCACCCTTGGCTCTTCTGCGCGTTTGTTCTGCTTCTGCTTCTGCCGCCAGCTCCATTTCCTTTTTGCGTGCTTCTGCACGTACGATGATATCAGCTTCCAGTGTTGCCTGTTCCTTGGAACGTCTTGCCTCTTCGGCAGCCTTTTCTGCGGCATAGGATTCTTCCAGCGCCTTTGCCGCCTGCACCTTTGCGGCAGTGGTAGCGATCTTTTCCGCTTCTGCTTCCTTTTCACGCAGTGCCGCTTCGGACATGGCGATCTTCATCTTAGCTTCGTTTTCACCCTGGATTGCCACAGAGTTGGATTCGGACACCTTAATACGCTGTTCCATGGTAGCGTTGGCTTCACCGATCGAACCGTCTCTTTCCTGCTCTGCCACACTCTTTTTCGCGTCGTTGATCGCCTTTGCAGCCGCTTCCTTACCAAGTGCCGCAATATATCCCGATTCATCGGTAATGTCGGTGACGTTTGCGTTAATAAGACGCAAACCGATCTTCTTCAGTTCACTTTCCACGTTACTGCTCACCGCCGCCAAGAACTTGTCACGGTCAGTGTTGATCTCTTCAATATCCATCGTCGCAATGATCAAACGCAGCTGACCGAAAATAATGTCACGAGACAGCTCTTGGATCTCGGACAAAGCCAATCCGCCAAGACGCTCTGCCGCATTCTGCATCACACCGGGCTCTGTGGAAATACCGACCGTGAAACGGGAAGGCACGTCAATTCGGATATTCTGTCTTGTCAATGCGTTTTTCAGATCCACCTGAATGGAAATGGGAGTCAGATCCAGATAAGAATAGGATTGGAATACAGGAATAACGAATTCCGCGCCACCGTGAATACATTTTGCACTGCGGTTAGTACCGTCCTTATTCTTACCGATCGAACCGTGAATGACCATGATCTTATCCGCAGGGCATTTCTTGTAGCGGGAAAAGATCCACGCAACAAACGATACCAGTATCAGAACGATAGCACCCACTAAAATAACAACACCGCTTTTCATTTTGCATTACCTCCAAAATATATAAATTTTTTATTTTTTACGCACAACCAGATCTGTCTGACCGCTCAGCCCTATTACAACAACTTCACTTCCCGTGAAAATCGCTTCCGTGCTGTCGGTCACAGCATTTCTTTCTGCGTATGTTCCTTGAATCATAACGTGCACTTTCCCCGTACCGCTTCGGGAAGGCGGAATGGTCAAATACACTTTTCCGGACACCCCCACCGCATTGCGGTTATCCACATTGCCATCGCTTCTCAACTTCATAGCGGCACGCATCAGCCAAGCAAGTAAAAGCATCATCACAAAGCCGCATGCGGTTGCCACAGGCAAGGTTGCCCATAGTTTTGCACCGGCAGAGTCCATCACAACGCCGACCCAACCGAATACCACAAGAAACGCAATGATGCCGCGTACCGTCAGAATCCGAAGGCCGTCCAATCCTGCTGCATCTGCAGGTTCTCCCTCCATATCTTCTCCAAACACGCCGTCCATCTCATCGGGCAAATCATTTGCTGTAATGTCATCGGGAATTTCATCCCCCACGCCGTCTGCATCCTCGCCCATACCCATAAACAACATGACCGTTTGAATAAGCAAGATCAAAGTGGAAGGCAATGCCACCAACAAAAAGATCTGTGCAATCAAACTCATAGAGTTCCACCAATCAACTATAAACATACCATTCGTCCTTTCTTACTGTAAAGTACTAAATATCTCGTCTGCCTTTTTACGAAGCGTTGCCGCCGCGTGGGCATATACCATCACTTCAAATATATGCATCAGCTGCTTTTTAGAATTCGGAATACGTTCCTCACATTCTGCCGCCGCTAACAGTGCCGCCTCAGCAACCGATTCTGCATTCAAAGGATTGACTTCCGATTCCGCCAGCATATCCACATAGCGGTGATACAATTCGTCGTCGCTGATCAAATCGTCGCTTTCATCATTGGGATTTCCGCCAATGATCTTGATCAAGGTGCAGATCTTATCGATCTGCAATGATTCCTTTAACATATTGATAATCACGATGCGGGCAAATTGTTTTCGGGAATATAACCTTTTTACAGGGGAGGTCACAAACCCGCGCTTTACCCAGTTCTGTATCAGATAGGGTTCCAACCCCGTCATGACCGAAATCTGCGACAGCGTAATACCGCCTGCGGCAAATACTCCGTCAAATAAAACCCGTGAACTGCCCTTCTCTATTTTACCAACCTCCACAGTCATGCCCGGGTAGGTATTTAGCATCCCTTTCACCTCCTATCGTTCATCTGTACTATGATTATATCACATGGTCACGTGATTGTCAATAGGGTATACGTGACTTTTTTAATTTTTTATAAAAACTGCCTACCACCCGAACAGGTGATAGGCAGAATTTTTAATGAAATTTAAATATACTATTTAAATCAGATGGTTGTTCTCTTCTTGAAAACAACTGCCAGTGCGACTGCTGCCACAGCAATTGCGATCGTAGCATAGATTGCTGCATCGCCGGACTGTGCAGGAGCGTCATTGGTGCTTGTGTGAGGAATCTTTTCGGGGGTAATTGCACCGTTTTTAATAAAGTCATCCTGACTGGATACATAAGCACCCTTTTCGGAAGTACCGGTGTACAGAAGATCCTCTCCGAAATAAATATCCATCTTCAAAGTATACTTATGATTTTCCAGAGTAATACCATAGTGACCCAGTGCAAAACGGAAGAACCAGGTATCGTAGAATTCATTGCCGTTCACATCGAAGAAATACTTATCAATGAAGTAGGTAATACCGGTATCTTCATCCGTAATGGTCAGCTTCATTGTGAAGTTTCCGTTTTTGAGGTTAGCAACAATATATGCATCATTGCTGGAAACATAGTTAGACAGCAAATAGGTAATGCCGCCGTAGTTTTCAATTCCGCCGAAAATAGGAGAAATCTGAATAGTCTCGGTAGCTGCAGGGCCGCTAGGTTTAACTTCAATTTCGGGAATTTC
The DNA here is from genome assembly GCA_015064585.1 of Oscillospiraceae bacterium. Lineage (GTDB taxonomy): Bacteria > Bacillota > Clostridia > Oscillospirales > CAG-272 > SIG655. The sequence continues at coordinate 27,224 of SVRY01000007.1, forward strand.
GGGGTTCATTTCTGCATTGCTCATAGGCACATAGTCAGCCGCCTTCAACGAGTCATTGTAAGCGGTGGCGCCAATCGCGGTCAACAATCCGGAAACAGTATCCCAGCCACCATATACAGTCTTCAGATTGTTGCTCTGATAGGTAGTACCCTGACCGATCGCAGTAACGGAAGAAGGAATGTACAGCGTTTTCAAAGCTGCATTGTAAGAGAATGCGTCTGCCTTAATGGTCTTTACGGTAGGCGCGATCTTTACAGTTTCCAGATTATCCAAATGGCAGAATGCAAATGAGCCAATAGTGGTGATACCTTCGCCTACAGCTACATTATAAATATCGGCAGCAGACGGCATCCAGGGACGCATTGCGAAGTTAGAAGAATTCCAATCGGGCATAGCGCCTTCACCGAAGATGAAGAGTGTACCGAGAGTACGGTCAACCGCCCAAGAAATCGTTTCGGTAAGCATACCGGATACAAAACGATCCACTTCCGAACCAAATACTGCGGTATAAGTTGCTTCGCCGGTTACCTTAGGAATCGATGTCAGGGTTGACTTACCATCACTCCAACCGGTGAATACATAGTGCTTTTGAGGATTTTCGTGAGGCTTGGTGGGAATACCGTTAAATGCAGGAGTTTCGCCCAGCTTATATTCCTCGGTAGTTATATTTTCACCGATTATCCAGTGAATCTTAAACTTACGATAGGTAACCGCACCGGAAAGTGCATCATTACCATCTTCCGCGTTAATCAGCGCGTACTTATCGGAAGTACCTGCATAAATCAGCTTTTCGATCTTCGAAATACCGCTAAATGCATTTTCGTCAACGGTCTTCAGGCTTTCGGGAAGGATCAGCTCGGCAAGAGCAGTGTCTGCAAAGGCATTTTCACCGATTTTGGTAACGCCTTCCTTCAATTCTGCTTTGACAAGGTTAGCAGCACCGCAGAATGCATTCGCACCTACATAGGTGATGCCAGCACCTACATAAACGGTCATCAGATCGTTCATATATGCTGCCCAAGGAGCGGGATTTTCGTTGGTAAAGTCAGGCATTGCACCGGTGCCAAGAATGCGCAGAGAATTCAGCTGAGCATCCCAGGTCCATGTAATATCGGTGCCTTCAATAGTACCGTCAACTACGATATCGGTCTTGTCATCATAAACGATGTAGCAAGCGTAGGAAAGAACTTCTTCTTCCCACAGATCCACACCATTCATGATCTGATAGCCATCATACACGAACATCAGTGCACCCTGAGACATGGTGCCGTGGGTATTGCTGTAGTTAGTAGAGGAATCGCTCAAAGTTCTGGCATTGGTAACACTGGGCACATGGATCATGGTGGCAGTAGTTCCCATATAGTCAAAGATATTCAGATTTTCGTTGTATTTCTGAATGGAGTATTCGTAATGGCTGTGACCATTGAACCAAATAACGTTTTCATATTTGTCAAGCAACGCTCTGAATACCTTTTCATCCTTGGTGTATTTGTTGTAGAATGCACCGTAGGTATATCCGCCGGGGTTGGTCATATCGCCTTCACCGTCGATGGATTCATAGTCGTCGTCGCCAAGATATGTATGGAAGAGCAGATAAACAGTCTTATCCTTATAGGTTTCGAACATTTCTTCCATCCACAGAAGCTGGCTGTCGGTAACCAGACAATCCTGGCTTGCAGTGTGACCGTCCCACTTCCACTGAGAAAGAGAAACAAACACATAGTCTTCAAGACCCGGATAGCTGTATGCGAAGTCAATGCCGTTGTCGGCAACATCCAGAACGCCTTCCATGGTGGCGTCGTAAACACCGTTGTTTACATAGGTACGCCAGTAGCCATCTTCGGCAAACATTTTGTCGGCACCAATACCGTAAACTTCATGGTTACCGCCGCAAGCGATCACGGGAATACTTACCTTGTTAACTGCAACTTGATACTTCTGGTAAGCTGCTTCTTCGGTGTACTTACTGAAGTCGCCGGTGGCAACTACCAGCTTAGAACCTGCCGCTTCATAGAAAGCAAGCGCGGTATCCACTGCGTAAATAGCATTATCCACACCGGTAGTAGCGTTAAAGAAGTATTCGTAGTGCAGGTCGGAGATAGCGCCGAAGGAGAATGCATATTCGTCAGCAGGCTGCAATTTTTCCGCAGGCAAAACTAATGTTTTAAGAACATTTTCCGCGCTGTCTACCACGATCAATGTTTCAGCGCCCTGAGGAATAGCAGTGAAAGCGAGCACTTTTTCGGCATAGCTTCCGCCGGTGGCGCTTGTTACATTAAATTTGACCAGTTCAGAATAAGTAAGAGTCTTTGTGCCTACGGTGGTGGTCAAAGGATTGCCATCCTTATCGCCCCATGTAATTTCAAAGTAACCGGGCTTATCTACCGTGAAGTAGATAGTACCGGCAGCAGAACCCTTAAGCTGATTGTTAAAACTGTAAGAAAGAGAAATATTATAGTCCACAGGAGCGCCGGGCACAGGAGTCGGCATATATTCAGCACTGGTGGAAATATCATCCAGCGCAACAATATCCTTATAAGTTCCGTAGAATTTCAGAGTTTCGCCTTCATAAATTTCCATCTGAATATTGTAGTAGGAACCTGCGGTGGGGCAGAATCCGCTGTTTTTCAGAGGAATATCAAAGTATTTACCGTTGGAGCTATTGGGCTTGAGAGTAACTTCGGGGAAGGTAGCAACCACGGTTTTGTCATCACCCAACAGTGAGAACACGGCTTTAATGGTATACATATCGTAGCTCTTACCCGCATCGATCTGCGCACGCAGCTCAGTAATGAAGGCAGATACCATGATAGAACCGCCGCTGTTTTTACGGATACCGTTCTTATACAGTTTGGTACCGGTATATTCATCTGTGGTTTCGGTGATCTGTACTGTCAGGGGAGTGGGCGCATAGTAGGCGCTTTCAGCAATAGCATCCTGGGCAGGAGTGCTCTTATAAGTGCCGTAAGTAACCAACTTGCTTTCGCTGTCATAAATATTTACTTCAATATCGTAATATTCACCTGCGGTGGGGATGAAACCGCAGTCACCATTTCCGTCAGCCAAAGTCAGGTAGAAATAACCTGTTCCGTTTTCAGGAATAACTGTAACGGGATCAAAGGTACGAACAATATCGCCGTCCTTTCCGGAAAGCAAATTAAAGGTAAGCTTTGCAGTAAATTCAGAAGGCTTTGCGCCTGCGGTAACCAGTTCGCGCAGTTCAGTGATGTAGGGGCAGAAAGAGATCTGACCGGCACTGCGCTTGCGGATACCTTCACCCTTGTAGCTGATATTGCCTTCATAACCGTCTTTGGTTTCGGTAATCTGGGGAGCACTTACCGGAACAGCGGTAGGAGCATAGTAGGTGGAGCTTGCAATTGCAGAGGCGGCCATCATGCTGGTGTAGGTACCGTACATAACCCTAACACCCTTTTCGGTGGCGGTACGTCCGGTATAGATTTCGACATACACGTTGTAGTACTTGTTTGCTTCGGGGCAGAAGCCGCTGTTTCCTTTGGCGCCGTTTAAGTAAATGTCAAAATACTGACCGTTACTTGTGTTGATGGCAGCGGAAACCGTATCAAAAGTATATACTTCGGTTCCGTTTTCGCCGGAAAGCAGTGTGAACGTCATGTCGATGGTGTAATTGCTCACACTGGCACCGCCGTTAACGAGTTCACGAAGCGGAGAAATAAAGGGAGAAAACAGAATGGAACCGTCGGACTTCTTGCGAATTCCGCCGCTGTATCCACTGTTGTCTGTGATCTCGGTGGCTGAATCAGCAAAAACGCCAATCGGAACCACGCTGAGAATCGTGGAAAGTGTCAGTGCAAGCACCAACATAAGTGTTGTGAATTTTTTCATAAAAAATCCATCCTTTCCATAAATATATGTTCATTATATCACATCATTTTTGAATTTTGTAAACAAATTATGAATAATTCGTTAATATTGTGAAATGTTCTTTACAAAATTTTTATCCCTCTATCCCTTCCTTGCCTCCACAAACCACCGTCCGTCCTCGTAAAAGAGGTGGCGTTCTTTGCCGCTGATCACAACGGTATAGCGAATACCTCTGCCGCCCACCTTTAAGGAAGCAGCGGGAGTGATATGCAAAATGCGGTCAATGGGATAGGAAGTTCCGTTTTCCCATATGATATATCGGGGACGCATGGAGCCGTCAGTGTTGACCAACAGTTCCATCGCAACGTATACTTTTTTATAATTCATAGTTATCCTCACCGTATCGCCGGGGGCAAACAGACCGGAGGGTGTTCACCCGGCATTTTGGGATTATACAATAAACATGCATTGCGCAAGATTCGATCTCCAAATCGCGCTCGCAGCTGCTCCACCGTCAGATCCAGTCTTTCACGGCGTATCGGCGCATTTCCCATCGTAAAAATATCGAGTTGGCAGGGCGCATTTTCCGAAGCCAACTGGATCGCCGTAACCGAAACCGCGCGGACGGACTTTTTCCAATCATACCCTGCCCTAAACAGAGAAAATGCTTTTTCTGCAATCAAGTAAGGACTGTTTGTGGCAAACGGCAAGGAGCCCTGCCATTGCTTTGTACTCAGATCCTTATCTTTTGCCGAGATCGATACCCCTGTGGCTTTCTGTCCGTAACTGAATAACCGATGTCCTATCTCCTGGCAAAGCTCCAAAATCACGCGCCAAACCTCTTCATCATCGGTCAGATCCTCCAGGGTCGTGATGCCGTGCCCCACTGATTTTGCGGGAGGAAATGCATTTTCGGGAATCACCGGCGCGTCATCCAGACCGTTTGCGTAATGCCATAATTGCAAACCGTGTTTACCGAAAATACGCACCAACGATTCTTTCGGGCGGCGCGCCAGTTCGCCAATGGTCTGAATTCCCCAACTGTTCAGTTTCTTTGCGGTTGTATGCCCCACCCCTAGCAGCTCCGAAGCGGGTAAATGCCATATTTTTTCACGGAAACTATCTTCGGGAATAAAAGTTACCGCGTCCGGCTTTTTCATATCCGATCCAAGCTTGGCAAATACTTTGTTAAAGGATACCCCCACCGAAATAGTCAGTCCCAATTCATCTTTTACAGTTTTGCGCAATTCATTTGCGATCTTATCCCCCGTGCCGATAAAGCGAATTCCGGCGGTCAGATCCAGCCAACATTCATCCATACCGAAAGGCTCCACAAGCTCGGTGTATCTGCCGTAGATCTGCCTTGCCATGCGGGACATTTTAACATATTCGTCATAGTGCGGGGGAACAGCCAGCAGATCGCGGCATTTTTCCCTTGCCTGCCACAGCGGCTCGGCTGTTTTGACCCCGCATTTCTTGGCAAGCTCGTTTTTGGCAAGTACAATACCATGCCGCTCCTCCACATTGCCGCACACCGCAATGGGACGGTTTTTCAGCGTAGGATCCAGCATGCACTCCACGCTTGCAAAAAAATTATTCATATCACAGTGTAAAATTGTGCGGCTCATATGCTCACCTCTTGACAAAATGAGTGCTTTATGGTATACTATAAACGCAACATTGGGTGTTTATAGTATACACTCATTTTTGCGTGTTGTCAATAGCAAAACGCAATATTGAGTGTCTTTTAAGAAAGGAATTTTTGGAAATGAGTTTTGGTAAGCGGCTAAAGGAAGCAAGAACTAAAGTGGGTTTACAGCAAAAGGAACTGGCAGAGCGCTCGGGCGTATCTCTGCGCACCATTCAGAACTGGGAAGGTGACAAACGCCGCCCTTCACATTTTGAGGCGGTTGCCGATGTGGCAAAGGTGCTTGGCGTTTCTTCTGCCGAACTGCTTAGTGAAAACGATGCCCGCGTAATCGAAGCCGCTGAAAAAGGCGGCGCCAAAGGAAAACGGGATGTGGAAGCCCTGATCGCAGAGGTTTCGGGATTGTTTGCCGGCGGAGAACTGGACGAAGAAGAAAAGGAAGGCGTGATTGCCGCCTTGAATCAGGCATACTGGGAAGCACGGGAAAAGAATCGAAAATACACACCAAAAAAATATAAGGAGAGCGGGAAATGAATAAGGTCCTGCCCCCTGCATTGCAGCGATCTTCATATCTTTTTCAAAAATACCAAACCAGAGATCCCTTTGCCATTGCCGAGACACTTGGAATCCATGTGCGGTATTCGGATGCTTTCAAGCAGCTAAAAGGTATGTATACCGTGATTGCCCGCAACCGGTTTATCTTTTTAAATGCTAACAACAGCCCCCAAATGAATCGGATCGTATGTGCCCATGAGTTGGGACACGATCAGCTACACCGAGATGCCGCCAAGAGATCTCCCTTGCAGGAGTTTTCTCTGTTTGACTCTTCCTCAAAACAGGAATACGAAGCGAATCTCTTTGCCGCCGAACTGCTTTTATCCGATGAAGAGATGCTTTCTTACATTGCGTCGGGTAAAAATTGTACAGAAATTGCCGCTGTCACCGAAACGGATCCGAATCTGGTGGCATTAAAGGTGGATTGCCTCGTGGAAGCAGGCTATCCGCTGAATGCGCAAATTTACCAAAATCGATTTTTAAAATAGAAAACACAAGCCTCAAAAACCGGCTTGTGTTTTCTGTTTTTTTGCAATCAACTGTGTGCGATCCCGTAACCGTTTTTTTACTCCCATATATTCGCCGAATATGACCATACCGAGATAGATCAGATCAAACAGCCACATAGTTATCAATTTATATATATCGGGAAAACCTTTTGTGGGCACTTCATATCGAATACTGTAAATCCATTTTCCGAGGCAAAAAGCAGGGCCTGTAGTATATTGCAAAGGAAAATAATATTGCATACAGCAATTGAATTACAAATGCAATTCCCATGGAAACGATTATCGCTTTTATGTTGATTTTACCGTCCTTATACCCCTTTTGCTTGGCATAAAAAAACATACCTGTACCGGTGGCAACGGTCATCACAATACACTGCACCAATATTTCGGCAAGAGAGCCGTTCTTGGCAACCGGACCGCTTATATCCACGATCCAAAACAGCATACCGAGCCACAGACTTGCGAATAATGCAAAAAAATAAGCGCAGCCTTTCCCAAACAATTCTTTCATTTCTTTCATAGATCTCCTTTTTCGGTTTTTACGAAAGTAATTTCTTGCGGTCGCTAAGCCGCTTTTGTATGCCTTTCTTTTTGCCCAAAATGACAGCAAGCAGATAGACGCAATCGAAAACAGCAAGAAAAATCAGATACAGCCAAAACGGTGCCGATCCGTTTCCTGTTACCTCATGTCCTGTTTGTCTCCAAATGATATGGGTGATATTATACGCCGTCCCTGTGGTGTATATGGCAAAGCCAAAACAAAATGCGTAGATAATATGTAAAATGAAAACAAAGCAGTATTTGGGCAGATCGTTTTTTTGAAACGGAAGATTGCTTTTGTATCCATCCGATCTTGCCAAAAGGAAGCATCCGCCAAAGGTGAAAATGAAGAATAGGATTGCCTGCAGGATATCCAAGATCAGTTCGTGCTTCCTTTCAATGAAAAAAGTGGCGATGAAAAATCCAAGTATTGTTATCAGCAAAGAAAGCCAAAGAATCCCGAAAAAACGCACAAAAGTGTACCCGCTGTTTTTGATAAAATCTTTATTCATGGTGTCTCCTTTTACGTCGAAAGTAATTTATTCCGATCCTTGATTCTTTTTTTATATCCGAACTTTTGCCCTGCTGCAAGCGCCAAAAGGCAAATCGCAAAAGTCAAAAGCGTGCCTATAAAATAGTATAGATAGGGAACATCGGGGAACCAAGCTACTTCTTTTTCGCCCGCATATAATAAAAGTCCGAAATGAAAACCGGCGCCTACGGTGTACATGGGAAAACCGAGAATGCTTCCCAAAATGAGTTGAAGTATAAAAACAGGCAAAACAGAGAGAAATGCTTCTTTAAAATTGTTTTTCTTTTGCTTATAGGCAATGTGCGCTGATTTTAAGCCGATCAAAAGGCACACGGTGAAAAGATACCAAATGATTCCGGAAATCCGCACGGCAAGATAATTTTTGTACCCCACAGCCGATTCCACAAAGCCGTAGCCCACCACACCGAGTGCCAATCCTGCCATTACGGACAGCAAATATTCGCCGGTGAATGTGAATTTACTTAAAAGTTTTTTCATGACTGTTCCTCATCCTCGTGGATATGCGCAAGAAATGATTGTTGAAGAGCGGTAATTTGTTGCCGATAGGCAGAAAATTCTTCTTTGGTCAACATATAATGTAACAAACGCTTCAGATTTGAATTTGTTTTATCCCTTTCCTTTTCCGGATCTGCCACAAATGCAGAAGACTCTTGCTTTATTTGGCAAAAATGCTTTAAAAAGCAAGTTTGCAGCTTTTCAAAATACAGATTCGCTTCTTCGGTATTGCCTTGGCAGCATAACATTGAAACAATACTGTAATAGTTATATAATAGCGAAACATCGTAAAATCCGCCGTATTTTCCGTCCAGCACCGCTTCCAGTACGGCAACTGCCGTTTTATGGTAGTATAGCTTTTCTTCATACGGCATATCGGTGCGCACAAGGCGTCTGATGCAATGATCGACCAGTCCCAGTATACGCATCAAGTTTTTCTTGATCTGTATATCGCGTTCTTCGGGGGAATCGCAAACCACGTCAAAGAAAAATTCTCTGCTATGCGCCAGCATAGGCAGTTTGTGATAAAAATCAATGGATTTTTGCCGCAGTTCCGGATTGCTTGCGTGACTGCAGATCTGCAACATAACACGGTGAATTTCGTTTCGAATATCGTCTTCAACACAGTAGCGCTCGGCATAATCCGCCAGTTGTAATAAGCGCTTGATGTGCGTGTCATCAAACAGTCCGTTTTGCAAAACATAGATCATAACCGTAATATAATCGGAAAATCGATCCGGCTTCAATTCAATTTCCGCGATCCACGCTTGATATACGCCCTCTGTATCTCGTTTTTGATGTAATGCATTTATTTTCCAAAGAAAATTCTTGCGGTGCTCCTCGTCCCAACAGGATTCCATATTGAACATAGCGTCAATGGATGTACGGTAAAGAACCGCCAATCTCGGCAGATAACGGATATCGGGAGAAAGCAGTCCCCTTTCCCATTTGGAAACGGTTTGTGCCGATACTCCCAGGTATTCGGCAACTTCTTCCTGCGTCAGCTTGCGCTTTTGACGCAATTCTTTTAGTTTTTCATTCGTCAACATGATCTTTTCCATCCGATCGTATGTTTGTTTTTATGATAGCATAATTCAAAATAATTGTAAAGATACGAAAAAGACAATAAAAATGTCTATATTCGATCAATATTAAAAGCTCGGTTCCAGTCGAACCGAGCTTTCGATTATTCGTTTAACAAACAGTCTTTCAAAACTGCCACCGCCACATAACGATTGGTCTTTACGTTGTCATTGGTACATGTATACATCGTAATGATCCGATCCTCGGCAGTAAAGGTAACGCCATCTCTGTTATGCCAGGAATTTTCCTGCATAGTCTGCAGATACTGCACAAAATCATTGTCATCCTTGAAGGTAACACGGCGGAAGGGATAGAGATAATTTACACGGTAGAACGAAAACAAGTTAAATACAAATTTTCCCTCTTCGGTATAGATGTATACTTCCGAATGATTTTTGAAAAAGTCCTCTTGTTCAAATTTGGCAAGTTGATTGAACATCATACCCTGCAAACGAATATTGTGCCCCACAATGATGGTGTTTTTATTCTCTAAAATAGAATCGCGGCATCTCGCTTCAATATAGAGCGCTCCATGGGCGTATTCCGCCTTGGTGAAGGAGTGATCGATATAAAATTCGGGATCGTCTTTGGGCGCCATCACGATCGGATAGTCAATATTGGTGCCGGGAATATAGATCCAACCCACTGCGTCGGAGTTTTGACTCTTCAAAACAGCCAATTTGGCATTATACAAAGCCAGTTCTTTCTTCTCGGCACTTGTCAGCGAGTCCTTATCCAAAATGCCGGCTCCGTTTTTCATTTCTTCATAGTCGGGCAGTTCGCCGGCACCTTTTTCGCCGTACAGCGTAGAGATCAATCCGGTATCGCCCGCAGACAGAGACAAGCTGTCTGCAAGATTTTGGTAAAAATCGTTTCCTTGTGCATATTCCCTTTTGGCAGAAATGACTGTTGCCGACTGCCATACGATCACAGCAATCAAAGAGACTACCATGGTCAGCCAAATCATTCTGCGCACCACACGGCTTAGCGAAAATTTGGTTTTTCGATTACCTGCCAGGTCCTTTTTTTTCGCATTTTCCAAAGAATGAATAAATACATCTCTGGCAGAGTGCTCTTGATTTACAGTATTTTGATTTTGTATAAAATTTGTTCGGTTAGTCTTGTCCACAGTTGTCCTCCTTTCCTACTATCTGTATGTATTTTTTATTACTTGTTTTTGATGCGGCGAGCAAATGTCACCACGCTCAGCACAACATAAACAACCAGCAATCCTATACCGATTCTCAGCGCAAACATACCGTCATTGGTGGTAATATTGCCCACGATATCCAATATCGGCTTCAATGAATCCAGTGCTTTTATACCAAGCAGATCGAATGCATATGTAATTACTGTCTTAATATGAATAAACAGAGCACCGCAAAGCGATATTACAACACCTGCATAGAAGAACAAACGGCGTTTTTTGCGCAGATTGAAAAGGAAAATAAAGAGGAATGCTGCGATACCAACACCGAACAGCACAAGATCCAAACGAGAAGAAAGAAAAGTTTTAATAAACGAAATATCTCCGATCGTTCCTTTTTCGGCAAAATTATATTCGTATTTCGCAAAACCGGCATCCGCAACCGCTTTTTCCAGTTCAGCATAGTTTTCTTCGTTCATCGTAACGCCGGTAATTTCGGTAAATTCCTGTTCCGATTCACGAATCACCGCAATAATTTCATCGCCGGTCATTTCAAAGGTTTCACCGTCAACCGCGGATTCCATGGCATTCCCCATTTTTTCGGAAATAAATTTCTTAAATCCTTCGGTTTCATACAGCTGATCCAAATTTTCTTCTGTTAAATTGTATTTCTCTATCGTGGCAGGATCCAGTTTTTCCAGGGTAATCTGAGACATGCTGGCATCATCCTCATATTTGTCATTACCGCTTACGGTATTTAATACTGTACCTATATGAATTTCATCACCGATTGCTTCGGCAAGGTATTTTGCAGAAATCAATTTTCCCGCACTGGAAAACAACATTCCGCTCAGTATGGCAGTAAAAGCAATCCCACAGAAGACAAGAGAAAAAATAAACACGATCAAACGGACAAACAAACTTTGCTTTCTCATAAGAGCCACTTCCTTTCAAACATATGCATATCAATTTTTACTATACTCCTTTTTAAAGTATACCACATCTTTTAAGCATTGTCAATCATACAAAGCAACAAAAGGAATGCCACATTGCATTCCTTTTGTACAAATATTTCATAATAGATTATAAACCAATGATTCCGCTCACGCTCACCGTTGTTGTACCCGGATTGACCGTTACCGCTCCCGTCACGGGATCACGCTCATATACCGCCGCAGGTACTGCCAATGTGTAGGGTTCGCTTGCTCCGCTGCCCATCACAAAGCTACCCGTCGCGCTGTTATAATCAAAAGCATCAACAGCCGCGCCATCCACCATGACAGTCAGCGGTATCCTGGGTCCCGGTACAAAGCTATCCCGCAGGGTCACTTCCGTCGGTGCCTGCGTACCGTAATTGCAGATCACAAAGGTGTAGGTCAAAGTACTTCCTTCGGTCACCGGGTCGGGTGTCATGGATTTAATAATTCTCAGATCCGCATATTGTTCCGCCTCAATGGTAACACTCGCACCGGAAACAGCCGCGCCGCCCAAGATCAGCTGTGACGTATTGGTAATGCTGCCGTTTTCCCTATCCATCGGAGCATATTCATTCACCCTTGCCTGTACGATAAGGGTCAAGCCCGGGAATGGATTTGGCAGATTATCAAAGGCAAAGCGTACGCCGTTTGTCTGCGGCGTCACATCCACATTGACGCCTCCTTGCGCAGGATTGAGCGTCTGCCCCACATACAAAAGATAGCTGATATATTCAAGCGGTGTATAGGAAATACCGCCCAACGTATAGGTGCCCAGATCATCCGCCACCACCAGCGATGAGGGCGCTGAGTCCCTTGCAATGATCTGAATAATATAGGTCACAATTTCGCCGCGCCGATAACTCGCTCTGTATGCGTCCTTGGTAATACTCAGCGTTTCTCTGATCGTCGCCTGCGCTATATTGGATATTGCCGTTCCTAAAACAGAACCGCTGAGATAATCCAATGTAGCATAATTCGTAATGGTTCTTGCCAAAATTTTATCCTCCTTTTTGAACGCAGTTTGCGCCACTGCCAGTATATGCAAATGTTAAAACTGCGTTATTATTTTTTGCGCCTCGTCGGATATTTTCGGGAAGTTTCCAAAAACTGTTGCTATTTCAAAGAAAATCATATATAATAATAGCAAACAATTTGCAAGCGAGGATATCTTTATGACAATATCCGAATATAAATCATCGGTTAAAGGAAAACATGCCGCTGTATTGGGGTATGGCGTTTCCAACCGTCCTCTTGTAGACTTTCTCATTGACCTTGGCGTCAGTGTAGAAGTGCGCGACAAAAAAGAACCCGAACAAGAGGCAAAGGAAAAACTGCGCAGCCAAAACATCCCCCTTATCACCGGAGAACATTACTTAGACAACATTTGTGCCGATCTGATTTTCAGATCCCCGGGTATTCGTCCCGACTATCCCGGCATTTTGGCAGCGCTGGAGAAAGGGGCTGTCTTAACCTCTGAAATGGAACTTTTCTTCGCCCTGTGTCCTGCCACCACCATTGCCATCACGGGAAGCGACGGAAAAACCACCACAACAACCCTTGTATCCAAGCTACTGCAAGCAGAAGGGCATCGCGTTTTTTTGGGCGGTAATATCGGTACACCGCTGCTTTCCAAAGTCGCTGAAATGACAAGAGATGATTTTGCGGTACTGGAGCTTTCCAGTTTCCAGCTTTTTACCATGCGCCAAAGCCCCGATCGTGCCGTAGTCACCAATCTCAGCCCCAACCATTTGGACTGGCACTGCGGTATGGGAGAATATGCGGCAGCAAAGGAAAATATTTTCCGCTATCAAAATACAAACAATCTCCTGGTACTCAATTACGAAAATAGCTATACAAGGGAAATGGCAAGCAAAGCTGCAAGCACTGTTCGTTTTTTCTCCTCAAAGCAACCGCTTTCAAGCGGCATTTTCCTGCAGGATGGCACAATCGCCCTTGACGGACAGGAAATACTAAAAAGCGAGGATATTCTGCTTCCCGGTATACACAACCGCGAAAACTATATGGCAGCCATTGCCGCCACCGAAGGGCTGGTTTCCAAAGAAGCAATTTTGCAGGTTGCCACCACCTTCACGGGCGTGGAACACCGTCTGGAGACTGTCCGTGTACATCGCGGCGTGCGCTACATCAACAGCTCCATCGACTCCAGTCCCAGCCGCACCGCTGCGGCGCTGGGGTGTTTTTCCCAAAAGGTCATCTGCATCTGCGGCGGTTATGACAAGCAAATTCCCTTTTCTCCCTTAGCAAACGCCCTTTGCGAGCACGCCAAAGTTGTTGTACTCACAGGAGCCACCGCTCGGGCAATCGAATTGGCACTTAACGAATGCAAAGCCGATACCAAACCCGGCGTATATTATGAACCCGATTTTCAAAATGCCGTGCAACTGGCATCAAGCTTAGCAATTGCGGGAGACACTGTCATTCTTTCCCCTGCCTGCGCCAGTTTTGATGCTTTCCGCAATTTCATGGAGCGCGGCGATACCTTCCGTAAAATTATTTCCGAATTAGAATAAAAACAGAAAGGAATTTATCTATGACTTGTACCGAACTGTTCTCTGCTTTGCAAAAAATCCCCTCGGTATCGGGATTTGAACAGCAAGCAGGAGAAGCACTCAACAGTCTGCTCGGACCGTGTTTCGATGAATACTTGCCGCTACTGCCGGCAAATCACCTGTTCATCCGCCGTGCGGGCAAAGAAAATGCCAAAAAGCTGATGATCGACTGCCATTTTGATGAAGTTGGCTTTGTGGTCAACAGTATGCGCGCCGACGGCATTCTGGGTCTTTCCGCAATGGGCGGTCCCGATCCCCTGACGCTGGGCGCAGGAGCATTCACCGTGTACGCCAATCAGCCTATTCCTGCCGTAATGCAGGGTGCTCCCGTCACCATGGGTTCTTCCCGAAAAGCAGTTCCCACGAACGAACTACAGCTTTTTACAGGCTATAGCGAATCAAAGCTGCGTGAAATGGGAGTTGATATCGGCACTCCTGTGGGATATGCCACCGATGAACCTTTGAAACTGCAAAACAACCGCATTGCCTGCAAGAGCGGCGATAATAAAACCAGCATCGCCGCCGCTGTACGCGCCATTGAACTGCTCAAAGATACCAAGCTTAACTGCGATATCTATCTGCTCCTGTCTTGCGAGGAAGAATCCTATATGGCAGGCGCACGCACGGGTACTTATGCTGTTATGCCCGACGCGGCACTGGTGGTGGACGTTGACTTCGGAACCACTCCTGACGTTGGCAAAAACAAAGCAGGATCCCCTGAAGGCGGGCCTTCCATTCCTCTTTCCATCCAGACCGATCGCCGCATGACCCTGCGTCTGACCGAGATTGCCAAAGAGAAAGAGATTCCATACCAGATGACTATTTGTCCTCTGTCCACAGGCACCAATGCCCGCGCTGTGGCATTTAGCCGCGAGGGGGTTCCTACAGCGGTACTGGGCGTACCGCTTCAAAATATGCACACCGGCGTTGAAGTATTTGCCGAGGAAGACTTGGAAAACACCGCAAAACTCATTGCCGCATATATTACCGCAACATACAGTGAGGAGGCTCAAAAATGAATACGGAACTTCTCAAAAAATTAGCCCTTTCCTTCGGCCCCTCGGGCTATGAAAAGGAAACCGCAGATATCATCATCGAAGAATTGACCACACTGGGCATTCCCGTGACCCGTGATTCCTGCGGCGGAGTGATCGGAAAAATCGGTTCGGGCGAAGAAAAGATCATGTTAATTGCCACCATGGATGAAGCATCCTTCATGGTCACAGACATTGACGGCGACGGCTTCTTGCGTATGGAAGCGCTCACCGCCGTTGACAGCCGTACCGTTGCGGGAAAACGCATGATCGTTGGCGGTGACATGGAAAAAACCGACGCAGTTTCTGCGCTCAAGGTTCTGCATCTGCGCCGTGGCGGCGAACGCGACGAAGCAGGTGTGGACAAGGTGTTCTTAAATTTGGGAGCAAAAAATAAGGAAGACGCCGAAAAGCTGACAAAGAAAGGCGAATTTGTCACCTTTAGCGGTAATTTCCGTGAACTTGGCGAAGATTATATCGTCTGCAAAGCACTGGATGGCCGTACGGGCTGTGCCCTGCTTCTGGAAGAAGCGGCAAAACTGATCGCCTGTCCCGATGAGGGCAGAACCTACATACTGGTCTTTGCTTCCAAAGGACTTGCGGGGCTTTCCTCCGCCCCCTTCACCGCCTTTCGTGAACAGCCCTTGCGCGCGGTTTTGATCGACAGCTGCGGTGCTAACGATCTGCCCGATCCCGAAAAAGAAAAGGACAAACAAATCCATATCCATTTGGGAAAGGGAGCGCTTGTTCCCATGTACGATAATCAAGTACTGTACTACGACAGCCCGGAATACGGCGTGCTGATTGCTTCCGCGCAAGGAGCAGGCATTGCATTCCAGCAGGGCAAAGGAACCGGCACATGTGGCTCCGTACATCTGACAGGCGGCGGTATCCCCATGGTGTCCGTGGCAATTCCCTGCCGCAACCCCCGCACCGAAGGTGTCATCATTCATAAAAACGACTATGAAAGCGCATTGGATCTTTTGCATCTGGCGGCTATACTGTAATTAAAAAGGAGAATAGTTATGGAAATATTGAAAAAACTCATGAACTGCCACTCGGTTTCGGGCGACGAAGGCAGACTTGCCGAACTGATCGGCAAAATGATGGAGCCCTATTGCGACAAGGTCTACACCGATCCCATGGGAAACTTGATCTGCTATAAAAAAGGCTCTGCCGAAAATGCAAAAAAACTCATGCTGGCAGGCCATATGGACGAGATCGGCTTTATTGTCACCGGCATTGACGAGAACGGATTTTTGACCATTTCCTCCATTGGCGGCATGCACATGGTGTCCTGCGCTTACACCACTGTGGTATTTGAAAACGGCGTGCGCGGTGTCGTAATTCCCGAAGCAAATTACGGCAATAATTTTTCTCCTGATCGCTTCCGCATCGACATCGGCGCTTCTTCCAAGAAAGAAGCCGAAAAGAAGGTCAAGGTAGGCGATCTGTGCGCCAACGAAGCCCAAGTTACCAGACTTTCGGGGCAGATCTACTCCGGAAGACCCTTTGACGATAAGATTGGATGCGCCATCATGGTCAGAGCGGCAAAAGAAATGAAAAATTGCCAAAATGACACCTATTTCGTATTCACCGTGCAGGAAGAAGTGGGCTGCCGCGGCTCTAAGACATCCGCATATGCCATCATGCCCGACTTCTCACTGGCATTTGACGTAACCGGCACAGGCGACGCTCCCAAAGCGCGTCCCATGGCAGTAAAGGTAGGCGGCGGCGCCGCAATTAAAGTCAAAGACTCCTCGGTCATTTGTGACAGAGGGCTTGTGAATTATCTGTACGAAACCGCAAAGAAAAACAAGATTCCCGCACAGCTGGAAATTCTGGAAGCCGGCGGCACCGATACCTCCTCCATGCAGATGGCAGGATGCGGAAGCCGCGCTTGCGCTATCTCCGTACCTACCCGTTACATCCACTCCATCAACGAAACTATCTCCAAGAAGGACTACGATGCCTGCGTGGATCTGACCGTGAAGATTTTGGGAACCGATCTTTCCACCGTAAAATAATATGACAAGAGACGAACTGTATTTGCTGTCGGAGAGTGCCGAAGAGGCACTTTCCGCACAGTTTCATGAAATTGACCGCATTTCCTTCATCGGGACCAAAAAAGTAATGGATGCTTTCTCGGAATTTCGCGTTTCGGAATCGCTCTTCGCCTCCTCCTCGGGCTACGGCTATGACGACCGCGGCAGAGATGTGCTGGATCAGATCTATGCCCGTGTATTCGATGCGGAAAGTGCCATTGTGCGCTCTCATATCGTCAATGGCACCCACGCCCTTGCCATCGGCTTATACGGTCTGCTCCGCCCGGGAGATACCCTGCTTTCCATTACAGGCAAGCCCTATGACACCCTAGAGGAAGTGATCGGCATTGCAGGTCAGCCGGGTAACGGCTCTCTTGCCGATTTTGGCGTGAAATACGCCTGCGTGGAGCTGGGACAAGACGGCGGCATTGATCTGCCTGCTGTAGAAAAGGCAATTGCCGAAAATCCCTCAGTTAAGGTGGTATTCATCCAACGCTCCAAGGGTTACATGAACCGCAAGACCCTTTCCCCCGAGGAAATTGGGGAAGCCTGCCGCTTTGTTAAGGAACGTTGCAATGCTTTTGTGATGGTAGATAACTGCTATGGCGAATTTACCGCCGAAAAAGAACCCACCGCCTATGGCGTTGACCTCATTGCAGGCTCGCTGATCAAAAACCCGGGCGGCGGTATGGCAGAATCGGGCGGTTATCTTGCAGGAACAGCCCGTGCCGTGGAGCTTGCCTCCTACCGTCTGACCACCGTGGGTGTGGGCGGCGAGGTAGGCGCTTCGCTGGGACAGACCAAAAACCTCTACCGCGGTTTCTTCTATGCCCCTCACACCGTAGCGCAAGCGATGAAAACGGCAGTATTTGCCGCATATATCTTCGAGAAAATGGGATTTCCCGTCAATCCCTTGCCGCAGGAACGCCGCTATGATATTATTCAGACAGTATCCCTTGGCAAAGGCAATTATCTGTGTGCCTTCTGCCGCGGCATTCAGGCAGGCTCTCCCGTGGATTCCTTCGTAACCCCCGAGCCTTGGGATATGCCGGGCTACACCGATCAGGTGATCATGGCGGCAGGAGCCTTCGTGCAGGGCGCATCCATCGAGCTTTCCGCTGACGGTCCCATGAAGGAGCCTTACAATGTCTATTTCCAAGGCGGTCTTACCTATGAAAGCGGCAAGTTAGGTATTTTGCGTGCGGCTGAGGAAATGATTGATGAAATGAGAAAAGAATCGTAAACTTTTTATAAAAGTTTTCGTCCACCTTTTTCAAAAGGTGGTGGTTTCCAAAGGCAACGCCTTTGGTCGCGCTCCGCAGAGCGCGAACTGCTCCAAACGGCATTTCTTTTTTGCCAAGCTTTTTTTCTTTGTGCCTGTGGTGTCAAAGAAAAAAGCGGACAATTTCCGCATATAAAGCTTTATCCCCCCGCAATTGCGCGAGGGGGATTTTCATGCGTAAAAGTTCTGTTTTTTAACCTACAGTTCACAGCAGCTTTCCTAACAATCCCTTTACACTCCCCCGTTTTTCTGCTATCATATAACCGGAAGCAGAGCTCGGCTTACTTTAACTCTGAATGGAGGCAAATTCATGGAAATAAATATCGGTAAAAATATTAAAAGACTGCGATTGGAAAAGAACATCACCCAAGAACAGCTTTCCGAGGCAATGGGAGTTAGTTGCGCCGCCGTCAGCAAATGGGAGCGAGGGGAGACCTATCCCGATATTACCCTTCTGCAACCGCTGGCATACTATTTTGGAGTAAGCCTGGACGAGCTAATGGGCTATGACCATGAGAAAATACAAGCAAACATCGACAATGTCATTGAAAATTACCGCAATTCCTGGAACAGCGACTACGTCAGATCCAGAGAAATCATTGTGGATGCCTACCGAAATTATCCCAATGATTATCGGATAATGCACTACTATATGTGGGATATTGCCGGTCATATGGCAGATAATGACCCAAACGTGCTGCTGGAACACAAAGATGAATTTCGTATGATCTGTGATAAGATACTGGACGGATGCACCGATGAAAGCATTCGACGAAATGCATGGAACATGCGGGCAAAGATCCTGCACGCCGAAGGAAAGACAGAAGAAGCCCTTGCCATCTACAAAAGCAAGTATCCCAGCTGGTTTCACACAAGCGGGCAAAAAACGGAGCAATTGTTTGCCAAAAATACAAGTGAATACTATTTTCATGTAACAAAAAATATGTACAACCTTGCCGCCTTTGCAGGCGATAAGCTGGCACGCAGTATTTTCTTTGACCCCGACACCACAGTAAACGAAGCTGCCGCCAAAGCCATCGAATATGCAAAGAAGCTATCTGCGATTGCCAACGAAACAAACGACGTGTTCTTCTCTTCTATCAGCGAAGCGTTCTGCTCCCGGATTCGCAATGATTTGACATATCGCGGCGGAAGGGATGAGGATATTGTCATTATGCTGGATTACGCTCTTTTAGCAGCCAAAGAAATTACGCAGGCAATTCCCCAAAATGAACCGCTTCGCGCGGCGTTTTGGGACCATTCCCGTGCCGGACAAAGTGAAAACTTCCTTGCTTGGATCGTTGAATATCACCTAGGTGCTGAAAACGGCAGACGCGCCGAGCTTCTGAAAAATCCTGCGTATAAGGCAGTACTGGAAAAGTATACTTGATGCTTTACAGATTGACCGAAATTTCAAAAACCAATCTCCCAAAAACCAAAATTTCCCCACCGCTTTGCATCGCAAAACGGTGGGGTTCCTACTACATATCATTATTTCAGCATTCCCGCAAGGGCAGTTTCCACAGCCGCAAGTGCTGCGTCCACCTTGCTTGCATCCTTGCCGCCTGCCATGGCAGAGTCGGGACGTCCGCCGCCGCCGCCACCACAGATGACAGCCGCTTCCTTTACAAGCTTGCCCGCATTAGCGCCGCTCTTCACAGCATCGGCACCGCAGGAAGCAACAAAGTTCAGCTTTCCGCCGTTCACAAGAGCAATTACTACTACAGAAGAAGCATCCTCTGCGCGGATATTGTCGCACAGTCCGCGTACCGCATCCACCGATGCACCGTCCACACGGGCAGCCATCAGCTTCACAGACCCAACGGTCTTCGCGCCATTACGGATAGCATCCAGTTTGGCAGAGGCAATCTTGGCTTCCAGCGATTCGATCTCGCTCTTTGCACTCTTCAATTCACTCTGCAACTGACCTGCACGCTTGGCGATATCATGAGGGTTCGGAGATTTCAGTTCCTTTGCAGTATCGGCAATCAGCGCATCCTTTTCAGCAATCAGATGCAATACGCCCAGTCCGGTCGTACCTTCAATTCTGCGCACGCCTGCCGCAACCGAGGTTTCGGTGAGTACCTTAAACAAACCGATCTTACCGGTATTGTCCACATGGGTACCGCCACAAAGTTCAGTGGAAAAATTGCCCATTTTCACAACACGAACGACCTTGCCGTACTTTTCACCAAACAGTGCCATCGCACCTTCCTTGCGCGCGGATTCGATGTCGGTTTCCTTGGTTTGTACACCCTGCGCCAACAGAATATGGCTGTTGACCAGCATTTCCACCTTCTGGAGTTCTTCCTTAGTCATTGCCGCATAGTGAGAGAAGTCAAAGCGTACTCTGTCCGCATCCACATAAGAGCCCGCCTGCTCAACATGCGCACCGAGCACTTGTCTCAAAGCCGCCTGCAGAAGGTGGCAAGCAGAGTGATTGCGCATAATGCTCTGGCGTCTGACTGCATCCACTTCCATGATAACGGTATCTCCCACCTGAATATCACCGTTTGCCATAGAACAAATATGCAGGAACACACCGTCTGTCTTCTTGGTATCGCCAACAGCAATCAGCGAATCGTTATCGTAAATAGCACCGATATCGCCTACCTGACCGCCGCCTTCGCCGTAGAAAGGAGTTTTATCGGTAATCAAGGTGAAGTCACCTTCCGTAACGCGGTCAACCGGCATATCGTCCGCAATGATCGCAATTACCTTTGCTTCGGTACGGGTAGTTTCATAGCCCACAAATTCGGTCTTTTGAATACCCTCCAAAAGCCCCTTGGAGGCATCTGCCCAGCCGGAAATATCCGCTCTTGCCGCTCTGGCTCTTTGGCGCTGATCATTCATGAGCTGTTTGAAAGCCTCTTCATCCAGCGTCAGATTTGCTTCTGCCGCGATCTCGCGTGTCAAATCAATGGGGAAGCCGAAGGTATCGTACAGCTTAAATACATCTTCGCCTGAAATTTCAGTCTTGCCCTCGGAAAGCGCCTTGCGAGTCAGATTGGAAAGAATGGAAAGGCCCGCATCAATGGTAGCGGCAAAGCGATCTTCTTCGATGGAAACAATTTTCTTAATATAATCTGCCTTTTCGGTAAGCTCCGGATATTCGCTGAGATTCTCTTTTGCAACCACATCCACAAGATCAGCAAGGAAGGTGCCTTCAATACCCAGCATTCTTCCGTGTCTTGCCGCTCTTCTCATGAGGCGGCGCAGAACGTAGCCGCGTCCTTCGTTGGAGGGCACAACGCCGTCGCAAATGAGGAAGGTAGAAGAACGGATATGGTCGGTAATAACGCGCAAAGAAATATCGCTCTTTTCGTCCTCGCCGTACTTCACATTTGCCTTTTCGCAAATTGCCATCATGATATTGCGTACAGTGTCTACTTCAAAGAGGTTATTTACCCCCTGCATAATGCAAGCCAGACGCTCCAGCCCCATACCGGTATCGATATTGGGGTTGGCAAGACGGGTATATGTACCCGCACCGTCGCTTTCAAATTGGGTAAACACATTGTTCCAAAATTCCATATAGCGGTCGCAGTCGCAACCGGGCTTACAATCGGGGCTGCCGCATCCAAATTCGGGACCGCGATCGAAATGAATCTCGGAGCAAGGACCGCAGGGACCGGAACCGTGCTCCCAGAAGTTATCGGCTTTGCCCAAACGAACCACTCTCTCGGCGGGCAGACCGATCTTATTGACCCAAATATCATAAGCTTCGTCATCTTCTTCATAAATGGTTGCCCACAGCTTGTCCACCGGCATTTCCAAAACTTCCGTGATGTATTCCCATGCCCAAGGCAGTGCTTCTTCCTTAAAATAGTCTCCAAAGGAGAAGTTACCCAGCATTTCAAAGAAGGTACCGTGACGTGCGGTAATACCTACACGGTCAATATCAGGGGTACGGATACACTTTTGGCAGGTGGTCATACGGCGGCGAGGGGGTTCTTCCTCACCGGTAAAATACTTTTTTAGGGGAGTCATACCTGCGTTGATGAGGAGCAGCGACTTATCACCCTGAGGGACCAGGGGGAAGCTCTTGTGACGCAGATGGTTCTTGGATTCAAAGAACTGCAAATAAGATTCGCGCAGTTCATTTACGCCTGTCCATTTCATATGTCAAATTCCTTTCGGGTTACAAATTCATATTACATCCTAAATTTGTATTATATTTTATTTTTTTACGCTTGTCAATAGATTTGAGAAAACATAGCGAATTTTATCAAATTTCAAACTCTTCTATCGCCCATTCATCGCTGTCTGCTCCTTTTAATCGCTCCACGGCAGGAGCAATCAGATCATCGAAGGTAACCGACGGATTCTGGAGCAGAACATCCAAAATTCCCAAATACTCTCTTGTGATCTCACGTGGCGTTATCATACTGTCAGCCCCTGCTCTTTCGTTTGAAAATGCCAAAAAGCGTTTCATTTGATCCATTGTAACAGGCGCTTCCATTTTATGATACTGACCGTACAGAGCAGTCAGTCTGGTACACAGCGCCAACAGTTCATTATCTGACATACGGCGCAGGCGTATCACAGGCCCCATCAAATTTCGATAGTTTCCTCCCTGCATAATGCGGCTGTCGCAAAGGCGGGAACGCAATGCTTCATAACTGAATAATCCCCTGCGAGGATCCTCCAAAAACTGAGGCGTACCGCCAAGAATCACACCAAGCCCGGGTGTTCTGCCCTGCAAACTGTCATTGAAAATAGACAGCAGTTTTTCGTAGTTGTTTTCTCGGGAAATACGATTGGATATCTTATACAGATTGACCCCTTCGTCCAGCATCACAAGGAAACCGGAAAAACCGATTTTGCGAAAAAATACAGCATACAGTTTGATATAGTCAAACCAGTTGTCATCGTCAATGACAGCTCCTACCCCCAATTCTCTTCTCGCTTCCATGCGTGTATTGTATTCGCCTCTGAGCCAGCGAAGACACGCCGATGCTTTTTCTTGATCATCATCCCGTCTTGCGGCGAAATAGCTTCCGATCACACGGGAAAAATCAAATCCTCCCACCTGTGATTCGGTATCTCTTACCACCTCGTATACCTTAGCGGTCAGTTTGCGGTCAAATTCCAAGCTGTTTGCATCCACGCCCTCTTCAGCAAGGGCTGCAGTCATGGCGGCATGCCATTTAGCAAGGATTACTTGCAGTGCCCCGCCATCCGGACAAGCCTTACAGGAAAGGTTTTTCATCAATTCCCGAAAGGTAGCAATGCCTGTGCCCGCTCTGCCGCAAATTCTGCGTTCTGGGCTGAGATCGCAATCCGAGGTCACAAAATCCCGCTCAATGGCATATCCTCTGAGCAGCTGCATCAAAAAGCTTTTTCCGCTTCCGTATTTACCGATCAAGAGGCGCATTCTGCCTCCGCCCTCTTTCATTGCATCCAAATCGTCCGCCAGTGCCGAAATCTCCTCATCCCGCCCTACGGCAATATACGCAGCTCCGCTGCGTGGCACAACGCCTGCGGCAAGGGAGGACAGCAGTGCACCCAAAATGCGCCGCGGCACCTTTATTTCGTTTGTTTCCATCTATGTGTGTCCTTTCCTAGATCTTCGGAAGTTCTTCAATATAATCTTCAATCACCGAATAGCCGTTTGCAGAAGGTTCCAGCAGGATATCGCCATACAAATCGGTGGTATAGGCATTGATCTTTTCCACCAGCGTTTCGGGCAGTACCCCCCTCCTGGCGGCAAGGTCGCACAACGCCTGATATCCGCCTGTCAATACTGCTTTCAGTTCTTCTCTCGGCAACGTATCCGAAGGGAGCGCACTCTCTGATTTGACCGCTTCCGCCGCTGTTTGTTGAGGAACTTGTGCCCCTTCAGCCTCTTCCTCATACACAGCTCCCAGCCGCTGTGCCACTTTACGGGAAGCATGTTCGATGGCAAGCGCTTCATCATCCGAAAAACCGCGCTTTCCATCATATTTTTCATCATAGTTTCGCTCTTCCACCCGTTTTTCCACACTCGCAGACGGGAAATGCCAGGCAAAATATTCGTCCAGCACCGCCTTCATTGCCGGGGTGAGCCTGGCTGTCTGAAAACCGGCGCGCAGTTTGAGTCCTCGCCGCAGGCAGTTTTCGCTGTAGCGAACAGCGTCGGTAACCAGTGCGGAAAGATCTCCTCTTAGTGTCAGCGGATGCACCACAAGGTCGATCATACGCTTTTGTGAATACGAACAAACTGCGCCTGCGTAACTGTCACGGGAGATACGTTTCGGCTCGGATTCCGGCATGACATCCTCTTCGGAAAGCAGTACGCCCAGCAGCTTGGTAACCGCGCCCGGAATATGCTTTTCAAACAGTAATCGATTTTGAGGCGTGATAGCTTTGCTTTGACGGAACTGATAGGTACTTGACATTTCCAGAATTGCCCGATAATATGCCTTTTTTCCTCCCTCATTTTCTGTATCCAACGCATCAATATAAAACTCTTTCAAGCTAGTTTTGTGTAGAATTTCTCCGTAGAAAGGCATCAAATGCTTGGTGGGAAGCGATACTTGATGAATCAAGCAGTAATCGGCGAGCCACTCGGAAAGATATCGGTCCAGCCGCGGATAGTCCTTGCGGCAACACGCCCACAAAAGTGCCAACTGTCTTGCTCCCTCTATGGGGGGCAACAGATCCGGCAAATTCAATACTTCATAAATATACAAAAGAACATAACTGTAATCGGGGCGTAAAAGAATTCCTTTTCTGAAATGATCGCGCCAATATAAATAATATCGCAGCTGCTTTCCGTTCAACTGAAAATACTGCGGCATAAATGAGAAGAAAGGTTCAAATTCAGCCTCTCCGAAACAGGTATTAAAAAACTGTATCCCGTTTATCCGAAACTGTTCAAAAAAACTGTAAGGAGTCGGCCAGGAGGATATACGAACCTGCTCCACCAGCATACCTTTTTTCTCAAACGATGCCAGCAGTCCGCCGCGCTTGGGATGTACTGCAGTGGTATAAGAAAACGACGGTTTCTCAGTATTTTGGACTTTTTTGTCAACAGGCATTTCTTTGGCATCATAGACGATTGCTTTTTCGGTCATTCGCTTCTTTTTCCCCATGGGAGGCGTCAAATCATCAACTGACCAAAAAGAATCCCCGCCAATATCTCGTTTATCCAAATATCTCCCCTCCTCTTCACAACATATTTTGCGTTTGGAATATAATATTATAACAGATTATCCCACAATTGTCAACCAAATTATACGCAATTGCTTTCATATGAAAAAAATAAAAATAGTTTTAAAACCGCACGATCTCTCTTGACATTTCGTCACCCATGTGATATACTATTGTTAACAAAGGAATTCTGTCTCGCGGGATCTCTTTTGAAATTTATTTTTAGAAAGGAATTTAGCAATGAAAAAAACATTATCTCTTGTTTTGGCATTGATCCTGTCTGTTTTCTGCTTGGCTTCCTGCGGCGGCGAAAGCATCGATGTCAACAATGCGTATGATCTCTACGCCAATGCCATGAAAGCGGCTGAAAACGGCATGGAAGTAAAAATGACCATGAACGTAGCCGGAGTAGACACCGTTACTAACTTGAAGCTCGGCAAGGATGCCTGCGAAATCACTACCACTGTTGAAGGTATGGAGTCTGCCATCATCTTTGTTGACGGTGTCATGTACATGGAAATGGATCTGGGCGCGCTGGGCGGCGTTCAGAAAATGAAACAAGAACTCTCTTTTGAAGAATTTATGGAAGAGAACGGCTCCGGTACAGATATGCCCGATTTGACCAAAGAAATGCTCAAGGATATCAAGGTTGAAACCGTAGACGGCAAAAAGAGCTTTACCATTGACTTGACCTCCCAGTCCGAACTGGTAGAAAGTATGCTGGGTAAAGAATATGCAGATGCCAATCTCGGTTCTGCTTCCCTCACCTGTAATTTCTCCGCCAAGGGTGTTATGACCGGCTACAGCTTGAACTGCTTTATTACCGTAATGGGTCAGAGCATGGAATTGGATATTCAGATGGAAATCACAAGCATTGGTAAGCAGCCCACAATCTCCGCTCCCGAAGACGCAGATTCCTACAAGGATCTTAGCTCTTTAGGCGGTCTGCTCGGCTAACTACCGCAGTTTTTGAACACAATACCCTATCAATGAAAAGATCCTGTCCTCCGTTTGGAGGGCAGGATCTTTTTATTGAATCGGGATAATCAAATGTGTAACACCGTCGGCAACAACTACTGCATTTCCGTCAACCATGCGACAAATATCGCCTTGACCGCTGTTTTGTCCCACATCACAAAGGAACACGATCTCTCCCTTTGCCGTATATGCGAAAGCAGCTACGTCCCCTCTGAGCGAAGATGCCTTTTTGCCGTCAAATACTGTCAGCACACCGCTTACAGCATCGCAATCCGCTAAAAAAGCAACCCCCTCGACTCCATCCCATTTGATCATTTGAGCCGATACTTCATATCCAAGACATTTTCCGTTAATATACAGATCTCCCAAATCATCCTTCACATCTTTCAAGCATACAATGCCGCTTGGGGTCGCGCATACAAGGCTCTCCACTTCGGAATCACAAAGCACAGTTGCCTGCGGCTTTTGATCCTTGATCTCAACGCAGTATGCATCCTTGCCCTGCGCGGCAGTATCTCCTTCCAAATAGTACAATCTGCCGCCTGTCGGATCAAAACAGAAGTCTGTGGCGGTTTTGCCGCAATCCAGCACATATTGTGCCGTACCCGCAATCAGCATAAATTCTTCTTTGTCTGCAATAACCAGCATTTCATCACAGCAAGCAAGCATCTGTGCCTCTGCAGAAGCTATTTTATGAGCCTTTTTACTATCAAAGCAGTAAAAACCTTCCTTGTCTGCATAATACACATATGTGATCGCTTCAGATGCACAGTATGCGCTGACATCGGAAGAAATCTTCATGGGAGTCTTTGTACCTTCAATTAAATACAATCCGCCTTGCGTCAAATAAACCGCTCCGGCTCCGTCACTCCCCACTGTTGCTTGTTTCACATCAGCTGCTATTTTGGTTTTTGTCTTTAAATCGTGTCGATACAGAATTTTATCAAGGGTGATATAGTAGACCATATTTCCCGTATCGCTGATATCATACCATGTGATATTATTTCCCAATTTCACAGGCAGCATATCGGTTCCCGGTTTTGTGCAGTAAAGCGAGTATCCCCCTGTTCCCGCACCGGAACGGTCGGGATAAAACAGCGTTTTTCCGTCACTACTGAGTTTAACCGCAGCCATAAGAGCATTCGGATCCTCAATTGCACCTGCCAGATCTTTGGTGATCTGATTCTCAGCATTACCTGTCAAATCGTTATAAAACAATTCACCGTCTTTTACATAAAGGACCACATTGTTATCACTTTTGGTCAAAATGCCAAATCCCAGATCCTCATAAAAAACATATAACGCTACCACTGCCAAAACAGCAAGTAACAAGCAGATAAAAACCCCTTTTCGTGAGTTACCTTTTCTCACCTTTTTCGTTTCGGGCTCCCCTGTCGGTTCTTCTGTCAAATCTTCTGTCGGTTCCGATTCTTCCTGTACCGCAATTTCCTCTTCTGCCGCATTCTTTTCTGTCAAAGTTTCTTCTTCCTTTTCCGCAGCGGAGGACACAAGTCCCGCAACAATCAACGGCGAAGCACATTCAGAACAAAACTTCGCTCCGTCCGGCATTTCTTTATTACATTTCGGACATTTCAACATATCTTTATCCTTTCATTCGGACATAGAATTTACTGTATTATATAATAGCATAAAAATGCAAGGATTGCAACCTCATTCCTGCTGTTTCAACCGCTCCAGCGCCTCAAACGCACCGTCCATTGCCGCTTCCCTTGTAGGAAACACCTCAGAACCAAAATGATTGTCCACCGAAAATTTCCATGTACCGTCCTGCTTACGGCAATAAAGCACCACTATATGATGATCGATGCGTAAATAGGGATTGCCGTTTTTGGAATTCTTAAAACGGCGCTTTTTAAAGCTTTCTCTTCGCTGTTCTTTGTTTTTGAATTCCCGTTCCCGCTTTTTGGCAGCCGCGATATCGCCCTCCATTTTTCCGGCGCATACGCATCCAACCCCCAACGGTCGGTAATTTTCATGCACCATATGGTGCACATAACGGATGATCTGATATCCGCACATTTCGCAAATGCCCACAGGCTCTCCCAAATCTGTAATGCCTTCGCATCGCCATCCTGTGTGCGGAACATCATCCCGCTTCCACAAATTATCCGCATTTTCCTTTAATTTGGCAATCGTCTCGTTTGTTTGGGTACGCAAAGCGCTTTCTGGCTTTTTGAGTACCTCTTTATTCATGATCGGCATTTCAGAAACCGCAAACGATTCCGATCTCTCAAATTTGTCCGCTTCATCATCCACAGTAGCCACTTTTTCCTCTTGATCTTTTTTCTGTGGCAATTTCGACAAGACACCTGTTTCTTCTGTTTTCGTTTTTTCGGAAGCTACTATAGCTGAAAAGCGGGGTGTATCTACCCGACTGTCATTCAGATCCTTTATATCGGAAATGGTTTGCTGCTCAGGCAATTCCTGTCTTTGGGTCTTGGGAGAAAAATATGTCTTTGAAATATTTCTCGGTTGCGCCAGTTTATCAAATTTGATCACATAGCTTCCTCGTTTGTCATCTTTTTCAAGGATCGTACCGTTCCCAAACACATGATGCTCCACAAGATCGCCTACGTTCTTTTCGTCATCTTCTGCCGCCAAACTGCTTGTGCGCGCCACATATCTGCGGCTTTCACAGTCAAGCTCCTCGGAAATCACACCAATACGGGTATAATTCTTTTCACCAATCTCCCCTAGGAAGCGGGACGGCAACTTTTTAATTCCGTTTTGCGAAAAGCCTTCGGAATCCATTAAAAACAGTTGCTCCTTTGCACGGGTGATCGCAACGTAACAAAGACGCCGCTCTTCCTCAAGACCCGCTTTTTTACGTTCTTCAATGGTTTTGGAGGAAGGAAATATCCCTTCGGTAAAACCGATGACAAATACCACGGGAAACTCAAGCCCTTTGGCAGAATGGATGGTCATCAATTTGACCGCATCTCTTTGTTTATCCCCATCTTCTCCCGCCTGCAAAGCGATCTGCTGTAAAAATGCGTCAAGCGTTAGATTTTCCCCAAAGCTTTTTTCAAATTCATCCGCGATGCGTTTGAATTCCGCCAAGTTTTCCAGCCGCTCCTCATCGCCCAGTTCTCGAATATACTGCTCATATCCGGATCTTGCCGTAACCTGGCTGACAATTTCCGTTATGCGCATATTTCCCTTCTTTTCCCGCATTTCTTCAATCAAGGAAACAAGCGATCTAACATCGCTTGCGCGGTAAGGAGACTCATTTAAATGATTTTTCAAAGTTTCATATAAAGATGGATTCATTTCACCGGATATAAATGAAATGTTCCCTTCCTTACATGCCTCCAGCGAGGACATTTTGGTTCTGCCAAATCTGCGGCGGGGCGTATTGACAATGCGTTTAAAAGAAGCATCATCCCCATATTCGATCAGCCTTAAATAGGCAATAACATCCAAAACCTCCATACGTTGATAGAACTTAACACCACCGTATATCTCATAAGGAATGCCGCTTTCCACCAGTTTTTTCTCAACGATCCTGGAAAGAAAACCCGAACGGTAAAGGACTGCAAAATCGGAATAGGTCAGATTCTTTTCTTTGCAAATTTTCTTGATATTTTCCGCAATGGCAGTCACTTCTTCCTCATCGCTCTTACTGTGATAATGGAACACCTCGGCTCCTTTGGCAGCAAGTGTAAAAAGGTCCTTTTTCAGCCTCAGTTCATTTTTATTGATCAAAGCGTTGGCACACTGCAAAATCTGGGGTGTGGAACGGTAATTTCGATTGAGAAAGATCGTTTGCGTAGGTTCATGCTGTTTATCAAAATCCACAAGCAGCTTCACATCTGCCCCGCGCCATTCGTAAATGTTTTGATCAGGATCGCCGACGATCATTAAATTCCCGTATTTTGCCGAAAGCAGGTCCACAAGGCGCATTTCCCGTTTAGAGCTGTCCTGAAATTCATCCACCTGTATATAATTCAGCCTATCCTGCCATTTTTCCCGTACCTCGCTGTTGGTTTCCAGCAAATATAGGGCAAAACTCATCAGATCGTTGAAATCAAGGGCATAAATGGCTTTCTGCCGTTGCATATATTCCTCAATGATCCGATCATTGACCGTCAAAATCTGCGGCAGAATTTGACAAGGCTTGGGACTGCACATACGAGGGACATAATCGGTTTTGGACTTTACAAAAGTGATCTTCTTCAAAATACTCTCAAATCCCGCATGATCCAATTTGAGCTCATATTTTTGATAAATATCCCCCAAGATTGATTTCTGTTGAGAGGGATCCAAGATCTGAAATCCCTTTGTCAAAAACAGTTTTTCGGGGTTTTCGCGAAGCACTCTTGCGCAAAAGCCGTGATAGGTGCAAATCAGCGTCGTATCACTTTCGGCACCGATCAGGGCATGGATGCGTTTTTTCATTTCTCCCGCTGCTTTATTGGTAAAGGTCACACATAGGATATTGGCGGAATCGATCCCATAATCCCTTACCAAATAGGCATAACGACTAACGAGCAACTTTGTTTTTCCGCTGCCTGCTCCCGCAATAACACGAACATATCCTTCGGTTGCCCGAACGGCTTCCTGCTGTTTATCATTCAATGCACCGAGTATATCCATGTCCGCATCCTTTCCCACTCATAAACTCATTGTATTTATTGTAGCATAGATAAATACAAATTTCAAGAATAAATGCCCCTATTATCACAAATCTTTCCCAATTGTTCAGTATCAGTCATCAACGAATGCATCGGTTTTCTCAACGAATGCACCCCTCCGATTGACAAATAACGCGGACAAACAGTATACTGAAATCAGAAATCAACCAAAAAGGAGTTACTTATGAAGCAAAAATTCCTATGGAGCCTTTGTATTCTGTCTTTGTTTATATCCTCTGTTCTTCCCGCAAATGCCAATGAGAAACCCGAAATGCAAACAAGCATATGGGACGGCAGTATCGCACAGGGCTTTTCCGATGGAACCGGTTCCGAAGAAGATCCCTATCTTATCAAGTCAGCGCAGGAATTGGCATTTTTCGAGCGCTCGGTCAACGAAGGCAACAGTTACGAAAATATGTATATCACCCTTGCGGCAAATATCCGTTTGAATGACGAAGAGTTCATGTTTGATGTCGATACAGGGCTTGTCAAGGTTACAGACGGTGAACACACCGCCTATTTCGGCACGGGGATAGAAGGTCATGAAGGCGGAAACACCTATTTTGATGAAACTCCGAGTGTCAAAGGAACATGGTACGAAACGGATAGCTCCGATACCAAGACCGTTTATGGCGGCAACCTCAACGAGTGGACCCCCATCGGAGATTACAAGCGTCCCTATGACAACCGTTTCAGAGGTCATTTTATTGGAAATACGCATATTATTTCGGGGCTCTTTATCCACACCGAAAACAACATGGTTGGCTTGTTTGGATACGCATATGATGCCAAAATAGAACAACTGGAGATCCAAAACTCCCTGATCTGCGGCGGAAGCTACACGGGCAGTATCGTAGGATATGCCAATTCAAGGTTTAACGGTGTAACCGACCACTGTATAAACAACGGCATTGTGATCGGTATCAACTGTGTCGGCGGCATTGCCGGTTCAGGTGATTCCGTATACAACTGTCACAACCTTGGCGTCACGATCGGTCGCAACCATGTGGGGGGCATTATAGGGGAAGGTTACGCCTCAGACGACTATAACAACGGCTTGGTTTACGGTAAAAGCTGTGTGGGTGGTATTATCGGAAAAGGCACCATGCACATCGGCGGTAATTCCGGCACCGTATACGGAGAAGACATGGTGGGCGGCATCATCGGCTGCGGTGTTGCATGGCAATGCTTTCATATGGGCAAGGTCATCGGAAATACCGACGTGGGCGGCATTGCGGGAAACTGCAATGATGCTGATATCATAGATTCCGTATACCAACCTCATATCAGTCAGTGCTATAGTCTGGGAAGTGTGCAGGGAAAAACAAACGTAGGCGGCATTGTCGGCAATAACACCTCTCTTTTTACAGAAGACTGCTATAACGCGGGCAGTGTGGAAGGAAATAAAAACATAGGCGGTATCGGCGGATACGCTTCCTCTGTAAAAACCTGTTACAACGTGGGAAATGTCATCGGAAATGAGCTTATAGGTGCCATCATCGGTTACGTTCCTGCAGAGCATAGTGTGGAGCACTGTTACTATCTGGCAGAAAACGGCGCTGTGGAAACAGGAATCGGCGGATGCGCCGCCGCATTCAAAGGATATATAGCGGGCATTAACGAGGAAGCCATGAAATTGGCACAAACCTACGTTGGCTTTACCTTTGATGAAAAATACTGGAAGTTCGATCCCGATATCCACTACGAATATCCCGTACTGGACCGTCGGGGCGTGGAGCACGGCGGACACGTTTTCAACCAAAAAAATACAGACCCTCGCGCCCTGGTTAAAGAAGGCACCTGCACGGAGCCTGCAATCTATTACTACACCTGCCTCTGCAAAGCGGTGGGATATGAAACATTTACGGTGGAGCCGGCACACCAAATTTACAAAAACGCAAACGATCTTTACCATTGGGATGAGTGCCACCGATGCAAGCTGCAAGAAAACCACGCCGCACATGTATGGGATAAAGGCACCGTTACGCTTGTCCCAACACATAAGACCGACGGCGAGTTCACATACATCTGCACCGAATGTACCCAGCATACCATCATTCCCATCCCCAAAGAAGCACTTCCTGCGGTAGAAAACACCCCCTCATCCGAAGAAAAAACACCGTCTGTACCGCAAGCCACGCCCAAGGGAAGCATCCATCCGCTCTTTTTTGTGGCAATCGGTATCGGTGTGGGACTGCTTATCTTCTACACCTTTATAACCGTGCGGCAGATCCGTAAAGCAAAGAACACTCACACGCCGTGAGTGCTCTTTTTGCTATACACGTACTCCTTCAATATGCAAAAAACGAATATTTTCATAAAAATAGGAAGACAAAGGTCTATCCAGTGCGTCAAACGAGTGCGCACAAACAAGTATTTCGGGAAAGACAGCAGTGATAATGGGGCTGTGATAAAAGTCGCCGTCTGCCCTTCCCAGCTGTACAATATCCCCCGGCATAACCGCATCTTGTGCCACAATTCGGGCATAGGGTCCCACCGATCGGTTATTTACAAGAAAATTGTAAAGGTACTCTACCCCCGTCCATGCGGCAGTACGGTCACCCAAGGAGCGGTAATACCACCCCATGACAGGGGTGAAATTCATTACCTCCGATCCCGCATATAGGCACTGAGATACAAAATTGGTGCAATCTCCCCCGAGTTTTTCAAAATCATAATAGACGGGATTGCGCCCAATCGCCCACCTGCGCGCATATCTTACCGCCCTCTCTCTGTCATAAATCTTTTCCTTCATATAAAACCCTTTTTTGACAGCATATGCAAGCAACAAGCAATCGTTCCGCCAAAGCAAAAGAGCCTGCCGAAGCAAGCTCTTTATACAGAATTATTTGTTCTGAATATGTACGTCCACCTGATTGTGGGGAGCAGAAATACCGTTTTTGCCAAATTCGCTCTTTACGCTTTCAAGAACGTCAAAGTATACAGTCCAGTAGTCGCCGCTCTTCACCCATGCGCGAGAAGTGATGCGCAGGCAGGAATCGCCATTCTCGTTGAGACGAACAAAAGGAGCAGGATCCTGCATGATCAGTGCGTGTGCACTAAGAACGCCCTTAACCACTTCAATTGCTTTGTTGGCATCGGAGCTTGCGGCAATGTTGAAGGTGATGTCCACTCTTCTGGTATCCTTTTCGGAATAGTTGGTGATATTACCGCTGGAGAGCGCACCGTTGGGCAGATAAACCACCTTGTTATCGGGGGTAACTACTCTGGTAGCAGTCATGTTGATATCGGTAACAGTACCGGAAACGCCCTGTGCTTCGATAAAGTCGTCCACCTTAAAGGGACGGGTCACCAGAATGAGTACACCGCCCGCAATGTTGGAAAGAGCGCCGTTTACTGCCAGACCGATACACACACCAAAGGATGCAATGAGTGCGGTAATGGCGCTGGTATCAATACCCAGATAACCGATCAGGCACACAACAACAATGCACTTTGCGGCAATGGCAGCCACATGAACCAGTGTCTTGACAACGGTTTTATCCATTTTCTTTTCTTCGCTGTTTTTGATGATCTTTTTGCTAAGCCAATTGATCAGCTTGAACGATACCCACATAATGACCAATGCGATAATGATCTTAATGCCGGTGTGTGTCGCCCAATTTACAACGGAAGCAAGTAAATCTTTTAACATAATAAAATCCTCCTAAAAAAATTTGATTCAATTGTAGCGCAAAACTCCGCACATGTCAATATGATGCACACATTTTTTCAAAGTTGTGGATTATCCAAACCATTCCCTATTCCATTTTACCTCAAAAGACATTTGCGGTCTTTCGGGCCTTTGCGCTATGCTTGTAAAAGCGCTTATGCAAAACCAACGATTAACTCAAAAGATATTCATTATTAAACTCTTTGACAACAGTTTTGATAGAATTGTCGATTCTGCCATCACAAAACCTTTTGATATGATCGGGAATCGTTTTATAATAAGCTTCCGCGATTCCGCCGGCAATACAAGCCTGCGTATCTGCATCCCCTCCAAGCGAAATTGCCAATCTTATCGCACTTTCGTAATCCGATGATTCTAAAAATGCAATTATGGCAGGCGGAACGCTATAGGATGTTCTGCTATCAAATACATGGCTTTCTTTGATGACTGAAATAGGCGTCGAAAGATCGTATCGAAATGTGTTTTCCACGTACGCTTTTATATGATCCTTGGTTTTACCGTTTCTTGCCAAAAAAATTGCCGCCGCCACTGCTTGTGCACCCTTGATAGCCTCACGGTGATTGTGGGTAGAAAGACAACTTGCCTTCGCTTGGAGAAGCGTTTGTTCCAAAGTTTTATAGGCATATCCAATCGGGATAACTCGCATAGACGCACCATTGGCATAACTGTGTCCATTCCTTGCGTACGGATTTTTTGCCCAATCGGCAAACATATTTCCAAAGCCGGCGTATGGGTGGTACGAGTAATACTGCCGATATTGCACGGCATACTCTTTGGCGCGCTTACGAATATTCCATTTTGATATTTCGGCAGGATTATTCAATATAGCCTTACAAACAGCGGCAATCAGCACACTGTCATCTGTAAAAGAACTGTCATTATCAAATTCAAAATCGTAATTTTTCGTACAGTGTACTTCATAATACGAACCTATAACATCCCCATATATTGCACCAAACATATTGTCACTCCCCTTCATTGATTTTTATTATATCACAAACCTATAGAAATTTCAACCGTTTCGAAGATCCGAATCCGCATAGAACCCCAAAACGGTTGAAATACATTTACAAAAAACGAAAAGCTTTAGCAAAAAAATAGATGAAAGAATGAGAGCAGCCAAACACATCAACTTTCCTTAAATCTCCAAATAGAAAAAGCTCACCAAAGCGTGCTTTTCTATGTGAAGATACATCATCCCCTTTGCGATGATGGGAGTTGCACCCCGCCGCTGTCTTTCGGGCAGGGCGCCATGATTGTAACGAATTTATATATCAGACATCATCTTCATCTGACAAACCCATTTCGCGCAATTCTTTCAGCATTTGACAAAGATACTTTCTATCCTTTATATTGTACTCCCAAACCTTTTCACTGCACACGAAATGCTTATTGGGCTTATCATCCATCACAGCCTTACCGTCTGCAAGTCTTACACTAATACCGTCTATAAGTGCACCCGGCTTAATATATTTTTGCAATATATACGGAAAATTTTCTTCCGTAGAAACAAATTGGACACGCACCCCCCAGACGTCCTCCATATTTTCTCCAACCAGACGACTGTATTTACAAATTTCACATAATTTAACCGTTCCGTGATCTAAAATGCGCCTATCTACATCATCAAGTGCAAATCCGAATTGATATTCATTCACAATAACCATCGGTTTGTACTCAAGAGTATAGTCAAAAAGTTCGTCCATTGTTATATGAAACAATCGAGCAATTTGCGGCAACATCGTTATATCAGGAAAACTCTCGTCATTTTCCCACTTGCTGACAGCCGCCTTGCTGACCCCCAACATATTTGCCAGCTCCTCTTGCGTCAGCTCGCGCTCTCTTCTCTTCCCCTTGATCTTTTTGCCTATCTTTAAACTTGACATATTTCAATTCCCTCCAAAATATTACTTGCTCCGGCGCTGACTATAATATAGCATATATCGCCCCATATGTAAAGAGATAGTTGATATACTTTGTATACCATTGGTTGACAACACATCGAAAAGTATGTGGTGCATCGAATCTGTTCACAGTTTTGGTGCTGTGCGTTCGCACAGTTTTGAAAAAATATGCTATAATAATAAAAATTTCTCTTTCTTGTAGTTTTTGGCTACAAAACCGTAGTATATGAGTGAAAGGAGGTCGAGCAGATGAATGATGAAAAAATAATCGAACTGTTTTTTGAACGGTCTGAGCAAGCCATCAAGGAGCTTGACGGCAAGTACGGCAAAGTGTTTCACTCACTATCATTCAAAATTCTGAACAATCATCAGGATGCGGAAGAATGTGTGAATGATTCCTACCTCGGAACGTGGAACGCAATTCCCCCTGCTAAGCCAAATCCCTTGCTTGCGTTTGTCTGTAAGATCGTAAGGAACATTTCACTCAAACGCTACGAGCAAAACACCGCCG
Source organism: Oscillospiraceae bacterium (assembly GCA_015064585.1). Classification (GTDB taxonomy): domain Bacteria; phylum Bacillota; class Clostridia; order Oscillospirales; family CAG-272; genus SIG655. The sequence goes on from SVRY01000007.1 coordinate 64,381, forward strand.
CCAAACGAAACAGCTATTATAATGTTGCTATGGAAGAATTGGAAGATTGCCTCGCTTCTACGACTACCATCGAGGAAGAAATTGCAGAACGCGAGCTGACCAAGATCATCGAGTCATTCTTGGATTCGCTCTCAAAGGAAAATCGTGTGATTTTCTTGCGCCGCTATTGGTTTTCCGATACTTACGCCGACATTGCAAAGCAAGTCGGACTCACAGACAAGAATGTGTCTGTCCGACTCACAAGAATCCGTAAGGAATTACGGGAGTATCTATTAGAAAGAAAGGTTTTATTATGACTACAAAAAAATTTTCAAACGCACTTGGTAACATCGGTGAAAACTATATCGATGAAGCCGTAAATTACACAGCAAAGAGAAAAAGCAATGCTTGTATGAAATGGGGCGCGGTTGCGGCTTGCTTTGCGCTTGTTGCAGTTCTCGGCATCGGCGTTTTTCAGAGTGGATTATTTGGTGGCCAACAAATTGCCACACTGGATAATGGAAACACAATAACCTTTATCAAAACAGATTCTACAGTTGGGCAATTAGATATTGCATTTCAAATTGAAACTCGTGATTTGACAGAAAACGAGATTAAAATACTATTTAACGATTTGCCGGTCAATGCGTATGCCCTTTTCAATGCTGAGGATAATAGCATTCTCGGACTTGAAGGTATGGTAGATGGTATGAAATTGATCGTATCTGTACCCGGTGTTTCTTTAGTTGATGCTGTAATAGATGGAAAAGAAAATGCTTCCGAGGTTAATGGCGTTACTGTAAACGCAGGCTATTTCGTAAGCGAAAAAACATCTATTTATTACGCAACCCTTAAACTCGGAGAAAGTACAATTTATATTGAACACGCAGGAGCAAAAGACAAAAGAGAAAATATAAAAAATGAAATCTCTGCTATGATTCAGAAGCTTATTGTTATTGGAGAAATAGATTTGAGTCAGCTTTCTAAATAATCTGTTACCCTAAAGGGTGCCGCTTCGGCGGCACCTCAGATTGCTGACAAAAAGTCCAGGACGAAAGTTCTGGGCTTTTTGTCAGCAATCTGACTTGCTTTCGCAAGTGCTTTTTTCTGGGTTGTGTGTCCGATTTTGCAGAGGGCATAATAACCCCTTAGCGATGATGGAAGTTGCACCCCCGCCGCTATCTACCGGGGCAGGACGCCATGTTTGTAAACGAATCTATGCAAATTAACATATTACGATTGTTTACAAGATAGAAGTTTACTTGTTTTCGATTTTGTGATATAATAATCTTAACTCAACACAAATAGCAAAATGTGTTGTTCCGTTTCTCTCTTTTCGCCGGTATAATAAAGACACCCAAATGAAAAGGAGAAAGAAAAAATGAACACAGACAAAATTATCGCAGAATCTATTGCAAAGGAGTATGCTCCAAAAGAACATTCAAAAATCATCGCTCTTAAAAAGCTTGATGCAAAGGCCAAGCGTCCTGCCAACATCTTCGCGTATACCTTCGGGGGTATTTCCTCTCTCGTAGCAGGCACGGGAATGTGTCTTGCTATGCAGGTCATTGGAGGAACGATATCTTTTATGATTCTCGGTATTGTAATCGGCATTATCGGCTTCACTTGCTGTAGCATCAACTATCCCATTTACAAGAAAATGCTTGAAAACGGCAAAAAGAAGTATGCATATGAAATCGTTGAGCTTGCAAGAGAGATCAGCGAAGGAAAATAAGCTATAAGGAGGGCATGTCTCTGATATGAACAAGAACGAAAGCAAATATTTCAACACGGCAATAAAAATGGACGAAGCCCTCTTGTCGCTCCTTGAAAAAAAAGATTTTGAGTATATTACCATTAAAGAGATATGCTATGTAGCCGATGTTAACCGTTCCACATTCTATCTCCATTATGAAAATACCTATGATCTATTAAAAGAAACGACACAATATATTCTTGATAAGCACTTTGCTTATTATTCTTCTGACACAAAAGAAATAACGGAACGCTTTTCAAATTGCAGTCTTGATGACTTGGTCTTTGTAACCTCCGAATACCTTGTTCCATATCTTACTTTTATCAAGGATAACCAACACATTTTTAAGGTATCTATCAAGCAGTTCAGCTCGTTGAATATGGACGAGGTATACGGCAGAATGTTCGAGCACATCTTCAACCCCATTCTTGAACGCTTCCATGTTCCCGAAAAAGAGCGCACATACATGATGAAATTCTATTTGACAGGCGTGTTCGCCATCGTAATGGAATGGCTTGACAAGAACTGCTCCGACGATATGGATATTATCATAAAAGTTATCACCGACTGCGTGCTGGGCGAGAGGAATATCAATGGATAGAACACTTAAATTTGCCCTTGTCAGTTTCGCTACAAATACCGCAGTTGCCGCATACTATCTTGTGTTTGGTATTGTAACAAGCTCGTGGTGGCTTTTAACACTCGGCTCTTATTATTTGATTTTGAGCCTCGTTCGTTTTGTAGTGCTGCAAACCCCAAAGAAAGAACACTTTATTTCAAGGTTCACGGGATGGATGCTGATGATATTGTCTATTCCTCTTGCAGGAACTGTTATTCTTTCAGTAGTGCGTGACCGAGGACAGCAGTTACATATGATTATTATGATAGCAATGGCGGCTTATGCCTTTACCAAAATTACACTTGCGACGATAAAGTTCATAAAAGCTCGTCGCAGTACGTCGGCAACTCTTATAACGCTGCGAAACATATCATTTGCAGATGCATTTGTTTCTATATTTGCATTGCAACGCTCGATGCTCGTGTCATTCAAGGGAATGACCGAAACAGAAATAATGATTATGAACGCAACTCTTGGCTCTGCAGTGTGCGTGATTGTCTTTTTACTCGGATTAAATCTTGTGAGAAACAGAAAGATACTATTTAGGAGTATAGACCATTGAAAAACACAAACGAATTCCACTTTGTCAGGGAGATGAAATCAAATAGAAATTGCCATGGTTTCGCCGTGGTTTTTTCTTTGTCTTCAGCAGGTCAGTATTTGGTTTTCGGTAGTTCGTATCTGTCTACAGACCCGAAAAGGTGTGCCGAGCAGTGCTCGGCGCGGAAATGAATCTGCAAAATTTCGAAAAACTTTAGAGTTAAAAAAATGAAATCCGAGCAATGCTCGGATGAGATCTTCGGCGTGCCGCCTCAGATGAAATTAAATCCGTCCACACATCCTGCCGTAAGGCAGATTTCATCACGAAGTGATTTCATCCACCGCAGGTGGATTTCTTCCGCCATCGGCGGATTTAGTTGCAAAAAGCACCTGACGAGGCTGGTGCTTTTGGCAGTGATGTGTGGCCAATTTAGATGCCCACCGATTTTGACGAGGGTACATTACCTCTTGGCGATGATGGAAGTTAAAAGTATTCGCAGCCTGCCGGGCTTTTAACACCATGCTTGCAAACGAAATTATGTATCGGATTGAATAAACTATCGTTTTATGTTATAATAGTTTACGACATAGATTTGAAAAATCCAGAAAAATTTTTCTTCCAACCCAACCTTTCCCCGGTTTTTAATAACATATAGGTGAACCCACTTAAAACATATGCTCTACCGATTCATGATAAGGTTGAGTATGTGTACATTTGACGATCGATTAGCAAGGAGGTGATTACGTGTCTATGTACAAGAATGAAAGTGATAAACGCTTGGTAGAATTGACCCTGTGTGGAGACGGCCTCGCATTTGAGGAATTAGTTACCAGGCATGAGAGAGCTGTGCTGGGAACCGCATACAAAATTACTCACGATCATTATAAGGCGGAGGATGCCGCCCAAGAAGCTTTTGTTGCGGCTTGGATACAGTTGAAAGCTTTGACATCGCAAAACAAGTTTGGAGCGTATGTTTGCGCTATTGTCAAAAATTACGCTAAAAAGATGGTTATGCGTGATCACCTTATAGGGGCGGTCAGTTTAACCGATTTTGAAAATTGGGAATTTGACACTGTTGATCAAAACGATACGCGGCACGTAGTTAATGATGATATTTATGATAGACTCCATGAAGAAATGGAATCTTTGAGTGAAACAATCAAAAAAACTATAAAGCTACACTATTTTGATGGCTTGTCTGTAAAAGATATAGCCGCCCGTCTCGATATTCCGGAAGGAACAGTCAAATGGCGTTTAAGCGAGGGAAGAAAACAATTACAGAAAGGATTTGGAGTTATGGATAAGAAGAATCAAGCCGTGGAGAATCCCACTTTGGTAGCTCTTGTAATGGAGCGGATACAGGAACTGGAGCTGTATAAACTGAAGAACAATCGTCAAGGCTGGCAAGAGGCGTATCAGTCGGCGCTGGATGCTGTTGAGGGCTTGCGTGATGAGAAAAACAAAAACTATCTGCTGGCCTCTATCCTCTACGATGGAGCTTGCTATGAAAAACCAGATATGAAGAATCGTTGGAAGCAAGCCATCCTTGCCGGTCACAACGATATGATGATGTGTCATTTTACCAGTTGGGAGAACCACCATTTAGATGGTCAAGAGAAGATTGATTTTATGCAAGAGGTGCAGATTCCGTTTTTGCAAGAACATAAATTCTCTTTAAGCGTGGGATACGTCTACTTGATGATGGCTTTTGAATATTTCTGGGAGTACAGATATGAAGAGGCTTTGAACACTGTTAAGCAAGCAAAAGAACTGCTTGAGCCCACCAGTGATTATTATGCTAATGCTGTATCCGCTATTTCAGCTTGGAGCAAGATGCTTGCCACGCCGGGTAGCGTACCGACTACCAGAGGAGAACATATTAAGAAAATCAATGGCTCGCTCTATTATTGTGAAAACCCGGGTATTATTTTCGAGGATACTCGTTTACGTGATTTCAGCAAATGCGATAGCTGTATTCTTGATACAGGACTTGCCCTTGGCGAATCAAGAGTTTCCTCTTGCGGTCATGTAACGTACACATTCAAAGATCAGAATGCAACAATTGAAACCCCTGCGGGTGTATTTGAAAATTGTCGTGTGTATGAGGTCAGTGGAGAATATCCCGGTCGAAATTCGGTACCGCCCTATTCGTACTACAGCACCATCTACTTTTGCGATGGAATCGGCTTGGTTTGTCAAAAAGTTGAAACAAACGATCGAAAGGGCAAGGAAAGCCGGTGTTACTTATTGTCAGATTATGAAATCCAAGGAGGAGAAGGTCTATTCCCTCTCTGCAAGGGAAACCGCTGGACATATACCGATATTTGGAACAATACCCACACTACCAAATACGATGCATACTATGAAGTAACATCTTGGAACGGCACGGATGCTATGTTGGCGGCAGAGGAGATTGCCTATACACCAAAAAATGAAAAAGTTTAATCACAAATCGATTCGTTAGTCTGAATCTATACAAAACGCTTTTGCAGCTATTGCTTTGTAAACAATACTTGAACATTAGCGATTTTTAGAAACTTTATAAACTGTGTGGGGGGTCAAATCCCTACACAGTTTTTTCTGTTTTGATAATTTATATAAAAAATGCATTTCGCCGGTTCGAATCCGGCTACAGGCCAGAAAATTCCGAAATGCATCTACAAAATTTCGAAAAGCTTTGGAGTCAAAAAATAGCACCAAGATGCCTCGGCATCTTGGTGCGGGAGAAATCTCTCGAAATCTCCGCTTTTCTCGTTTTTCCGTGCGAAGATGGACTATATCTTTTTCGATGATGGGAGTTGCACTAATCCGCTATCTGCCGGGGGGCAACACCATGCTTGTAAACAAATCTATGTATTAATACTGACACAGATCAATATGAGTATAATCCCCATCTTTATTAAAACGAAGAACGTACAAATCGTTATCTTCGCGATAGAATCCAAACGATCTGTCAGTTTCAACTACCTTATGCTTCAAATAGTTATAGTCAATCAATGTATAGTGATCCGTTACTGCGCCCGACACGTTTGCCTGTGCGATCCAGTATATATGCCCGTCATAGCACTCAATTTTATCCTGATAAGCGTAGTGATTTTGTGAGAAGGTAAAAACAGAAATGATATCATTTTCTCCTTCTTTCAAAGTACCAATATCTTCGCTATCATTATCGGCATAGTAAAGAGCACAGATGTCGTTTTTGCTATCGTAAGAAACGCCATATACATATTCAACAGTGTTGGGTAGTGCGGAATCAAACACAACTTCATTGTTTTGAAGATTAAGCACCTTGATTTGATCAGAACATACGAAACTTAAATACGCATCTTCCAAGTTGATGGAATATGGCTGTTTCTCCTCGTGAAATTCGACTTCATTAACATAGGTTGTCGTTTTCGTTGTGATATCGTACGCAATTACTTGCACCTCTTGTTGATCATAATGGATGGAACAGTAATAGACGGTGTTGAGATAAATACCGATGTTTTGCGGCTGATAGCCCTTGTCTACTGCCACTTGGAAAATTGTTTCAACTTTTTGCGTTTCAAAAACATAGACCTTGTAAGTATAAAATTCAAGGGATTCTTCACACCAAACAATACCTTTTTCATTAGCTTCAAAATACCAAATACTAACATCATTCACGGAGTAAATACTGTCTGCGGAATCCAAGCTTTTGCTGACAGAAATAGTATAATCCTGACTTCCGTAAGTATTATGCAACATCACCCACGAATCTTCGATTTTGATCACCTGCGAAGGTGCAGTTTCCTCCGGATAGGTTGTTACAATCTGAGGTTGCTTTTGGGACATGAATGCAGAACATCCCGATAAAATGAGCAGTGACAACACTAAAAGTGTCAAAAGAGCACAATAAATAACTTTTTTCATAATAATCTCCTTTCCGACGCATAGCGGTAACACAAATAGTGCCACTCAATTTTTTGCCGCCCTGCGGCAAAAATCAAACTGTATGCTTATTATACCATTAATGTGTGGATATGTCAATCATTTGTGAAAATGATAGATACACTCCCCCTTGGCGATGATGGGAGTTGCGCTTGACCGCTATCTATCGGGTGCTGTGCCATGCTTGCAAACTAAACCTATGTATTTATTTTTTTAGCGAAGCGAAAAACTCGGGATCACGCAGTCCCTCAAACTGTCTTTTTTCGAGTTCTTCGAGATATTTATAAAAATCCTGCGTCATCGGCTCGCCCTCATTGCCAAGCCACTCTCGTGTATCTTCTTCAATGTGATCGAACCAAGGTGCCGAATATTTGTAAACACCGGGTTTTGAGAAAACAATATCATCGTACACTTTTGCATAGGACTTCATTTCTGCCAGCAATCCACATATCTTTTCTACCGAAGTATTTGGTTCATGCTTCAGTATATGGTTGATTTGTTTGCGCACGGCATAGTAGAGGTTGTGATTAAACTCAATGTAATTTCCATCGGGAAACATCAAGTGAACGATGTCGCGCATAATATCAGTATACACAGCAGGCATTAAAGACAGATCCCAAAGTACACCCTCAATATGACTCATAATTCGCTTTTGCTTAAACAGAATCAACTCATCGCCTTCCAAAATGTTTTCTAAAACCGCATCACGCGAGATCATTGTTCGCTCGGGAATCATTTCCGCATATTTTCGTGCTTCGTCCTTTCGCCCTCTCCACCCAAGGAGCTGTGTAATACCTTCAATGGCATTTCCTCTGATAATATCATCCTTACAGTTTTTTACGACAGCCTCGAACAGTTTGATTGCTTTTTCCTGTTCTGCAATGTATCTATCATTGTCCTCATATTCAAAGGAACGGTTCGATACCACCCAAGCGAGATTGATCAACCATTTCATATCTCCGGGATATTCAGATACTGCAATTTCACATATTCTTTGACGTTCTGCAAAATCTTCCGTTTTGTAAGTGTGGTCGTAAGCCAGTTTGAGTTCTTCATATCTCTTATCTGATTCAACATCATTGATACCGAGTAACTCATCAGCAGAAATATGGAAGATTTTCGTGATAGGAATAATCAACGACAAATCCGGGCTCGATACGCCCGTTTCCCATTTAGAAACAGTTTGAAACGTAACATTCAGACACGATGCAAGCTTCTCCTGTGTCATATGATTCTTCTGCCTGTATTCTTTTATCTTATCGCCTATGGATTTCATAATAGCGTTCTCCTTTGAGAAATTATTCCGTTCCGGCTCGGTGATTATATTATACCAGAAAAATGTTGCGAAAACAATAACGCATTTTTTGAACCAAACTCGAATTTGAAGTGAGTAAAGATTTCGTCAGTTCAAATCTGTCCAAAACTTCTTTGCGTCTACGGCTTTGTAAATAAATTTTGAATGGGAAGGCTTTTTGAAACTCTCCGCAAAGTGTGTGGCGGTTCGAATCTGTCCACAGATTTGCTTCTGTGGGGAAACTATATCAAAAAAAGCATTTCGCCGGTTCGAATCTGTCGTGGGACCCGAAATGCCCGAAATGCATCTACAAAATTTCGAAAAACTTAAGAGTCGAAAGCTTTTAGTGAAATATTCGGCATACGCCGAATGTGAAATAATTCACTTCATGAATTGTGAAATATTGCTCCCACAGGTCGCAATGTGAAATGAAATTTGCCCACATTCGCGTCAGCGAATATTTCACATTTGCGAAGCAAATATTTCACAGCGAAGCTATTTCACTTGCCCGAAGGGCAAATTTCGTTGAAAAAAGCACGCTT
>SVRY01000053.1 GCA_015064585.1 Oscillospiraceae bacterium
CCGCGGCAAACGCCGACAGCAATATCGCCGTTACCCAGTTCGAAGCACTTGTCTACGATGCATCGGGTTTCGCGCGCGATGATTTCCTTTTCTTCATCTACCTTGTCAGAAGACAGAACCTGTTCATAGAACATATTTACCACCTGCTTGGTGCAGCGAAGCCCCTCTGCATTGGCTTCCATGGTGGGAATACCCACTGCTTCGTGAGGTGTCTTTACGATAACCTTGGTAGCCTTAGACAAAGCGGCAATCAAAGAACCGGTGGAGATAACACCGAATGCCTTTGCTTCATCGGCAGGGAAACCGCCCATCCACTGGTGCAGAACGGTAGTTACTTCCACATCGTCATAGCCATACTTCTTAAGGTACTCATCGGTCAGCTCCTGCAGTGTGCGGATTGCAGCCACATCCTGACGCAGGTTACCGCACTGACCGTAACCAACGGTAATGTTCTTAACTCCCTGTTCAGCCGCCAGCAACGCTTCGATAATGGCAGCGGCATGGGAGATACAGGGAGGAACCAATGTGCCGGTCAAAGGGCCGTAGGGTTCACGGTTGATGGAAACGCCCATTTCTTCATACAAACCTGTCAGGCGGTCAACGTACTGCCAGTCACGGATAGTGCGTTCCATGGGAATATTCTTACAGTAAGGCAGGTTGTAGGAAATACCGCCGCCTTCATAGCTGGTGAAACCGCCTGCATAGGTGATTTCGGTCAAAAGACGTGCATCGGGTGTACCGTGACGAACCTGCACGGGAACATTAACAGACTCAATTACACGGCGGCATCCTGCCACGCCGTGGTTAACCGCAGGGAAACCGTTGAGCATTGCTCTTCCCAAACGAATGGATTCGGCGATACCGTTCTCCGCTTCTTCGTGACGGTTCTGACGGGTATAGCTGTCGATGGTAGACGGAAGCAGGTCAGCTTCGCCGAATTCTTCCAAATACTGCAGCAGCTTAATATGTTCTTCAATAACGGGTACGCCTGCACGGGGCTGTACCAGAGTACGGTTTTCTCTCTTGGCATCCAACAGCTTTTTAGAAAAGTCGCGGCACTCAGGCATTGCCTTGTGGTAAGCTACTGCTTCCTCCAGATCAACGTCTTTACCGGTGTGCCACTGGGCAAGCACCTCTTGGCGCTGTTTATAAAATTCTTCATCAGTTAAGCGTTTGTTGCGAATGTCCATGATACTCAAGCTCCTTTTTCATAATTCGAAGTGCCACATCGGGATAATGCGACGAAAGCAATCCCATAGCGGCAAGTATATACGTTCTGTCAACCCACACATTTGCTTCCTTAGGACGCAGCGAACCCGATTCCGATGTGGAAAACAGTGCGTGGGAGGCAATCGCCTCGGTTCTTTTGGTATGGATCAGGCTTCCGCCCGTCACCACAATTTGTTTTACACGAGTCAGGTTTTTCCCCTCTTGCACATAGGTAAGACCCATCATCGTATAAGCTTCCGAAATAGTTCCGGCATGTCTTGTCACTGCTTCTTTCACAGCCGAAGAAGCAAGGGCAAAGTCCAACGCCTCCAGTTCATCATCCCCTTGGGGGACCGTTTCCTTGTTGGCTTTTAACTCATCCACCAAAGCGCGTATCCGCTCTTTGGAAAGCCCGGATAGTTCGCAGATCTTATCTTCACCTGCCGCATCAATGATCCCCTGTATACTATAACGCATACCGATATCGCCCTCTACCGTTCGCTTGGAGTAGGGCTCGGGCAACCCTTTGAAGACCGTATTCATCTGCTCGGGCATACCGTCCGCGATGGAATACACATCGGTGGTAGCGCCACCGACATCCACCGCCACCAGATCGCCGATACCGCTCTCTTCGGCCGTGCCTTTTGAGAGCAATTCCATTGCCTGCAAAACGGCGGCAGGCGTAGGCATCATGATATCGGACAATAATTCTGTGGCACGGCTGAGTCCTTTTGCCAAAATGATTCTTTCAAGAAAGATCTCTCGGATCTTTTTTTGTGTCGGATCGATATTCAAAGCGCCAAATTTCGGCATTACGTTAGGACAAACGTAAAGCTCACATCCCTCGAGAATGCGCTCGCATTGCCTTGCTGCCGTGCGGTTACCCGCAATGACGATGGGGAAGGTGGGCTTCATCGACGCAAGCGCCTTTGCGTTATGCAAAATACACTCAGTATTGCCGCCATCTGTGCCACCAACCAGCAAAAAAATGTCCGGATTTGCCTTGGCAATCTCCTCCAAATCATCTTCGGTAAGTTGAAATGCGTAGATTGCCACCACCTTGGCACCTGCGCCCAGGCTGGCTAGCTTTGCCGCCTCACCCGTAAGCTCGGGTACAAGACCACTGGTAATCATGCGCAATCCGCCCGCCGCCGATGAACAGGCATAGCACTCCTCATAGGTAAAACTGCCAATCTTCTGTTTTAGCAGCTGCAATCCTGCGTTCAAGCCTTCATTTACATCGCTTTCCACGGTAGTAAAGGCTTGTGCTGTGCCGCGTATTTCCTCCGCATCCACATCAACAAGCGTCAGCTTTGTATATGTACTGCCGAAATCGATTAGTAATATGTTTTTCACTCGTTATTACCGTCCATACCCAAAAGCTCACGCAAAGCCTGAATGGTTGTTTCGGGAGTTGTGCCGGGAGGGAATGCACGGTCAAAGCCCATGGCTTTAAATCTTTCTTCCACTTCTTCAAAGAGTTGCTTACCGATAACAATGTTACCGCCTACAACCAACGGGATACCCTTTAGACCGGCTTCATCGCACTTTTCGCGCATACCGCGACAGTCGAGCTCGCCCTGTCCGTAAAGCGACGATACTACGATCGCATCGGCGTTCGATTCGATCGCTGCTGCAATATACTCTTCTTGAGACACCATAACGCCAAGATTTACAACCTCAAAGCCTGCCTGTGTAAAGGCATGGTAGAGTATCTTGTTACCAACAGCATGTACGTCGGCACCAATAACGCCAATAACCAAAACTTTTTTGTTTCTTGTTTCCATGACAACTCCTCGATTCCATATTACTGTGCTGATGCACCGCTTGTATTCATGATACAAGTACTGAATTCATAATAGCACGCACGGTTTGAAAAGTCAAGAAAAAACAGTAAAATACAATGATTTTTTACACTCAAACAAAGATGGACCCCTCTTTTTTAAAAAGAAGGGTCCGATGGATTTTATTGGTTTTCGAGGGATTCCAGATATTCTTTTCTGCCGCTTTCGTACAGGTTATTGCCTTCGCTGTCGATGATCACCACAACAGGGAAATCTTCTACTTCCAAGCGGCGGATCGCTTCTGCGCCCAGATCTTCATAAGCAACGATTTCAGCCTTCTTAATACACTTGCTGAGCAGTGCACCCAGACCGCCGATGGCACCGAAATATACTGCACCATACGTCTTCATGGCGTCGATTACCTCGGGACCTCTCTTACCCTTACCGATCATACCGGTCTGACCAAGGGAGATCAAGGTAGGGCTGTAAGCATCCATTCTGTAAGAGGTGGTGGGACCGGCAGAGCCAATAGCCTGTCCGGGCTTGGCGGGAGTAGGACCTACAAAGTAGATCACGCTTTCGTTTACGTCAATAGGCAGCTTTTCGCCGCGAGCAACCAGCTCGCAAAGACGCTTATGAGCCGCATCTCTTGCGGTGTAGATCACACCGGAAAACAGACAGCTGTCACCTGCACGCAGCTTTTTAGCTTCCTCATGAGAAAGGGGCGCAACGATCTTCTTGATAGCCATATTAAATTACCTCCGACTTATGTCTTGCCACATGGCAGTTAATGTTTACCGCAACGGGAAGTCCTGCGATATGGGTGGGGAACTTTTCAATATTCACGGCAAGCGCGGTGGTTCTGCCTCCAAATCCTTGAGGACCGATACCCAGAGAGTTGATGCCTTCCAGCAGCTCTTCTTCCAGCTTTGCATAGAAGGGATCTTCATTTCTTTCATCCAGCGAACGAAGCAACGCCTTCTTGGCAAGAAAAGCAGCCTTATCAAAGGTACCGCCCACACCAACACCCACAACAATGGGAGGACAGGGATTGGGCCCTGCTTCTTCTACAGCGCGCAGAACGAAGTTACGAACGCCTTCCACACCGTCAGAGGGACGCAGCATAGCGATCTTGCTCATGTTTTCGCTACCAAAGCCCTTGGGCGCTACGGTAATTTCCATCTTATCGCCTTCTACCAGATCATAGTAGATCATAGCAGGGGTGTTGTCGCCGGTGTTAACTCTGTCCAAGGGATCGCGTACAACGCTCTTTCTCAGATAGCCTTCGCTATATCCCTGTCTGACACCTTCGTTTACCGCATCAGCAATGCTGCCGTCAACATGAACATCTTGTCCTATTTTCAAGAATACGCAGGCAACACCGGTATCCTGACAAACAGGTTGATTTTCTTGATCGGCAATTTCAAAGTTTTCGATGATTCTGTTCAGAATGTCTTTGGCACCCTGCCAGCCTTCCTCGTCTCTCTTGCAGCGAATACAGTTCTTAACATCCTCTGTCAGATGGCAGTTTGCCTCAATGCAAAGCTTTTTCACTGTTTCGGTAATAGTATGTGTACTGATTTCTCTCATAATGAATCTCCTTGAATTCAATTACTTCAGCAAACGCTGTATATTTTGTCGAGTATGTCACCATTTCTGCTGATCACCTCTGCGACAACCTGATCGCCGTGGGCAAGCTTTTGGGGCTTACCGGTAATACGCTCGGTCTTTTCCTTCAGATCTGCAATATCGATCACAGGCAATCCCGCATCAAGCAGTCTGTTTTTCAGTTCAGCCTTGGCGGGGTTTACCGCAATGCCGCCCTGGGTCACCAACACGTCCACGTCTTTACCGGGAGTGGAAATACAAGTAACTCTGTCTGTAACAATGGGCAATCTTGCGCGGAACATGGGCGCAATGATCATGGAAAGCTTCGCACCTGCCGACGTATCGCTGTGACCGCCCGAGCCGCCCATGATGCATCCCTGCGAGTCGGTATGAACATTTACGTTAAAGTCGGTGTCGATTTCGGTTGCGCCCAAGATCACCACATCCAGACTATCCACCGCAGCACTCTTGGAGCCGGGAGACGCATACTGCAGCGCAGAAATTTCTCTGTGAGCAGGATTGGTACGAATAGATTCCACCGCCCCCAGATCAAAGCACTGTACGTCAAGCAAGGTTCGGAAACAGCCTGCTTTCAGCATATCCACCATATAACCGGTGATACCGCCCAAACCAAAGCTCCCCTGAATTTCCTTCTTTAACATGATATCCTTCAAGAATTTTGCCGCCGCCAGCGAAGCACCGCCCGCGCCGGTCTGGAAGGAAAATCCGTCCTTTAAAAGTCCCGATGCATCGATCACCTTGGCAGCATACTGCGCCATCACCAAACCCACGGGGTCTCTGGTGATCTTAGTGGTGCCCGAAACGATCCCGCGCGGATCACCGATGGCATCTACTTGTACAACATAGTCAACATAGTTCTCTGCAATTGAGAAATCTGCCAACGGATAGGGCACAAGATTATCGGTAATTACCACTACGCGCTTGGCGTACATGGCATCTGCAAAAGCATATCCCAAGCTTCCGCAGGCGGATTTACCGTATTTACCGCTGCAATTGCCCATGGTATCCGAGGTTGGTGCGGCAATAAACGCCACATCAATAGGGGTCTTACCCGACGCAATGTCGCAGGGTCTGCCACCGTGGGTGCGGAACTGCACCGGCTTTTCCATAATGCCGCTCGAAAACGCCTTACCGAGACCTGCCGAGATATAGTCAGCCAACACACAGCTTACCACACCGTTTTGGATATGGTCCACTAAGGGCATGTGCACATCAAACAGCGAGCTGGCATTCACAGTCAAATCGCGAATCCCCAGTTCTGCGATCTCATGCATGACCATATTCAAAACATGGTCACCATTTCTCAGATGATGGTGAAACGACACAGTCATGCCGTCCTGTAGCCCCGAAAGGGCAATTGCCTCTCGAATCGAATTTACCAGTTTATTCACGCTTTACACCTCCGTCCGATCCAGTCCCAGTGCCTTTGCCATGGCAATGGTGCGCTCAGCTCTTGCCACAATGGGAGCATCTATCATTTTTCCGCGCAAAGAAACGGCACCCTTGCCCATTTCCTTGGCAACACGGATAGCTTCCACCACTTCATACGCATATTCGATTTCCGCAAGAGTAGGGCTGAATACATCGTTGATCACGTCTACATGGCGAGGCGATATGGAAGCCTTGCCGGTAAAACCAAATGCCTTTGCCAACTGTGCATCCACCACAATGCCTTCGTCATCGTTGACATCGGTAAAGGGAGTATCGTATACATCAACCCCTGCCGCACGGGCAGCCACCACCAGCCTCTGACGGGCATATTCGATTTCTCTGCCCGCCTTGGTTCTTTTGCATTGCAGATCGGCAGTCAGGTCCTCAGCACCCAAGAACAACGCACACACACGCTCACAGGAGGAAGCAATAGCAAATGCATTTTCTACCCCCATGGCAGTTTCGATCAAGGGCATGATCTTAACATTTCCCTTTTCCAATTCCAATTTTTCTTCCAGCGCCGAAATATATTCGTCAACCAGACGAATATCGGCAGGTTCTGCCGACTTGGGCAACAGAATAACGTCAGGCTTACAAGGAATGATGGTATCCAAATCCTTGCACCAAAAATCGGTATCCACCGAATTGATGCGAACCACAATTTCGCATCCGCCAAGATCCATATACCGCATGGTGTTGCGAACAAGAAGTCTTGCCGCGTCCTTTTCTGCAGGCGATACGGCATCTTCCAAGTCAAAGATCACAGCATCCGCCCCGAGGCATCCTGCGTTGATAAGCATATTGGGGTTATTACCCGGCAAAAACAGCATACTACGGCGCATTAGTCTTCACCCCCCGCACGCAAAACAGCCGTCTCAACCCTAGCGCGAATGGTGCAATCCAACGCGCCTCGGTCAATGACACGAATCTTGGCACATTCTACGCCATGCTCTGCCAAAACCTCTTTCACTGCCTGCTCAATTCTATCCCCGAACTGTTTTTCCACCACGGATTCGATGGTGATATCCAATTCTTCACAGGGCTCAAGCTCCACATATGTATCACTCGATTCCAGCGTTCCGGCACAAGCCACCTTTAGAATTTTCATAACGATTTTACCTTTCTGTGTATTTTAGTTGCCCGCAACAATCGCGGCAAATAATTTTTAATTTTTTTGAATTTATCTTTCCATATCGGATTTTTTGTTGTATAATGGATATATAAACCGTAAAAAGGATGATAGAATGAATATTGAACTCCATCACCGCCTGAGCGGACAAAAGCTTGAAAAATGGCACTCGCTTCTGAGGCAAGCCGAGCTTGCCCAAACGGAAGACCCCGACGTTATCGCCCTCGTGTTCGACGGTGATCGATTGATTGCCACCGGTGCAAGGCAAGAAAACGTATTAAAGCTGATTGCAGTGGCAGTTGACCGTCAGGGAGAAGACCTGACCTCTTGCGTCATCACCGCCTTAAAAAACGAGGCATTTGCAAAGGGGCATCGACATCTTTTTATCTACACCAAGCCCAAAAATAAATTTATGTTTTCTTCCCTCTTCTTCTATCCCATTGCCCAAACTAAGGACGTACTTTTGATGGAAGACCGCCGCGATGGCATTGCCACATATCTGAAAAGCATTCCCAAATTGAATGCAAGCGGCAAGGTAGGAGCCATCGTAATGAACGCCAATCCCTTCACGCTGGGACATCAATATTTGGTGGAAAGTGCCGCAAAGCAATGCGAACAAGTATACGTTTTCGTGCTCTCCGAGGACAAAAGCGAATTTTCAGCCCTTGATCGGCTGAACATGGTGCGTCTTGGCACCACCCATCTTTCAAACGTAACAGTGGCAGAAACGGGACCGTACATGATCTCCTCCGCCACCTTCCCTACCTACTTTTTAAAGGACAGGGACAACGCCTACGAGGTACAGTGTGGCTTGGATATTGAAATTTTTTCCAAAATCATCGCAAAAGAGCTTTCCATCACCCACCGATTTGTGGGAAGCGAGCCCTTATCCGCCATGACCGATAAATACAACCAAAACCTTGCCAAGTATCTACCTGAAAACGGTATTCAGTATGTGGAAATTGAAAGAAAAACCGCCGACCAAACACCAATCAGCGCAAGCTGCGTAAGAAAACTGATTGAAAACAAGGACGTAGGGACACTGGGCGCCTTCCTTCCCGAAAGCACCCTCAATTATTTAAAAAATAAAGATTTTATATAAAAGGAGAAACTGCATTTATGAAACATAATCGTCAAGTAAACCATATTCTCAGTAGCTATTTCGCTCCCAGAGGACAAAACCGTATGTATTCCCTCGGCATGCAACTGGCACAGCTGTACCTTCAGCCCACCGACAAGCTGATCGGTGTCATCGGCGAAGCCGGATCGGGTAAAAGCGCCCTGTTGCGCGGTATGTTCCCCGGGCTTGAATTGACCAACGACGACGATGGCGTATATATTCGTCCTCTGCCGCTGCTGAACATCAACTCAGGTTTTAGCTTTTTCGCTCCTCACACCTATCATGTGGATATCCGTTTCGAAAACGGCTTCACGCAAATGAGCGTACTGGCAGAAGCCATCACCGAAGCCCTGCAGTGCGGCAGACGCGTGATCGTGGAGCACTTTGACCTGATATACCCCTTCCTCAACTTCAATGCAAACCTCTTAATCGGTGTGGGTGAACAGGTACTGATCTCGCGCCCCACCCTGTTTGGTCCTGACCCCAAGGAAATCAAGGATACTGTATATCAATCCCTTCCTTACCGTTTGATGGCGCACACTGCAGAAGACCTTTGCGAGCTTTGTATGCCCAAGGAACTGGTGGAGCATTGCAGTCATGATGACGTAAAACACGGTTTTGTTATCTCCTTCCCCGATAATAAGCCTGATCTGGACATTGCAAAGCTGGAAAAGAGGGTAAACGAATTGATTGCCCAAAACCTGCCCATTACCTATGTGGACAAAGGGCACGTTTCCATCGGTGCGCATGTGCATGCCTGTACCGGACCGCGTATGCACGTATCCAATACGGGAATGGTAAAGAATTTCCATTTACTGGGACACTTTATCTATGACCACCTGACAAAGAGCTATATGTTGGTAGGCTGTGTGGGTGATAACGCAGAAAAGAATCTGCGCAAGCTGGATGCCCAGCAAGAAAAACAATCGGATTTGATTTATGAAGAATGAAATAACCCTGGAAGATGTATTGGCCTGCCGTGAAAAGCGGGCCAAACTTCAAATAAAGCTGACGCAAGCCTACCGATGTCCCCTCATTTCATTCACCATGAATATTGCAGGCCCCGTCAAAACCTCCCCTTTGATTCGGCGTGCCTTTTATCTGGGGTTGCAGATGCTTGAGGATAAGCTTACCGGCAAATCAATTCTGTATAAAAAAACAGAGGAAGCCAACACCGGATATGAAGCGCTGTATGCCGTTTCGGAAAATGCACAGGATATTAAGAAAATTTGCGTATCCATCGAAGAGAGCTTGTCCATCGGACGACTGTTTGACATGGACGTCATCGACCAAAACGGAACCAAACTTGATCGAAATTCTACCCGCGGATGCATAGTTTGCGGTGCGCCCGGCAGAGCCTGCGCCGCAACAAGGAGTCACAGCGTCAAACAGCTGCAAGCCAAAACCAAAGAGCTTCTGGAAGATTTCTTTTTAGATTTTGACAAAGAACAGGTGGGGGCGCTTGCTTATCAATGTCTTATAGACGAGGTGCAAACCACGCCCAAACCGGGACTGGTGGACCAAAACAACACGGGAAGCCACATCGATATGGACTTAGAAAGCTTTTTAAAAAGCGCCTCTGTTTTGAGTCCCTATTTCAAAAACTGTTTTTCCATCGGCAATAAAACCGCCTCCGAGAACAGATCCGTAACCTTTATACAATTGAAAACTGCCGGTATTTTGGCAGAAGATGCAATGTATCGCGCAACGGATGGGGTCAACACCCACAAAGGCATGATCTATTCCCTGGGACTTTTGTGCGGCGCTATCGGCAGGCTATGGTTGCCTGAGCGCCCCTTTGCCACGACCGATCAAATCTTTACAGAGGCTTCTCTGCTGGCACAGGATGCAGCACATGCCGATTTTGCCCATGCCAACGGCAAGACCGCAGGCGAACGGTTGTATCTCCAACATAAAATAACGGGAATTCGCGGGCAGGTCTGCGATGGTTTTCCCGCTGTACGGGATCTTTCGCTTCCGATCTTCCAAAACGCCCTTACCCAAGGACTCAATCGCAATCAAGCCGGTGTATTGACACTGCTACACTTGATTGCTCGCGTGGAAGACACCAATCTGTATCACCGCGGCGGCGAATCGGGCGCTGTTTTCGCAAAGGAATATGCCAAACAACTACTTTCACGCAACCCTCTGCCAAGCGAAGAGGAAGTGCTCGCCATGGACAGGGCGTTCATCATACGAAACCTTTCTCCCGGCGGATGTGCCGATTTGTTGGCACTTACCTATTTTGTCAATTCGCTTTCCAAAGAAAGGCTGTAATTCCGATTGTTCTTGGCAAGCTCGGAAACCATGCGCAGTTTGGAGAACACGTGCTGATATCCCGCTTCGGTATGGGGAATATTGCACTGGGAGCAGTCCTTAATGCCTTCCTCCAAATACACAAAGTTTCCACCGCATTTGTCGCCAAGGGCATACAGAGGGCAGCAGCAAAACATACAGTTAAAATAGTCCCCACTTATTTTGTGGCAGGGAAAATATTCACAGGACTCGTTTTTGAAATAGGTGCTACTGTTTTTCATAGGCCCTCCTTGTGTATAGTTCCTCTTATTATCTATTATTATATTACATTTGCCATATAAAAAGCAAGAGTTTAGAGAAAAGTTTTTAGTTTATATCGTGTAGTGTTAATCCTATTTCTTCAACATTTGTCCTTCATATATTAAACTAACGAAGCCATTGGATAAAATCAAAATGAAATGCCAAAAGAAAACCCGAGGCAATGCGAGACTTCTCATAAGGAAGTCTCGCAGTTTTATTCGCCTGAGGCGAGATCTATTGCTTCGCAGTGATATTCGGCTTTCGCCGAGTGATATTTGCTTTGCAAGTTAAAGGGGCGAATAAAATATCACTGAAGCCGTCAGGCTTCAATATCACTATTGCGACAGCAATAA
>SVRY01000054.1 GCA_015064585.1 Oscillospiraceae bacterium
TCCGGTGATACTGTCTTTTAGAAAGGAATTCTTCCCCCAAAGAATTCCTTTTTCCTTTTGCCCAAATGTCTGCCCGCGCTTGATGGCACTATTATACACCCGCCGTTTGCAAAATCGTACCCCCTGTGAGGGGTTTTTTTGAAATTTTTTTCATTTTAATTTTTTAATTTTGCATATCGGCTCCGCTTGCCTGTGGAAAACTTTGCTTCTCTCGCGCGTGCGCGCGCGTTAAATAAAATAAATTAATAAAATTTAGAGTGCCAATTTTATTTATCTTTATCTTTATTTTATTTTTTCTTTTTCTTTTTGCTTCTTTTTCTTTTTAGTTTCTTCGGAAAAAACCCCCGTTTCTTCCGAAATAACCCGGGTTTCTTCCGAAGAAACCCTATTTTATGGCAGCACGAAAAGACGTGCGTTCTATAACGACTGCACGCCGCCCGATGTTTTTTACATTTTTTTTGAAAAAATGCGCGGGAATTTGGTGGGTATCTGTATTATATCATGATACAATCCAAAACTGTACCCCCAAAAAGAGCAGAAAAACAGGGGAAAATGCACAAAGATAAAGATGCGATTTTGTGCGTATTGACAAAAGGGGTGTTCATAAAAAATTTTTTGTGGGGGAGATTGCAGTGGTAACAGCGATGCTTTCAAAAAATATTTTATATATTTTTACCTTGACAAATTGGTCTATTTGTGATAGACTATAAATGGTCGATAGACGATAGACCAAGAAGGAGTGACACACATGGATGAAATGAAGCTGGGTACTGTGGAAACGCGTTTTGCCGATCTGATCTGGGAAAATGAGCCTTTGACCTCCGGGGCTCTTGTGAAGCTGTGTGAAGAAAAATTGCAGTGGAAAAAATCCACTACTTATACCGTACTCAAAAAACTGTGCGAAAGAGGCATTTTTCAAAATGACAGCGGCGTGGTATCCTCTCTAATTTCCAAAGAAGAGTTTTGCGCAAAGCAAAGTGAAAAATTTTTGGAAGAAACCTTTGACGGTTCGCTGCCTGCCTTTTTGGCAGCGTTTGCCAAGCGCCGCCCTTTGTCGGATAAGGAAGTGGAAGAGATCCGCGCTTTGATCGATCACTGCCGAAAGGGGGATTGATATGGTAAATCTGTTTTTAAAGCTTCTCAACATGAGCATCACAGCGGGCTGGATCGTGCTTGCGGTGCTGGCACTGCGGTTTTTACTCAAAAAAGCCCCCAAGTGGCTGGTGTGCCTACTGTGGGCGGCGGTGGCGGTGCGCCTGGTGTTGCCGTTTTCTATTGAAAGTATGATGAGTATGGTTCCCTCAAGTGAAACGGTGCCGCAAAATATCGTGATTGCCGATACACCCGTCATTGACAGCGGGATACCGATCATTGACAGCACCTTCAATCCCATCCTTTCGGATATGTCAGCACCCACTGCGACGCTCAAGGGTGAGAGCGTGAGCACCATGCAGATTGTTACCTTCGCGGCAACGGTTGTCTGGATCGTAGGTCTGTTTGCGATGATGGTTTATGCCGTTATCAGTTATCTTCGCATTTACCGCAAGGTAAAGATATCCATGCCGTATGAGGGCAATATCTATATTTGCGACAGCATTGATTCTCCCTTTATCCTTGGAATCATGCGCCCGAAAATCTATCTTCCGTCATCCCTTGACGCTATGCAGTATGCCCATGTGATCGCGCACGAAAGAGCGCATATTCACCGCCGCGACCATTTGTGGAAGCCCTTTGGCTTTTTACTGCTGTCGGTATATTGGTTTCATCCGCTTTTGTGGGTGGGATATATTTTTCTTTGCCGCGACCTGGAGGGTGCCTGCGATGAAAAGGTGGTAAAGGATATGTCAGGAGAAGAGAAGGCGGCATATTCCGATACGCTGCTTGCCTGCAGTGTGACCCGCCGTATGATCAGTGCCTGCCCCGTAGCCTTTGGTGAAACGGGGGTCAAGAGCCGTATCAAATCGGTACTGCACTACAAAAAGCCAGCATTTTGGGTGATTATTCTCACAGTCATTGCCTGCACCGCCCTTGCGATATGCTTTTTGACCGATCCTGTGAAGGATAAGGAGAAAGCGGAAACAGAAAGCGGAGATCAGACGGAAAACGAACGGGAGCCTGATATCGGTGAGATCGACTTTTCCGATATAGAGCTGTCAAAAGGAACAACGGAAAATTTGGATGCTTTCTATGATGCATTGGTAAAAAAATACGGCACCTCTCTTTCGGGGATCCCCTTTGAAAAAGAGCGGTTTAAAAATGTGACACCGATATCCGTAAAAGAGCCAATGTCTTGTGATATATTCAAAATGGGTGGGCTTTCTTTCCTTTGGATCTATGGCGGTGAGGTATACCGATTGGATCCTGAAATCGGAGGTTACGGTGTAACGTGTGCTTTGCCCTGTGATTTTGATGGGGATACGATCAAGGATCTACTGTATGTGAGTAATTGGGGATCCGGCAGAGATGCTACGAGCATCTGTATGTTTAATGCCATTTCCCGCGAAACTGTTGTGCTTCATACAGCGGATGCTACGGAATTCAGGATGATTGCCACGGAAAATAAGAAAGTGTATTCTGTATACTGTAAAAAAGATATTGCAAGTAACGAATGGACTTTGTATGGATATATCAAGTGGCTGTCGGGAAAAATCGTATTCACTTTGGCAGATGCCGAGCCGCTGACAGGAGATCCGAATGAAGTGTTGAAACACTGCTGCCCGATGTTTTCATTATGGGAAGAAACGGATCGAAAAGACTTTCCGGATGCTGTAGCGATCAAAAACTGTCCGATAGATACAGTGAGAGAAATGCTTGGAAAGCCACATTTTGACTATAGTTCAACATTCGGTGTGCCCGGCTATGGTGCCTCATGGTGGATACTGTCGGATGGAAGCATCGTTCTCCAAGATAATATAGGATACGCTATTATTCCATATGAAAAAGCAATGCAAAGTGAAAGCAAATTTGAACTAATGCGGCTGAGACCGAATCAGCGTCCCATTTTCGGATCGTTCGAACCTGTCACAACGATGCTGCTAACGGTTGCGAACTCCCAAAAGAACCGTCCTGCGATACAAAAAAGATTCTTTTATGCATACGATGCAGGCGGTAAATTATATAAGGTAAAGCACACTTCTTCGGCAATTTTGCAAGAAGGGAAAGAGGTGATCGTGGTGTATCAAATCGGTCAAAAAACAGACTTGGCGGATGGCACCATATCGGTCGTTGCAGACGAAGTGATGTCTGATATCATAACCAAGAAACAGGCAGCCAAGATCAAAAAAGGTATGACTCTTGCGCAGATCCAAGAAATACTTGGCCCGGGAAACTCCGATATCAGTAATTTCTTGACAAATGTGGACACATATGTATGGAACATCCAAGAAGGCGGCACACTCACTGTGAAAGTTGCGCTCAAAGGTACGATAAGTAACTATTATTCGGTTGCTGAATCGGTCACTATAACCAATTGATCAAAAAGGATCGCAAATTAAAATGCGATCCTTTTTTCATTCCCCTATTGACAATTGCAAAAATATGTGATAAACTGTAACAAATGATACAGTTTTGGAGGGCGCATGGAAAAAAACAAGAGTATTGCGCTTCAAAAAATACCGCTTTTGGCGGGATGTGGGCAGGAAACCTTAAAAGAGGCAGAGACGCTTCCCGTTCTCATGCCGGGGCGCGGCTGTTACCGACCGAATGCAGGGGAACTTGTGATCCTGCTTTGGGGAAAAGCCCGCGTGAACCGCAGGGAAGGGGATAAGACAGTTTTGCTGAACCGTTTGGAAGCGGGCAACTGTTTCGGCTATGCGGGACTGTACAGCGACAGCCTGCCCGATACCGAGATCGTCTTTTCCGCCCAAACCGCTATTTTGGTGATCCCGCGGGAAACGGTGGAACGCTTTATCATGCAAGACCCTGTGTTTGCCCGCAATATCATTGCGGTTTTGTCAAAAAAGGTGCGCTTTTTAAACAGCAAGATCGCAGGGTATACGGCAAAGGACAGCGGGGAAAAATTGTATCGGCACCTTTTGAACCTGCCAAGGGATAGAGACGGCTATGTCATTCCGGGGGAAAGCATGGCAAGCCTTTCCAGACGTCTGGATATGAGCAGAGCCAGTCTTTACCGCGCGGTGGATGCACTGATGGCAGAAGGAAAACTGGAAAAAATCGGACAAAAATATAAAATAACGGTCCGTGAAAATTAAGGAGGAATCATGATGAAACGAATTTTGACACTGATATTGTCTCTTTTGATGGTGGTCAGCTTTGCTGCCTGCGGTCAAAAAAAGAATAACGCACTGACAGAGGACAATGATCCTGCCACTCCCGGAACGGATATCGAAGATATGCCCACCGCGGAAGATAACACCCCTGTTCGCGTGGCGGCGCTTTCGGGCTCCACAGGTGTTGGCATGGCAAAAGTGATGAATGACGGCAAATATACCGTTGATATTATTGCCGAGCCCAACGAAATGGTGGCGGCTGTGAAGACCGGAAAATACGACGTGGCGGCGCTTCCCGTTAACGTGGCGGCAAAGCTGTATAAAATGACCGAAGGCGGCGTGCAGGTGGCTGCACTCAACACCTTAGGTGTTCTGCACGTACTGGAAAACGGCGAAAAGACCATCACTTCCATTAAGGATCTGAAGGGAAAGACCGTTTATACCACCGGCGAAGGCGCAACACCCCAGTATATCCTGGAATATCTGTTGGAAAAGAACGGGCTGGAAGTGGGCAAAGATGTGACTGTGGTATATGAAGCCACTGCCGATGGCGTGGTTGCCGCCATGACCAATGGCACAGCTACTATTTGTATGCTGCCCGAGCCCAAGGTGACCGCTGTTACCATGCAGATCAAAACGGTAAACCGTGTACTTGACATTACGGCAGAATGGAACAAAGTGTGCGATACCGATGTGGTGCAGGGATGCGTAGTGGTATCCAAGAAATTTGCCACCGAACATAAGGCGGCACTGGATGCGTTCCTTGCGGCATACAAAGAATCGGTTGAATTTATTGCGAATAACCCCGAAGAGGGTTCTGCGCTGGTAGAAAAGACAGGCATTATTGCCAAAGCCGCCATTGCCAAGCAGGCAATTCCCGGATGCAATCTTGTGTATATTGACGGCGCTGAAATGAAGAATACACTGTCGGCATTTTTGAACATTCTGTATACAGCCGATCCTGCATCGGTTGGCGGAGCACTTCCCGATGATGCGTTCTATTATCAGAAGTAAGAGCGGACGGTGGATCCTCACCGCCCTTTCTTTGTTATTTTGGATCGGTGTATGGTGGTTTTTTGCCATTCGCGTGGACAAGGCTTGGGTGTTGCCCACGCCTGTGGAAGCAGGGAAAGCACTGATTGACCTATTGAAGGATGGGGAATTTCGCAGGGCTTGCTTTGTCACCCTTGGCAATATGTTTAAAGGATGGTTTTGGGGTGTTTTGGCAGGCGGATGCCTGGCGGTGGTAACCTACCGTTTCCAACTGCTGGATATCCTGTTTTCACCGCTTTTGACAGTGGTGCGTGCCACCCCTGTTGCTTCCTTTATCATGCTTCTTTGGGTATTTCTCGTGAAAGATACCGTGCCGTCTGTGGCAGTTATGCTGATCGTGCTGCCCATTGTATACGCCAATTTGTATAAAGGACTCACAGAGACCGATCCCAAACTGTTGGAAGTGGGAAAAATACACCGATTTGGGCTTTGGCGCATGGCAAAATATATTTACATTCCCTCTGTGATGCCCTATTTACTGTCCTCCCTGCTGACCTCGCTGGGGCTTGGCTGGAAGGCGGGCGTTGCGGCAGAGGTGCTGTGCACCCCCGATGGGACGGTGGGCAAATTCTTATTTTTGTATAAACGGGATATCCTCACCGCAGAGCTGTTCGCCTGCACCTTCTGCATTATCATGATCTGCTTTATTCTTGAAAAACTGCTTGCCGCATCCGTGCGTGCCCTTGCGGGAAAGCGAGGTTATACGGTATGATCAAACTGGAAAATATACGAAAAATATATAACGGCAGAGAAGTGATCGAAAATCTTTCGCTCAGTGTTGCCGATGGGCAAAAAATCGCGCTGACAGCCCCTTCGGGGTGCGGTAAAACAACCCTTTTGCATATTATTGCGGGACTTGTCAAGCCGGATGGCGGCAGTGTGTCGGGTTTTTCCCATAGTGATATTTGTATGCTGTTTCAAGAGGTACGCCTTTTTCCCGGATTTACAGCCCTTGAAAACGTAATGGCAGTACTCAAAGGCAGTAAAAAAGAGAAAAAAGAAAAAGCGAAGATGTGGCTTAAAAAAGTAGAGCTGACAGAAGAGGATATGGAAAAACTGCCAGATACCCTTTCGGGCGGGCAGCAACAGCGCGTGGCGCTTGCCAGAGCACTGGCGGCAGAATGCAAGGTGGTGCTTTTGGACGAACCGTTTAAAGGGCTGGATGCCGACACCAAAGCGCAGATATATGCCCTTTGTAACCGCTTTTTAGCGGATAAGACCCTTTTACTGGTCACCCATGACCGAGAGGATGCAAGAGCGCTTGGATGCGAAATTTTAAGGTTTACCGAAGGAATGCGTTTGACCGAATAAGAAAACGAACCGTTTATCCAAAAGATGGCGGTTCGTTTTCTGTTTTACACATCGACTCAAAACTCGCAAAGCGAATATCACTTGGACGCAGTCCAAATATCACTGCGAAGCAATATCACTCGCCGCAGGCGAATAGAACCGGCAAAAAACAGAAGGGGGAGTAACGCGAAATTAAATTTCGTGAAGCTCTCTCTTTTCTGCTTTATGTATGAGTGATATTCTTTGCTGTCGCAAAGAGTGATATTGTTCGGCTTCGCCTTACAGTTATATTGAAGTCTTGCGGCTTGAGTGATATTCTATTCGACTCAAAACTCGCAAAGCGAATATCACTTGGACGCAGTCCAAATATCACTGCGAAGCAATATCACTCGCCGCAGGCGAATAGAACCGGCGTGATACTCCGATAAGAGTATCACGCCAATGTTTCGGGGGGCATTTTATGTCATGATCGTAAATGATTGTTTGGAAACGATCAACCGCTCCAGTTCCTTTGCGGCAACGCTGAGGGAATCCTCTTTACGCTTGATCAAACAGATATAACGCTCGGGGATCTTTTCCAAAAGATCGATCTTGTACACATCGTCCTCTTTTTTGATCATATCCTCGGGGATAAATCCGATGCCAAGGTCAGCTTTTACCATCGGAAGAATCTGGTCGGTGGTGGCAGCTTCGATGGTGGGGTCAAAAGAGATGCCATGGGATTTAAAAATGTTTGAATAGCGCTCGTAGGTCTTGGTGGAGGAGCCAAGCAGAATGATGGGATAGTCCTGCAGTTTGGTAAAAGGAATTTTAGGCTCCAACAGTTCGGAATAGGCTTTGCTGCAAATGGCAACTTCGTTAATAGGCTTGATAACTTTCTCGGTAATGGAGGACGATTTTACGGTGGGGGTGGTAACCAGTGCAAAATCCAAAAGTCCGTTTTTGAGCGCTTCGGTAGCTTGCGGGGTGGAGTGGTTGGTGATATGAATTTTAATAGCGGGATGGCGGGCACGGTATTGCTTCAAAATGGGAAGCAGAACGCAGTGCAGAGCAACCTCTGTTACGCCCACCGAAACGATCCCTTGCTGCAGGGACTTTTCCAGCGAAATTTCTTCTTCCCCGGCTTCAATATGCTCAAAGGCAATTTTGATGTGGCTATATAGTTTCTCCCCCTCGGGCGTTAAGGTCACGCCGTGTCGGTTGCGGATGAACAGCGTGCAATCCAGCGCGCTTTCCAAATTTTGAATGGTCTTTGACAGATTCGGCTGATTTTGCAAAAGCTGTTTTGCCGCTTGCGATATGCTTTTGTATTTGGCAACATAGTAAAATACGCGGTAATAATCATAACTGATGTACATGGTTTTCTCCGATCAGATATTCTTAAAATATATATCTTGTATGTAAAATATAGATTTTACATATGGTATGTTATGTATTATAATACGCATGTTGCAAAAAGTCAACAGCAAATTTCACAAAAGGCAGAAACGAACATGAATTATTTAAATCAAAGTATCGAAGCACTGATAAAAGAAAAGACGGCATGTATTGCTCAACTGGAAAAACTGACCGAAAAAGGTCTTTCGCTGGATCTTTCCCGCGGAAAACCTTCCAAGCTGCAGCTGGAAATTTCGATGGAAATGTTAGATACTTTAAATCATACAAGCGATTTCATTGCGGAAAATGGGCAGGATTGCCGTAATTACGGCGGTATTGACGGTATTCCCGAAGCCAAGCGGATGCTTGCGGATATGATGGACACCGCGCCCGATCACGTTTTGGTGGGGGGCAACAGCAGTTTGACCTTGATGTATCAGATTATCAGCCATGCCATGATCCATGGCATTTGCGGATCGAAACCTTGGTCACAGGTGGAAAACCGTAAATTCCTTTGCCCTGTACCCGGATATGACCGCCATTTTACAATGGTAGACCATTTTGGTTTTGAATTGATACCGGTTCCCATGTTGGAAGATGGACCCGATATGGATATGGTGCAGGCACTTGTGGAAAACGACGAGAGCATCAAGGGCATTTGGTGCGTTCCGAAGTATCAGAATCCCACCGGCATTGTGTTTAGCGATGAAGTGGTCAAGCGCTTTGCCGCCCTTACCCCTAAGGCGGAGGACTTTCGTATTTTCTGGGATAATGCCTACTGTGTTCACGCCTTTGAGGGCGAAAATGCCGATCTTTTGGATATAATCGGTGCGTGCGAAGAAGCGGGAAATCCCGATATGGTATATGAATTCTGTTCTACCAGCAAGATCACTTTCCCGGGTTCGGGTATTTCTGCTGTGGCATGCTCCAATGCCAATCTGGCGGATATCAAGGGATTTTTAAAATTTGCCACCATTGGCCCCGATAAAATGAATCAGCTCATGCATGCCCGTTATTTTCAAAACGGCAAGGGCATTCGCTGTCATATGAAAAAACATGCCGCAGTGATGGCGCCTAAATTTACCGCCGCATACCGTGTTTTGGAAGAAATGTTGGGTGATTGCGGTATTGCCCATTGGACATACGCCAAAGGCGGATACTTTTTCTCTTATGTAACATTGCAGGGATGTGCGACCCGTATTGTTTCCATGTGCCGTGAATACGGCGTGAAATTTACGCCTGCCGGCGCTACGCATCCTTACGGTGTAGATCCTTCCGATTGTCATATTCGTATTGCTCCCTCTTTTGCCGGTATGGAGGAGATCACAATGGCGGTGGGTGTTTTGGCACTGTGTACCAAGATCGTCAGCATTGAGAAAGTGTTAGAATCCGGCAATTATGTGGTTGCATAAACATTCTGAAATAATTCTCATATACCGAGAGGTTTATGAGAATTATTGATTGTAAATAAGAATAAATCAATCTAACTAGAAAGTACCACCAAGAATTACTTGAAAAAAGCAACAAAATAAGTTTTTTATGGTGATTTTATCGGAAAAATTATGTTATTTGGGATTGCAAAAATATGTAATTTATGATATACTGGTACAGGACCATAAATTTGGCAATAAACGTAAGAGAGGTACGTATACAATGAATTATTCCTTTATATCCGAAATCGCCTCCCATTTTCTTTTGCGCGGTAAGGTTACTAAGTATTATGTATCTGAAAACGGACATATTAATGATACCTTTATTGTAACTTGCCAGAATCAGAGTAAGACAACGCGCTATATTTTGCAAAGAGTCAATCAATATGTTTTCCGTCAGCCCAAGCAAGTAATCAGTAATATTTGCAATGTGACTTCCTATATCAGTGACTATATGCGTGATAAGGGAATTGATCCTCGCAACCGCGTTATGCAGCTCATTCCCTCCACCGAAGGCAAGTTTTATTACATCGATCCCAACGGCGGTTTTTGGCGTGCCAGCTACTATATTGAAAACTGCACAACCTACAGTGCCGGCATTACCCCTGAAATGTTCCGCAAAGCAGGAAAAGCTTTTGGCGAATTTCAAATGCAGCTTTCCGATTTTCCGGCAGATACACTGCATGAAACCATTCCCAATTTCCATAATACGCGCAGCCGTTTTGCCGACTTCAAGGAAGCATTGCTGCGCGATTCCGAGGGCAGAGCAGCCAAGATCCGCAAAGATATTGAATTTGTAACCGACAGAGAATATCTCTGCGGTTATATCTACAATCGTTTGGAAAGCGGCGAATTCCGTATGCGTGTTACCCATAACGATACCAAGATGGATAATATCCTAATGGATTCCGATACCGGTGATGCGCTTTGCGTGATCGACCTGGATACGGTTATGCCGGGGTCGGTACTCAATGACTTTGGCGATGCCATTCGTTTCGGTGCATCTTCTGCAGCGGAGGATGAGGTGGATCTTTCTAAGGTATACATGCGTCTTGATATGTTTGAAAGCTTTGTACGCGGTTTCTTGGAAGGTCTTGACGGCTCGTTGACCGAGGAAGAGATCCGTGCTTTCCCGATGGGCGCGATTATTCTGACCTATGAAACCGGTATGCGCTTCCTCACCGACTACCTCAACGGCGATGTATATTTCCGTATCAGCCGTGACCGTCACAATCTGCAGCGTGCGCGTAATCAGTTTAAGCTGGTGGAAGACATGGAAAGCAAACTTCCCGAAATGAATGCCATCATCGAAAAATATATTTCCCAAATGAAATAAAAAAACAAAATTTGCCAGTCATAATCTTCTCACTCTAGACCATAATACTAACAGAGCGGATCAATCGGTTCGCTCAATAAGATAGATTAAAAAAGATAACGCAGGTTATCAGAGGAGATAAAATTTATGGCTCGTAGCAATAAGAAACTCGTTCCCGAAGCAAAGGCAGCAATGGATCAGTTTAAGATGGAAGCTGCATCCGAAGTAGGCGTATCTTTGAACCAGAACTATAATGGCGATATCACTGCCCGTCAGGCAGGTTCGATCGGCGGTCAGATGGTTAAGAAGATGGTTGAAAAGTACGAAAACGATCTGAAGAACAACAAATAATCGAAATTTAAATTCCAATGAAAAAGAGTTTCCGTTTTATGCGGAAACTCTTTTTTTTGCATTTTATTCGTTTATTTCGGGCTCGGAGGGTTCATCGGGCTCGGAAGGCTCATCGGGCTCGGAGGGCTCGTCGGGCTCGGAGGGTTCATCGGGCTC